>NZ_JAAGOU010000005.1:0-249863 GCF_010500775.1 Salipiger sp. PrR002
AAGGTCGTAGGTTCAAATCCTACTCCCGCAACCAGTCGACCCCATAAATCCAAACACCTACAAGCAGCCAGTCAGGCTGCTTTTTGCGTTTCTGCGGTACCCTTATCGCGCAAACCAAAGAGGCCTGGCTTCTATCGAGCCGCAGAGGCGCGGCCCCTCGTGGTTGTCCTGAAGAGCTTTCGGGAGCTATTTTGATTTGGGTCGATACGACGCCTAGCGCATGGGCGGCGGTGCTGTGCCCGACGGCCCATTTCCTGCATATCTCGGGCTCGATGCCTGCGCTACGCCGCCAAAGGCCTAAGCATATCGAGCCGAATCACCCTTGTTTTCTTGGCCGCAGCACTGAGGCCCAACCCCGGCCCGAGCGACCCATGCACATTTTCCGGGCGGCGCCTTTTGGGGGCCGTTTGCGCGGTTACGGAATTGCAGCAGCCGAGTGAAATCGGCAATTTGATGCGTTTTAAGGCCCGGTTTACGCAGCTTTTCTGCGGGAAGTTGCGCAACGTAACGTCATCACTCGTTGGTGCATTGCGGGCGAGGTTGGGACGGTTATTTTGCCGCAATTCGCATGCCCCGCGGCTTTGGGGCGTGCGGGTCCCGGCGCTGGACGCGCCATCGGGACCGCAGGTTTCATCGTCACAGGGAGAGGACATTGACCCGCATTTCGCGACTGACTTTGACGGCACTTCTTTCGAGCACCATGCTCGCAGGCGCCATGACCCCCGCCACCGCAGCGACCCACCCGGAAACGGGCGAGGAACTGGCGGCGGACCAGACCTTCACTTACCGTCTGCTCGACGACGTAAGCTCGCTCGACCCGCAGATCGTCGAGGATGTCGACGGCGCCGATGTGGTGCGCGACCTGTTCGAAGGCCTGATGAACCAGGATGAGGAAGGCAACCTCGTGCCCGGCGTCGCCACCGGCTATGACGTCAGCGACGACAAGCTGACCTACACGTTCCACCTGCGCGACACCGCGAAATGGTCGAACGGCGATCCGGTGACCGCCGGTGATTTCGCTTATGCATGGCGCCGTGCCGTCGATCCGGCGACCGCATCGCCCTACCAGTGGTATATGGAGCTGATGTCGATCGCCAACGCCAAGGCGATCGTTGCGGGCGACATGGACCCGTCGGAGCTGGGCGTGAAGGCCATCGACGATCATACCTTCGAAGTGACGCTGAGCCAGCCGCTGCCCTATTTCGCGCAGATGACCACCCATGGCACCACCTTCCCGGCACCGCAAAAGGTGATCGAGGAGTTCGGCGGCGAGTGGACCAAGCCCGAGAACATCGTCTCGAACGGCGCCTATGTGCTGACCGAGTACCGTCCGGGCGAGCGTATCGTGCGTGAGCGCAACGAGCAGTATTGGGACAACGAGAACACCATCCTCGACAAGACCGTCGCGCTGGTGATCAACGACGAGAACGTGGCGCTGACCCGTTACCTCGCCGGCGAGCTTGACCGCACCGATGTGCCCGCAGGCCAGTTCCCGCGTCTGAAGAAAGAGCACCCCGAGGAAGCGATCAGCTTCCCGCGTCTGTGCAACTACTACTACACCTTCAACCTGTCCGACTCCGGCCCCGAAGCGTTCAAGGATCCGAAGGTGCGTGAGGCGCTCTCGCTGGCGGTGGACCGCGACATCATCGCCAACAACATCAAGGCCGGTGGCGAGCCGCCCGCCTATAGCTTCACGCCCGAAGCGGTTGCCGGTTTCACCCCGCCGAAGAGCGAGATGGCCGAGATGACCCAGAAGGAGCGTGACGAGAAGGCCAAGGAACTGCTCGCCGAGGCAGGCTATGGCCCCGAGAACCCGCTCAGCTTTGACGTCATCTACAACACCTCCGAGGCGCACGAGAAGATCGCCGTGGTGATGACCCAGATGTGGAAGCAGAAGCTGGGCGTTCAGGCGAACCTCGCCAACATGGAGTGGAAGGTTTTCCTCGACACCCGTGGCCAGCAGAACTTTGATCTGGCGCGCGGTGCATGGTGCGGCGACTACAACGAAGCCTCGACCTTCCTCGATCTGATCCAGAGCGACTCGGGCTACAACGACGGCAAATACGCCAACGAAGAGTATGACGCGCTGCTGGCCGACGCGAAGACCGCCGAGGACACCACGCCGCTTTACACCAAAGCCGAAGCGATCATCGCCACCGACGTGCCGGTGATCCCGATCTACCACTATGCTGGCGTCTACATGATGGACAGCGACGTCGGGAACTGGCCGACCGAGAACGTGGAACAGAACTGGTATTCGAAGAATCTCTACAAGATCGCCGAATAACCACCTGTAACCTGCCGCCCCCGTGCTGCGGGGGCGGCACCCTATCCGGATCCTCCAGAATGCTGAGCTATGTCATTCGCCGCCTGCTGGTCGCGATACCGACGATCCTTTTTCTGGTCGTCGCGTCCTTCCTGATGATGCATGTCGCCCCGGGCGGGCCCTTCACCTCTGAGCGGCCGCTGCCGCCCGAGGTGCTGGCAAACATCAACGCGCAATACGGTCTCGACCAGCCGCTGTGGAAACAGCTCTGGGACTATTTCTACAACATCGTCGTGCATTTCGACTTCGGCCCCTCCTTCGTGCAGAAGGA
Organism: Salipiger sp. PrR002; assembly: GCF_010500775.1. Classification (NCBI taxonomy): domain Bacteria; kingdom Pseudomonadati; phylum Pseudomonadota; class Alphaproteobacteria; order Rhodobacterales; family Roseobacteraceae; genus Salipiger; species Salipiger sp. PrR002. Next base: position 2,598 of record NZ_JAAGOU010000005.1, read on the forward strand.
CCGCAGCGTGAATGACGTGATCGCGCAGGGCTTCCCGATCTCGCTGACCTACGGCGCACTGGCCTTCCTGGCCGCCTCGCTGGTGGGCATCAGCCTCGGGATCGCCGCTGCGATCCGCCACAACACGTGGATCGACTATCTGGCCGTGAGCCTCGGCATCGCCGCGCAGGCGCTGCCGAACTTCATCATGGGCCCGATCCTCATCCTGACCTTCACGCTCTGGCTCGGCCTGCTGCCGGGCGGCGGCTGGAACGGCGGGCAGTGGCAGTATCTGATCATGCCGGTGATCGCGCTCTCTACTTCCTACATGGGCTCGATCGCGCGGATCACGCGCTCGTCCATGCTCGAGGTGCTGAACTCGAACTTCATCCGCACCGCCCGCGCCAAGGGCCTGTCGAACAAGGCCATCGTCTGGCGTCACGCGCTGAAGCCGACGCTGCTGCCGGTGATCTCTTACCTTGGCCCGGTGTTCGTCTACGTGCTGACCGGCTCGGTCTTCGTCGATCTTTACTTCTCGACGGGCGGCCTTGGCCAATCCTACGTCAGCTCGGCGCTGACCCGCGACTATGCGGTGCTGCTGGGGGTGACCATCCTCTACGGCGCGCTGACCGTCGTGGTGAACCTTCTGACCGACCTCGCCTATGCGTGGTTCGATCCCAAGATCCGTTACTGAGGAGGCTGACCCCGTGTTCGGAAAATCCGAAAAGGCGGCGGAACTGGCCGCCGATATCACCGATTTCAACGCCGTCCGTGGCCGCTCGCTGTTCCGCGACGCCATGGGCCGCTTCGTGCGCAACAAGGCCGCCATGGCCAGCGTGATCGTTCTGGCGCTGATCGTCGCCTTCGTCATCATCGGGCCGTTCTTCGCGGTCTGGGACAACGAAGAGATCGACTGGGCGCGTATGGGCGACATCCTTGCCCAAGGCGCCCCCTCGATCGAGACCGGCCACTTCTTCGGCCTCGACGAGCTGGGACGTGATCTCTACTCGCGCACCATTCAGGCGACGCAGACCTCGCTGCTGGTGGGCCTCATCGGCGCAGCCATGGCGCTGCTCGTGGGCACTGCATGGGGCGTGATCGCGGGCTTCTACGGCGGCCGGCTCGACAGCGTGATGATGCGCATCGTTGACGTGCTGCTGGCGATCCCGCTGACGCTGATCCTGATCCTCATCCTCGTGGTGGCGGGCCGGAACTTCATCACGCTGTTCATCGCGCTCGGCGCGGTCTCTTGGCTGACCATGGCGCGGATCGTGCGCGGCCAGACGCTGACCCTGAAGACCCGCGAGTTCATCGAGGCGGCGCGCGCCGGCGGTGTGAGCGAAAGCGCGATCATCTTCCGCCACATCCTGCCGAACCTCATCGGCGTGGTCATCGTCTACGCCTCGCTGCTGGTGCCCGAGATGATCCTTGCGGAAAGCTTCATCTCGTTCCTCGGCCTTGGCATCTCCGAGCCGATGACCTCGCTCGGTCGCCTGATCGCCGAAGGCGCGGGCACCATGGGCTATGGCACGCTGTGGCAGCTTCTGTTCCCGCTGTTCTTCTATGTCACCATCATCATCACGATGTTCTTCATCGGCGATGGTCTGCGTGACGCTCTGGACCCGAAGGATCGCTGACATGACCATTCTTTCCGTGAAAGACCTCAAGGTCGGTTTCGAAACGCAGGACGGCCGCGTTCAGGCGGTGAAAGGCGTGTCCTTCGACATCCGCGCGGGCGAATGCCTTGGCATCGTCGGCGAGTCGGGCTCGGGCAAGTCGCAGAGCTTCATGGCCGCCATGGGCCTGCTGCCGCCCAATGGCACGGCGAGCGGCTCGGTGACGCTGCAGGGTTCTGAGATCCTCAACCTGCCGGTCTCCAAGCTCAACAAGGTGCGTGGCGACAAGGTCGGGATGATCTTTCAGGATCCGCTGACGGCGCTGACCCCACATCTCAAGGTGGGCGAGCAGATGGCCGAGGTGCTGAAGGTGCACCGTGGCATGTCGGGCCGCGAGGCGGAAAAGCACTGCCTCGACTGGCTCGAGCGCGTGCGCATCCCCGAAGCGAAGCGCCGTCTCAAGCAGTATCCGCACGAGCTGTCGGGTGGCATGCGCCAGCGCGTGATGATCGCGCAGGCCATGCTCTGCGAGCCCAAGCTGCTGATCGCCGACGAGCCGACCACCGCGCTCGACGTCACCGTGCAGGCCGAGGTGCTCGACCTCATGGACCAGCTCAAGCGCGAACTCGGCACCGCCATTGCCCTCATCACCCATGACATGGGCGTGGTGGCGCGGATGTGCGACCGCATCAAGGTCATGCGCCTTGGTGAGTTCGTCGAGGAAGGCGAGGTGAACGAGATCTTCTCGCAGCCGCGCCACGACTACACCCGCCGCCTGCTCGACTCGATGCCGCGCATCGACAAGGGCGATGCCGGTGGCCGCGTCGAGGGCAAGGAGATCCTGCGCGTCGACGACATGAAGGTACATTTCCCGATCAAACTCGACGGCGGGATCTTCGGCAAAACCGTGCCGCTGAAGGCGGTGAACGGCGTCAGCTTCGGCCTGCGTGCCGGCGAGACGCTGGGCATCGTGGGCGAGTCGGGCTGCGGCAAGTCCACGCTGGCGCGCGCCGTGCTGCGGCTGGTTGAGCCCACCGATGGCAACGTCAGCTGGCTGGGCAAGCCATTGAACACCATGGACAAGCAGGCTCTGAAGAAGGAACGCAAGGACCTTCAGATCGTCTTTCAGGACCCGCTCGCCAGCCTCGATCCGCGGATGACCATCGCCGACTCGATCGCCGAGCCGCTAAAGACCTACCGCCCCGAGCTGACCAAGAGCGAGCGGCGGGACGAGGTGCTGCGGATGATGACCCGCGTGGGTCTGGAGCCGGAGAAATACAACCGCTACCCGCACGAGCTGTCGGGCGGCCAGAACCAGCGCGTGGGCATCGCCCGTGCGATGATCAACCGGCCCAAGCTGATCATCTGTGACGAGGCGGTCTCGGCGCTCGACGTGTCGATTCAGGCGCAGATCGTGAAACTGCTGAAGGAGCTGCAGGCCGAGTTCGGCATGTCGATGCTGTTCATCTCGCACGATCTGTCGGTGGTGCGTGAGATCTCGAATAGGATCATGGTGCTCTACCTTGGCCGCGTGGTCGAGATGGGCGACGCCGAGACGATCTGCTCGAACCCGGCGCATCCCTACACGCAGTCGCTGATCTCGGCGGTGCCGATCCCCGATCCGGTGGCCGAACGCGCGCGCACCCGCATCCGCCTCCCCGGCGAGCTGCCCTCGCCGCTCGACGCCAAGGCGGCGCTGCGCTTCCTGCCCTCGCGGCTGGCGGCGGGCGATGTGGACTACGTGCCGCAACTCGACCAGATCGCGCCGGGTCACTACGTGGCTGAACACGACGATCTCGAACGGATCATGGACGCGGGCGCGGCCTGAAAGAGCCGCTATCGGAACTGACTGGGGCGGGCCTGTGGGCCCGCCCTTTTTTGTTGCGCTGATATGCCCGGCTCGTGTCGCAGGTAGATTTATTAGACGAATCGGTCTACTAAATCTGCATGACCCAAGCCGACTCGCCTCTCCCTCGTTCCGAAAAACCTCGCCGCGGGCGTCCGCGCACCGCTCCGGATGCCTCCGAGGCACGGCGAAAGCTCATTCGCACCGGCCTCGAGCATCTGACCGAGAAGGGCTATTCCGCGGTCGGGGTGGATGAGATCCTCAAGGCGGCGGGCGTGCCCAAGGGCAGTTTTTACCACCACTTCAAGGGCAAGGCAGAGTTCGGCCTCGCGCTCATCCACGCCTATAACGTCTATTTCCTCGAGTTGCTCGACCGCGCCTTCCGCAACGAGGCGCGCCCGCCGCTGGATCGCCTTCGCGATTTCACCAATGAGGCCGAGGCGGGCATGGCGCGGCACGGGTTTCGGCGCGGCTGTCTGGTCGGCAACCTCGGGCAGGAGATGGGCGCGCTGCCGGATGCGTTCCGCGCGGCGCTGACCGAGGTGCTCGAGGGCTGGCAGGCCCGCACCGCCGAGGTGCTGCGGCAGGCGCAGGCGGACGGCGCGCTTGCTGCAGAACAGGACCCGGAGGCGCTCGCCGCCTTCTTCTGGATCGGCTGGGAGGGCGCCGTGCTGCGCGCGAAACTCGAGCTGAGCGCCGAGCCGCTGCGCAGCTTTTCCACCACCTATTTCCACCTGCTCGAACGCTGAGAGGAGCGACAGATGTTCAAGGCAATCCTGATCGAGAAACCCGAGGAAACGCAGAGCGTCTCCATCACCGAGCTGTCTGACGACCAACTGCCCGAGGGCGACGTTCTGGTCGACGTGGCCTATTCGACGCTCAACTACAAGGACGCGCTGGCGCTCACCGGCGCGGCCCCCGTGGTGCGGTGCTTTCCGATGGTGCCGGGGATCGATTTCTCGGGCGTGGTCGCCGAGAGCAACCATCCCGACTTCAAGCCCGGCGACCGCGTCGTGCTGAACGGCTGGGGCGTGGGCGAGACCCATTGGGGCGGCCTTGCCGGGCGCGCGCGGGTCAAGGGCGACTGGCTGGTGCCGCTGCCCGAGGGGATCAGCGCCAAGCAGGCCATGGCGATCGGCACGGCGGGCTACACGGCGATGCTCTGCGTTCTGGCGCTGGAGCGGCACGGGGTGACGCCCGAGGCTGGCGAGATCGTGGTCAGCGGCGCCGCTGGCGGGGTTGGCAGCGTGGCGGTGGCGCTGCTGGCAGCGCGCGGCTTCGATGTGGCGGCTGTTACAGGGCGCGAGGCAGAGGCGGCGTATCTGCGCGATCTGGGGGCAAGCAGCGTGCTCGACCGGTCGGAACTGACCGGCAAGCCACGGCCTTTGAACAAGGAACGCTGGGCCGCAGGCATCGACGTGGCGGGCAGCACGGTGCTGGCGAACATGCTGTCGATGATGAAGTACCGCGGTGTGGTGGCGGCCTGCGGGCTGGCTGCGGGCATGGACCTGCCCGCCAGCGTCGCGCCCTTCATCCTGCGCGGGGTCACGCTTGCGGGCGTCGACAGCGTGATGTGCCCCAAGCCCGACCGGCTGGCGGCGTGGCAGCGTCTGGCCAGCGATCTCGACATGGCCAAGCTCGAGAAGATCACCGTCGAAGTGCCCTTCGAGGAGGTGCCGCAGATCGCGCCGAAATTCCTCGAAGGTGCGGTGCGCGGCCGTATCGTGGTGCCGGTCGCGCCGGAGCTTGGCTGAGCCAGCTGAGCCGCGCGACCTCCGGAAACGCAAAAGGCGCCCCGAGGGGCGCCTTTGCATATTTGGTCGGAGTGAGAGGATTCGAACCTCCGGCCCCTGCCTCCCGAAGACAGTGCTCTACCAGGCTGAGCTACACTCCGACCGTGGAGCGCGGAGTACCCTAGCCTCCGGCCTTTGGCAAGGGCCGATTCACACCCTTTTCGCGTCTTTTCATCGCGCGCAGCAGCGGACCGATGCGCAGCGAGGTCCCGAACTCGATGCGGTTGCGGGTGCGCAGCACCGGGCGATTCTCCGACGCGCTCGACCGGCCCTCGCGCAGCACGATATAGACGCCGCTGCCGATGATCAGCACCGCCCCCATCAGGGTGAAGCTATCGGGATATTCGGCAAAGAAGATCGCGCCGTAGAGCGTGGCCCACAGCAGCTGCGAATATTGCATTGGCGCGACGATCACCGCCTCGCCGGTGCGGTAGGAGGCGATCAGCAACGCCGAGCCGGTGAAGGCGAGAATCGCCATCAGTCCGAACCCGCCCACATGTTCGATCGGCATCGGGCGGTAGACGAAGGGCAGGGCGCAGCCCATCACCACGAAGTTCGTCATCATCGGGTAGAGGAGCAGCACCACCGAGCGTTCCTCATGGCCGATCTTGCGCACGATGATCGCCGAAAGACTGCCAAAGATCGCCGCCGTCAGCGCCGCGAGATGGCCCAGCGTCAGCTCGGTGCTGCCCGGGCGCAGCACCACGATGACCCCGGCAAGGCCGACCAGAACCGCCATCCAGCGGCGCAGCCGAACCTGTTCTCCGAGGATGGGAATCGCCAGCACGGTGATCAGCAGCGGCTGCGCAAAGATGATCGCATAGGTCTGCGCCAGCGGCAGCACCGAGAAGGCGTAGAAGGCACAGACCCCGGTGATCACCGTCGAGATGGTGCGCAGGGCGGTCCACCACGGATGCAGCGGGCGCAGATTGCCCGCCGTGGTGTCGCGGATCAGCATGAGGCTGACCAGCGGAAAGCTCAGCAGCACCGAGAAAAACACGATCTGGAAGGGGCTGTAGGCGGCGCCCAGAACCTTCACGATGACGTCGTGTGTCGAGTAGATGCCGAAGGTGAGGAGCGCCAGCAGCGCGCCTTTCGCGTTCGATCCCATGGGTGCCGTTCCGTTGCTTCTGCCTTGCGCTCAAGGCTTAGCTTTGAGGCAGGGGATTTCAACGTGTCATGCGGCAGAACGTGAAAACGGGGCGACCTGTGGCCGCCCCGCCCAATCATTGACCATCCCTTGGGATCAGAGGCTCTCGTCGAGCGCCTCGAGGATCGCGGTGCCCATCTCGGAGGTCGAGACCGGCTGCTTGCCTTCTTCGCCCAGCAGGTCCGCGGTGCGGTAGCCCTTGGCCAGAACCGCTTCGATCGCCTGCTCGAGGCGGGTGGCCTCGTCGCCCTTGTCGAAGCTGTAGCGCAGCGCCATGGCGAAGCTGAGGATACAGGCGATCGGGTTGGCTTTGCCCTGACCTGCGATGTCGGGCGCAGAGCCGTGCACCGGCTCGTAGAGCGCCTTGGGGCGGCCATTGGCCATCGGGGCGCCCAGCGAGGCCGAGGGCAGCATGCCGAGCGAGCCGGTCAACATCGCGGCGGCATCCGACAGCAGGTCGCCAAAGAGGTTGTCGGTGACGATCACGTCGAACTGCTTGGGCCAGCGGCAAAGCTGCATGGCGCCCGCGTCGGCGTACATGTGCGACAGTTCGACCTCGGGGTAGTCCTTGCCCACCTCGGTGACAACTTCGCGCCACAGGATGCCCGACTCCATCACGTTGGCCTTTTCCATCGAGCACAGCTTCTTGCCGCGGCGCATGGCCAGCTCAAACGCGCTGCGGGCAACGCGGTCGATCTCCGACTCGGTGTAGCGCTGGGTGTTGATGCCCACGCGCTCGTTGCCTTCTTCGATGATGCCGCGCGGCTCGCCGAAGTAGATGCCCGAGGTCAGCTCGCGCACGATGACGATGTCGAGGCCCGCCACCACGTCTTTCTTCAGCGACGAGAAGTCGGCCAGCGCGTCAAAGCACTGCGCCGGGCGCAGGTTGGCGTAAAGGTCCATCTCCTTGCGCAGGCGCAGCAGCCCGCGCTCGGGCTTCACCGAGAAGTCCAGAACGTCGTATTTCGGGCCGCCCACGGCACCGAGCAGAACGGCGTCCACCTCTTGGGCCTTGGCCATGGTCTCGTCGGTCAGCGGCGTGCCATGCGCGTCATAGGCGCTGCCGCCCACGAGGTCTTCGCTGACATCGAATTTCAGGTCGCGCTTGTCGCCGAACCAGTCGATGACGCGGCGAACCTCTGCCATGACCTCGGGGCCGATGCCGTCGCCCGGCAGGATGAGAAGCGAAGGGGTGCTCATGGAAAGTCTCTCCTCGGAATGTTGCGCAATCGCCTAGCCGAGGGGCGAGGAATGGTCAAGAAAACAGGGGTGCGGGCAACTTCATTAACCGCCCATCTGGGTGCTTAGCGTGACGGTGACCAGACGGTGCCGCTGGCCCTCGATGGCGGGATAAACCCGGGCGTCGCCGACGGTGAGCCCCGCGGAGGGCAGCACATAGCTCACGCGGAGCGGGCCGGTGCTGTCCCATTCGGCGGTGGCCTGCTGCGGCAGCGGGTCCTGCAGGCGGGCATCGTCCAGCAGCGCCCGCATCTCGCCGCGTAGCCCCTCGCCGCCTTCGGGGTCAAGATTTGCGTTTCCGATCAGGACGAAAGCCCCCTCCGGCGCTGGCCCGAGCGCGCCGTCTAGGTAGTGCCGCCAAAGCGCAAGCTCGTCGGCATTGCGCCGCCCGTTGCGATCCTCCGGCCCGTCGAACACCGGCGGCGTCGCGGAATAGCACAGCAGCTGCAGCGGTTGGCCGGGGGCGTCGAGCCGCAGCACCCAATGCGCCGTGGACGACAGCCGCTGCACCTCGGGCGCGGGATCGGCGGGGTGCATCCGCGTGCCCGGCAAATCGCGCCAGAGCAGCGCCGAGAAATCCCGCTCCAGTCGCAGCGGGTGCCGGGCCAGCACCGCCATGCCATGCTGGCCCGAGAAAGCGCCATAGCCCTGAGCGTCACGGGGGCCACCAAGCCGCCCGTCAGCGTCCAGATCGGCGCCGCTCTCCATGCCGGAATTGGGTCGCAGGGCAAAGCGGTGGGGGTAGTCCGCGCCGCGCGCTGCAAGCTGATCGGCAAGCGCATCCAGCGCCGCCTGCCCAAGATCGAAATCCATATCGGTGAGCAGCAGCACGTCAGGCCGCGCCTCGGCGATCTGATCGAGTATGGCTGGCAGCGGTGCGCGCGCCTCAAGGATATCGCGCAGCAGCAGGCCCGGCCCTTTACGGCTAAGATGCGCGTGCCAGGTGGCAAGGGTGATCTCGACCGCCCCTGCCGAGGCGGGCAGGGCCAGAACGGCGCAAAGAAACAGCGCCGGGATCAGGCGTGTCAGATGGTCTGCACCTCGGCTTCCGCCTCGGCGTAGGCGCGTTTGCGCTTCTGCTCGATCAGCGCGGCGATGCGCATCAGCGCGACGCCCCGCATCACGAGGCTTGCCGGAAGGAAAGCCCATGCGCTCATCGTCCAGATCAGGGTCTGCGGTTCGGTCAGCGACACGAGGTTGATGGTCTGCGCCGCGAGTTTCATGATTGCCGGGATCAGGAATGGCAGAAGAAACCCTAAGGCGACGTTAACGTTGCCATCGCGATTGAGCCGGTAGAGCACATCCTTGCCGATGGTCGGATCGAAAAGCGGCAGGTTGACCCAGAAGTTGAAGGCCCCGTTGCGCACCGGCCAGCTCAGCAGCCGCACCACCAGAACGAAGGCCAGCATGCTCAGCAGCGAGATCACATAGGCCAGCCCGGCATGGGTGCGGATCCGCTCGACGTCCTGCGCACTCATGTCGTCGGTGGCCAGCAGCACCATCAGCCGCACCGGCGAGAAGGGGAAATCGAGCCAGCCGCCGACCTTGCCGCCGAAAGCGGTGAGCATCTGCGAGACCGCGGTGGGATGGCTCTCGCCGCGGCAGATCAGCGTCAGCACCAAGACCGTCGCAAAAAGCGCGAGAAATCTCAGGCGGTTGAACGGCGGGGCGTCGCGGAACTCGAGGATCGAGGGATAGTCGCCGACATATTCGACAAAGGTCAGCAGCGCCGCGACCAAGGCCAGCAGCGCGGTGATCTGCGCCGCGTCCGCCGCATAGCCGGGCAAGAGCACGGCCGGCATTGCGATCAGCAAGGCCACGGCGACGGCACGGATGCCGGCTTTGACGAAACGTGTGATCACGGCTTCTGCCCTTTCGGTCGTGGGACCCCCGACGCTTTGCTGCGCCTGTGTCGCCCTCTGACCCCGCCGCGCCGGCGGATTGCCTCAATATTGCCCAAATTTTGCCTTCTTCTTGAACGCGCGGCAAGCATGCCCTGAGGGGACGGCGGAAATCTGGCGGTTTCATGGTGGAAAAGGTGCGAATTTGCATCAATTCCCGGTTTCCTTGGCGGGCTGGCGGCATCAGAGCACATGGTTGCCCCGTTTCCGTACCCGTCAAAGCGTCATGTCCCCGCGGGGATAAACAACTTAAACCATGAACAAAAACCCACAGACTCGCCGAAAACTTGTACGAAGAGCCTCCGCGCTTTTACCGATTATTCGCCGGATTTCCAATGAATTTGACCTGACGCAACGCGAGCCGCAGGATTTGCGGGTCTGACTTCGTACAGACGTGAAGGGCGACGCGCCGGGAGGGCAGCATGCATCAGGCAGTGACGATGGACGAAGCGGTGGATCTGATTCCCGATGGTGCGCGGATCATGCTCTCGGGTTTCATGGGGGTCGGCACGCCTGACGGGCTGGTGCGGGCGCTGGCGCAGGCGGGCAAGAAAGATCTGACCGTGATCGTCAACGATGCCGCCCGTCCGCATCTGGGGGTCGGTCCGCTGGTGGCGGCGCGCTGCCTGCGCAAATTCATCGGCAGCCATATCGGCCTCAACCCCGATGTGCAGGAGCAGATGCGGTCGGGCGAGCTTGAGGTGGAATTGGTGCCGCAGGGCACTCTGGTCGAACGCATCCGTGCCGCCGGGGTCGGGCTTGGCGGGGTGCTCACGCCCACCGGGCTGGGCACCAAAGTGGCCGAGGGCAAGCAGGTGATCGAGGTCGAGGGCAAACCCTATCTGCTCGAGCCGCCGCTGCGCGCCGATTTCGCGCTGATCGCGGCGCGCAGCTGCGATTACGTGGGCAATCTGACCTATATGCTCACCGCGACGAACTTCAATCCGATCATGGCGCTGGCGGGCGATGTGGTGATCGCCGAGCCCGAAGAGATCGTGCCGGTGGGGGTGATCCCGCCCGATGCGGTGAAGACGCCCGGCGCGCTCGTCGACCATGTGATCGGGAAGCATTGAACATGGAGATCGCCAGCATGGACCCCAAAGAGATCATCGCCCGCCGCGTCGCCGTCGAGATCAAGCCGCACACTCTGGTGAACCTCGGCATCGGTATTCCGACGCTGGTCTCGGACCATCTGGACGAGAGCCTGGGCGTGTTCTTTCAGGCCGAAAACGGCGTTGTCGGCATGGGCCACCGCCCGCCCGAGGGGATGACCGACCGCCATCTCACCGACGCTGGCGGCAGCTTCGTCTCGGCGGTGCCGGGGGCCTCGACCATCGACAGCGCCTTCTCCTTCGGGCTGATCCGCGGCGGGCATCTGGACCTGACGGTGCTGGGCGGGCTGCAGGTGGACGCGCGCGGGTATCTGGCGAACTGGATGATCCCCGGCCACTATGTGCCGGGAATGGGCGGGGCGATGGATCTGGTCACCGGGGCGAAACGGGTGATCGTGGCGATGATCCACAGCGCCAAGGGCGGCGTGCCGAAAATCGTGCCGGAATGCGCGCTGCCGCTGACCGCCGAGCGGCGGGTGGATCTCATCGTCACCGAAATGGCGGTGATCCGTCCCGAGGACGACGGGCTGCACCTTCTGGAAACCGGCCCCGGAGTGACCGTGGCCGAGGTCCGCGCGGCGACGGCGGCAACCTTGATCGTGACCGGAGACGTGCCGGAGATGGACCTCTCGCGCTCGTGCTGAGGCGGGTGGGGGCGCTGCCCCCGCCGCACGACCTGCGGCAATCGAGGATGAAGGGGGCTCTGCCCCCGCCGCGCTGCGCGCGTCTCCCCCGGGATATTTGTATCTAGACGAAGCAGGGCAGCGGGCTCCTTCGTCTAGATGAAAATATCCCCGCCGGAGGCAGGCCGGACGCCGGGCAGGCGGGCCGTTTCAGAAATGGGCGCGCGCAGCAAAAAGGGCTGTCCCCACGGGGACAGCCCTTCGATGTTCATGCCTGACTGCGGCTCAGTCCCACCTCAGACCCAAGGTCGGGACTGGGCGGCGGCGGTTTCGAACGTGTCGATGGCGCCGGATTTTTCCATGGTCAGGCCAATGTCGTCGAGGCCCTCGAGCAGGCAGTGCTTGCGGAAGGGGTCGATTTCAAAGGAAAATTCCTCTCCGTCGGAGGTGGTGACGACCTGGTTCTCAAGATCAACCGTCATCCGCGCGTTGGAGCCTTTTTCGGCGTCCTTCATCAGCACATCGACCGCCTCTTGCGGCATGACGATGGGCAGCATGCCGTTCTTGAAGCAGTTGTTGTAGAAGATGTCGGCAAAGGAGGTGGAGATCACCACCTTGATGCCGAAGTCGGCGAGCGCCCAAGGGGCGTGTTCGCGCGACGAGCCGCAGCCGAAGTTGTCACCGGCGACGATGACCGAAGCCTCGCGGTAGGCAGGCTGGTTCAGCACGAACTCGGGGTTCTCGGATCCGTCGTCGAGATAGCGCATCTCGTCGAAGGCATGCACGCCGAGGCCCGAGCGTTTGATCGTCTTCAGGAACTGCTTGGGGATGATCATATCGGTGTCGATATTGACCAGCGGCATGGGCGCCGCGATCCCGGTCAGCTTCTCGAATTTTTCCATCTGTCCCTCCTTGGGGATGGGGCAAATCCTTGGGGCACAATCCATGCACAAGCGATGCACATTGCATGCATATGCGGCTGCGCCCGTCCGGAGTGCCGGAACTGGGGGAGGGGCCCCGCGCGGGGCCCCGGGATCGCTTACGCCGGAGCCGGCGCGTCCATGAGCTCACGCACGTCGGTCAGATGACCGGTGACCGCCGCTGCCGCCGCCATCGCCGGCGACATCAGGTGGGTGCGTCCGCCCTTGCCCTGACGGCCTTCGAAGTTGCGGTTCGAGGTGGCGGCGCAGCGCTCGCCCGGTGCCAGCTGGTCGGGGTTCATCGCAAGGCACATGGAGCAGCCCGCAAGCCGCCATTCAAAGCCCGCGTCGATGAAGATCTGCGCAAGGCCTTCTTCCTCGGCCTGAGCGCGGACGAGGCCCGAGCCCGGAACGACCATAGCGCGCATGCCGTCCTTGATCTTCTTGCCCTTGAGGATCTCGGCTGCGGCGCGCAGGTCTTCGATCCGGCCATTGGTGCAGGATCCGATGAACACCGTGTCGATCTTGATGTCGGTCAGCTTCTGACCGGCCTCGAGACCCATATAGGTGAGCGCGCGCTTGGCCGCTTCGACCTTGCCGCCGGCAAAGCTGTCGGGGGCGGGCACCACATCGGTGATCGGCAGCACGTCCTCGGGCGAGGTGCCCCAGGTGACGACGGGGGCGATGTCTTCGCCCTTGATGGTGACGACCTTGTCCCAATGCGCGTCGTCATCGGAGTAGAGCGTCTTCCACCAGTCGAGCGCGGCCTCGAACTGTGCGCCCTTCGGCGCATGCGGGCGGCCCTTCACATATTCGAAGGTGGTCTCGTCGGGGGCGATCAGGCCAGCGCGGGCGCCGCCTTCGATCGCCATGTTGCAGACGGTCATCCGGCCTTCCATCGACAGCGAGCGGATCGCTTCGCCGCAGTATTCGATGACATAGCCGGTGCCGCCGCCGGTGCCGGTGTGACCGATGACCGAGAGCGTGATGTCCTTGGCGGTGACGCCCGGACGCAGCTGGCCGGTGATCTCGACCTTCATGTTCTTCGACTTGGACTGGATCAGCGTCTGGGTGGCGAGCACATGCTCGACCTCCGAGGTGCCGATGCCATGCGCCAGCGCGCCAAAGGCGCCATGGGTGGCGGTGTGGCTGTCGCCGCAGACCACGGTCATGCCCGGAAGGGTCCAGCCCTGCTCGGGGCCGACGATGTGCACGATGCCCTGACGGACGTCGCTGACCGGATAGTAGTTCACGCCGAAGTCGCGGGCGTTCTTGTCGAGCGCCTCGACCTGAATGCGCGATTCCTCGTTCTCGATGCCGTTTTCACGGTCGAGCGTGGTCGGCACGTTGTGGTCGGGCACGGCGATGGTGCGCTGCGGGGCGCGCACTTTGCGGCCGGTCATGCGCAGGCCTTCGAAGGCTTGCGGCGAGGTCACCTCGTGCACGAGGTGGCGGTCGATGTAGAGAAGGCAGGTGCCGTCTTCGTCCTGCTGGACGACGTGGGCATCCCAGATCTTGTCGTAGAGCGTCTTGCCGGACATGGGGGTCCTCTCGGGGTATATGTCTTGGAAGTTGGCTGGGCTTGGCGCAGGTGGAAAGCCCCCGCGCCGGGGCGGGCTGCAAGACAGCCTTATAGGCGCGCCAGAACCGTGAAGTTCGCGCCGTGGAACCGTTCGCGCAGACGCACGCGGTCGCCGAGGTCAAGAAGCCGAGTCATGCGGCGGGGATACTCCTTTGCCGCGTGCCGATCAACCCATCGCAGACACCGGCTTGGAAGGATCGGAACTTTTGGCGGGCTCGGGCGTAGTTTTCTTACCGTCGTGGAGGAGCCAAGATGACCTTGATGAATGCCATGCACCTTGTCCTGATCGCCACACTGCTTTGGGCACTGGTGCTGAGCCTGCCCAATGCCGAAGCGCAGGAGATCAGCGTGACGCTGCCCAAGCACTGAGTGCCCCCGCTTGCGCTCAAGGCCTTGAGCGAAAAAGATTGTGGTGCCACGCTGCCCGCGTGAGGAGCCACGCCAGACGATGAACCCGCATGAGGAACCGACGCCCTTTGAGGCGCTGCAGCAGACCGGGCTGACCCTATGGGGGCAGGTCGACACGTTCCTTGCGATCGTGCTGCGGCCTTGGATGTTCTATCAGCTTGGCATCGCCCTTGGCCTATTTGCGCTGGCGCATCTGCTGCGCGCGTGGCTGGGGCCGAAGCTGCACAATTGGATGCGCGCCCGCGAGGGCTGGCCGAAGTGGCAGATGCGCATTCTCATCGTGCTGCACCGGCGGTTGCGGATGATCATCTTTGTGCTCCTGATCTGGCATGTGATAGGGATCATGCATCAGGTCACATGGCCGTCGCGCACTTATCTTCTTGAAATCATTGCACAGCTGTCGAGCGCTTGGCTGGTCATCGCGCTGATCACGCGGCTCATCGGCAACCCGGCTCTGCGCTCGCTGATGCGCTATGGGGCGTGGGGCTACGTCACCATCTGGATCCTCGGGCTGACCGATGAGGCGCAGGCGCTGCTGGAAAGCGCGGCGGTGAGTTTCGGCGACTCGAAACTGTCGCTCTGGCTGATCCTGCAGGCGGTGGTGATCCTTATCGCGCTGGTGGCGGTGGCGCGATTCCTGACCACGGCGGGGGCGGCGAGCATCCGGCGCAACGAGGGGATCAGCCCCTCGATGCAGGTTCTGGCGGTGAAATTCCTGCAGGTGGCGCTCTATGGCGCGGCCTTCTTCATGGCGCTGAAGCTGGCCGGGGTGGACCTGACGGGCCTCGCGGTGCTGTCGGGCGCCATCGGCGTGGGGCTTGGCTTTGGTCTGCAGAAGGTGGTGTCGAACCTCGTGTCGGGGGTGATCATCTTGCTCGACAAGTCGATCAAGCCGGGCGACGTGATCTCCATCGGCGAGACCTTCGGATGGATCAATGCGCTGGGCGCGCGCTATGTGTCGATCACCACGCGCGACGGCAAGGAATACCTCATCCCCAACGAGGACATGATCACCGGGCAGGTGGTCAACTGGTCGCATTCCAACGAGCTGGTGCGGGTCGACATCCATTTCGGCACCGCCTACGGCGACGACCCGCATCTGGTGCGCAAAGTGGCGATCGAGGCGGCGCAAAGCGTGAAGCGGGTGCTGAGCCACAAGCCGCCGGTCTGCCATATCACCGGATTCGGGGACTCGTCGGTGGATTACATCCTGCGGTTCTGGATCATCGACCCGTCGCAGGGGCTGACCAACATCCGGGGCAATGTCTTCCTCGCGCTTTGGGACGCGTTCAAGGAACATGGCATCTCGATCCCCTTCCCGCAGCGCGAGGTGCGGATGCTGGGCGGGGCGCCGGACGAGGCGAGGGACGCGGAAGGCCCGGAGGAAGGTCCGGTGACGGAACGTCCGGGCTGACAGCGGTGCGGCGCTGCGGCATGGTCCGCGCGACTGTCAGTTGAGAGGAGAGCCGTCATGTCCGCAGCCGATCCCGAAGAGATCGTCATCCTGAGCGGCGCGCGCACCGCCATCGGCACTTTTGGCGGATCGCTGAAATCCGTCCCGCCGATCGAGCTGGGCACGGTGGCGGCCAAGGCGGCGCTGGAGCGCGCCGGTGTCGAAGGCGGGCAGATCGGGCAGGTGGTCTTTGGCCATGTGCTGAACACCGAGCCGCGCGACATGTATCTGTCGCGCGTCGCGGCCATGCAGGCGGGCATTCCCGACACCACCCCGGCGATGAACGTGAACCGGCTTTGCGGCTCTGGCGCGCAGGCGGTGGTTTCGGGCGTGCAGGCGCTGATGCTGGGCGACGCGAATTTCGCGCTGGTGGGCGGCGCCGAGAGTATGAGCCGCGCGCCCTATATCATCCCTGACCAGCGTTGGGGCCAGAAGATGGGCGATATCCGCACCCTCGACATGATGCTGGGCGCGCTAAACTGCCCCTTCGGCACCGGCCACATGGGCATCACCGCCGAGAATGTCGCGAAAGAGAACGACATCTCGCGCGCGGCGCAGGACGCTTTTGCGCTGGAGAGTCAGCAGCGCGCCGCCAAGGCCATCGAGGCGGGGATCTTTGCCGAGCAGATCGTGCCGGTGGAGATCGCCTCGCGCCGCGAGACCGTGGTCTTTGACACCGACGAGCACCCCAAGGCGACGACGCTGGAGAAACTGGCAGGGCTGCGCCCGGCCTTCGACCGCGACGGCTCGGTGACGGCGGGCAACGCTTCGGGCCTCAACGACGGCGCGGCGGCGCTGGTGCTGGCACGCGGCGAGGCCGCGGCGGCGGCGGGGCTGACGCCGCGCGCCCGCGTGCTGGGCTACGCCCATGCCGGTGTGCGCCCCGAGGTCATGGGCATCGGCCCGGTCCCGGCGGTGGAGAACCTGCTGGTCCGCACCGGGCTGTCGCTGGCGGAGTTCGACGTGATCGAAAGCAACGAAGCCTTTGCCGCGCAGGCGCTGGCGGTGAACAAGGGGCTGGGGCTCGACCCGGCGAAGGTGAACCCCAATGGCGGCGCAATCGCGCTCGGCCATCCCATCGGCGCCACCGGCGCGATCCTGATGGTGAAAGCGCTCTACGAGTTGGAGCG
This sequence comes from Salipiger sp. PrR002, assembly GCF_010500775.1. Classification (NCBI taxonomy): domain Bacteria; kingdom Pseudomonadati; phylum Pseudomonadota; class Alphaproteobacteria; order Rhodobacterales; family Roseobacteraceae; genus Salipiger; species Salipiger sp. PrR002. The sequence goes on from NZ_JAAGOU010000005.1 coordinate 19,350, forward strand.
TACCGGCGGCCGTAAGGCGCTGATCACCATGTGCATCGGGGGCGGTCAGGGCATCGCGCTGGCTATCGAGCGGGTGTGAGCTGGGGTTGAGGAAGATGCGAGGGGCGCTGCCCCTCGCGCCGGAGGCGTGGCACCAAACTGCGCCGGAGGCGTGGCACCAAACTGCGCCGGAGGCGTGGCACCAAACTGCGCCGGAGGCGCGGCACCAGACTGCGCCGGAGGCGCGGCAAAGGAAGATGCGAGGGGCGCTGCCCCTCGCGCTCCCCGGCGGATTTTTAAAGAGAAGAAGGGCGGACCGCTGGCCTTGGTGGGGCGGGTGGCGCGTCAGACCTCGACCTGTTGCCACAGGCCCGGATAGCGGGTGGGGAAGCCGCAGGGGTCGACGCTGATCTGTGTCTCATAGCCGGTCTGCGCGGCTTGATAGCTGACCAGACCGCCGCGCTCGCGCGTGTAGCTTTGGTCGAGCGGGTCGAGCCGGGGGCCCGGCAGCCGCATCCATGCGGCGCGCACCGGCAGGCGCCCGACCTCGGGCAGGCGGCGCAGCGGCATCAGGTTGGTCGCCGGGGTGAAGGAGAAGTCGATGTCGCTGCAGCCGGAAAGCCCGGGCAGCGCTGCGCCGTTGAGCGCCCAATGCCCGCCCTCGCAGGTGATGCGGCAGCGCATCTCTTCGCCGCCGAGCGTGCCGGTGACATCGGCGCTGCGGGTCAGCCAGTCAGGGCCGCAGCGCACCACGTAATCCAGCGCCGCCCAGCCCGAGCCGTCGCGGAACCGCGCGTGACCGACCAGCATGTAGCCATCCTCGTGCCGCGCGAGGCGGCATTTGTCCTCGCCGTCGCGGTCCAGCGCGCGCCAGTGCATCGTGCCCAGAGTTTCGGTCATCGGCGTGCACCGCAGTTATGTCGGACGCTATGTCGGACCTTATGGTCGCGAACGCGGTCGTTGCGGACCCGGTCATTGCGGACGCAATCGTTGCGGACCCTGTGGGCGCGTGTCGGGAAAACCTGCTGCATGCGCGTCTCCTCCCCGTCGGATGCGGCGATGCCGCATCCCTTGCGGCAAGGCTGTACCATGGTGCCCCTGCCCCTTCGTAAAGGCAAGCGGGCGTTTTGCATCGGTTTTCTTAAGAAGATGTTCACCGTGGCGCGCGCAGTGTGTCCCCGTCGCAGAGGGCATTGGGCATGGAGATCGCGGCACGGCTGGCCGAGGAACGGCGCGCGCGACTGGCGGCGGAGCGTTTGCTTGAGCTCAAGCAGGCGGAGCTTTTTGCCGCCAATCGCAAGCTCAACCTGCACGCGCGGCAGCTGAGCCACGAAATCACCGAGACCCGCGCCGAGGTTGCCACGGTGCGCGACGAGAACCTGCGGGTGAAGACCCAGCTGGGCGCCGCGCATCAGAAGATCGAACTGGTTGAAGGGCAGCTTTGGACCGCGCTGGCCTGCATGCGCGACGGGTTCGCCACCTTCAACGCCGAGCGGCGGATGGAACTGGCCAACCCGGCGTGGCTGGCGCTGTTCGATGGGCTCGACACCATCGGGCCGGGGGCGGGCTATGCGCATGTGCTCGACATGATGGTCGAAGAGGGGATCGTCGATCTGCAGGGCGAGCATGGCGACGACTGGCGCGCCCGTATGGCCGCCCGCTGGGAGGCCGATCCGATCCCGACCGAGACCATCCGCATCTACACCGGGCAGTTTCTGCAGTTGCAGGACCGGCATCTGCCCGATGGAGGCGTGGTGACGCTGAGCTTTGACATCACCGATCTGATGCGCATGTGGTCGGCGCTGGAAGAGCTGCCCGACGGGTTCGTCATCTTCGATGCCGAGGACCGGTTGCTGATGTGCAACGAGACCTACCGCGAGATCTACCACGCCAGCGCCGAGGCGATCCGCCCCGGTGTCAGCTTTGAGGACATCCTGCGCCACGGGCTGGCGCGCGGCCAGTACCGCGAGGCGATGGGCCGCGAGGAGCACTGGCTCGAAGAGCGGCTGAGCGCGCATCGCGGCGCCGAGCGCGAGCTTGAGCAGCAGTTGGGGGACGGGCGCTGGTTGCGGGTCTACGAGCGGCCGCTGACCGATGGCGGGCGGGTCGGGCTGCGCATCGACATCACCGAGGCCAAGCGCATCCAGCAGGAGTTGGAAGAGGCGCGGCAACGGGCCGAGACCGCGAGCCATGCCAAATCCACCTTCCTTGCCAATATGAGCCATGAGATCCGCACGCCGATGAATGGCGTCGTGGGCATGGCGGCGCTGCTGATGGACAGCGCGCTGAGCGAGGAACAGCGGCTCTATGCCGAGACGATCCGCAGTTCCGGCGAGGCGCTGCTGCTGATCATCAACGACATTCTCGACTATTCGAAGATCGAGGCGGACCGCATGGCGCTGTGTGCCGAGGCGTTCGATCTGGAGCGGGCGATCCACGAGGTGGCGCTGCTGCTGCAGCCGGCGGCGCGCGAGAAGGGCGTGGCGCTGCTGGTGGATTATGACCCGAGCCTGCCCGCGGGGCTGGTGGGAGACGCGGGGCGGATCCGGCAGATCCTCACCAATCTTGTGGGCAACGCGGTGAAATTCACCGCCGAGGGCCATGTGTTGATCCGTGTGAGCGGCAGCGCAGAGGCGGGGCGCGCGGCGCTGAGCCTGACGGTGGAGGACACCGGCATCGGCATCGCGCGCGACAAGCTCGACCACATCTTTGGCGAGTTCAATCAGGTGGAGGACGCGCGCAACCGCAGCTTTGAGGGCACCGGGCTGGGGCTGGCGATCACCCGGCGGCTGGTCGAGATGATGGGCGGTGAGCTTTGGGTGGACAGCGAGCTGGGCGAGGGGGCCTGTTTCGGGCTGCGGCTGGATCTGCCTTTGGCCGAGGCGTGGCAGGGCGATCCGCTGGCGCTTCCCCCGGGGCTGCGCCGCGCGCTGGTGGTCGCCGCCATGCCCGAGAGTCGGGCGATCCTGCTGCGGCAGCTGGGCGCGCTGGGGCTGGAGGCGGTCTGGTGCGCCTCGGGCGATGCCGCGCTGGATCATGCACGGGCGGGCGAGGTGGATCTGGTGATCGCCGAACAGGCGCTGCCGGGGCTTGAGGGCGCAGAGTTGGCGCAGGCGCTGGCCGGTGGCGGCCCGCCGGTTTTGCTGCTGTCGCCGCAGCCCGCCTCGGTGCCGCAGGGCTCGGGCGCGTTTGCGGTGGTCCAGATGCCCGCGTCGCGCCGGAGCCTCTGCGCGGCGCTGGCGGGCTGGGACGGGCATGAGAGGCGGCTGTCTCCGCCGCCGCCCGCAGAGCGCGCCGCGCCCGCCACAGGGACGGGCGCGCTCGATCTGCTGCTGGCCGAGGACAACCGCACCAACCAGCTGGTGTTTCGCAAGATGGCCGAGGCGCTGGACCTGCCGTTGCAGCTGCGCTTTGCCTGCGACGGGGCCGAGGCGGTGGGCGAGTTCGAGGCGCGGCGGCCCGATCTCATCTTCATGGACATCTCGATGCCCGGCATGGACGGCAAGGAGGCGACGCGGCGCATCCGCGAGATCGAGGGCGACGGGCCGCGCGTGCCGATCATCGCGGTCACCGCCCATGCGATGACCGGCGATCGCGAGGCGCTGATCGCGGCGGGGCTCGACGACTATCTGACCAAGCCGCTGCGCAAGCCGGACCTTGCGCGGCTGATCGAGAAATGGTCGGGCCCCGCTGCGGCTCAGGTTTCGGGGTGAGTCCGGACGAAGGCGGGCTGATCCTCGGTCGAACGCGCCGCGTCATAGGCGTAGCCGCCCAGATCGAAGTCGCGCAGCCCCTTGGGATCGGTGATCCGGCGGGTGATCATGAAGCGGGCCATCGCGCCGCGGGCGCGCTTGGCGTAGAAGCTGATGACCTTGGGCTCGCCGCCTTTATCCTCGAGGAATTGCGGGGTGATCACCCGCAGGTTCAGTGCCTTGCGGTCGACCGCGCCGAAATATTCCTGACTGGCGCAGTTCACCAGCACATCGGTGCCAAGCGCCTCGCCCTGCGCGTTCAGCGCTTTCGACAGCCGGTCGCCCCAGAAGTCATAGAGCGATTTGCCGCGCTCGGTCTTCAGGCGCGAGCCCATTTCCAGCCGGTAGGGCTGGATCGCATCGAGCGGGCGCAGCACGCCGTAGAGGCCCGAGAGGATCCGCAGGTGATCCTGCGCATAGTCCATTTCCTCGGGTTCGAGCGAGGCGGCGTCGAGCCCCTGATAGGTGTCTCCGGCAAAGGCCAGCGCGGCGGGGCGGGTGGCCTCGACCTCGGGCTCTTGGGCATAATCGCGGAAGCGGTCACGGTTGAGCTCGGCCAGCTTGTCCGACAGATGCATAAGCTTTTTCAGCTCGGGCACCCCGAGCTTGCGCGCGGCTTTCACCAGCCGCATCGCCTCATCGGGGAAATCCATCGCCGTCATCTGCGTGTCGCGCGGCGTCCAGTCCAGTTTTTTCGCAGGCGAAATCACCACGAGCATGCGCGGTTACTCCTTGACCATATCCATCAGTTTGGAATCGTTCTAATCAGCTTCGGCGAGAAGGTCCATAAAGGCCGGACCAAAGCGGTCAAAACGTCGCTCCCCGAGGATCCGCTCGAGATCTTCCGGCGCGGGATCGCGCAGCCCGGCGATCTTGGCGAGCAGCGAGGCAGAGCAGGACAGCGGCTTTTCGGTGCCGTCCTCGCCGCGGATCAGATCGGCCTGCGCGCTCATCAGCCGATCGTAGAGCTCGCCCGAACCGCGCGCGGCGGCGCGCATGCGCTGCGGGTGGGTCTCTTCGGGGGCACCGCCGGTGATCACCGAGAGGAACTCGGCGCCATAACGCTCCAGCTTCTTGGCGCCGACGCCGCTGATCGCCCCCATCTGGTCGAGGCTCTCGGGGCGGCGCTCGGCCATCTCGATCAGCGTGCGGTCGGGGAAGATCATATAGGCGGGCAGAGACGCCGCCTCGGCCAGCGCGCGGCGCTTGGCCTTGAGCGCGGACATCAGCGGGGCGTCCTCTTCGCTGACCAGCGTCTTGACCTGCGGGCGGCGCTGCGCGGCCTTGTCGATCACGTCGCGGCGCAGCTGGATGCTTTCCTCGCCGCGCAGGATCGGGCGGGCGGCCTCGGTCATCACCAGCGCGCCGTGCCGCTCGGGATCGGGGCGGACCAGATCGCGGCCCATCATCTGCCGGAACACCGCCTGCCATTGACCCTTCTTCAGGTCGCGCCCGACGCCGAAGGTGGGCAAACCGTCGTGGCCACGCTGGCGCACCTTGTCGGTTTCATTGCCCAGAAGGATGTCGATCAGATGCCCGGCGCCAAAGTTTTCGCCCGTGCGCAGCGCCGCCGACAGCGCCTTGCGCACCGCCTCGGTGCCGTCGAAAACCTCGGGCGGGCTGTCGCAGAGATCGCAGTTGCCGCAGGGCTCGGACGCCTCGCCAAAGTAGCGCAGCAGGGTCTGGCGGCGGCATCCCAGCGCCTCGGCCAGCCCCAGCAGCGCGTTGAGCCGTCCATGGTCGGCGACCCGGCGCTCTGGCGGGGCCATGCCTTCGTCGATCTGGGCGCGGCGCAGGCGGATGTCGTCGGCGCCATAGAGGGTGAGCGTCTCGGCGGGGGCGCCGTCGCGCCCGGCGCGGCCGATCTCCTGATAATAGGCCTCGATGCTTTTCGGCAGGTCGGCGTGGGCGACCCAGCGGATGTCGGGCTTGTCGACGCCCATGCCGAAGGCGACCGTGGCGCAGACGATCAGCCCGTCCTCGGTGGCGAAACGCTCCTCGACGGCGCGGCGGGCCTCGGCCTCCATGCCGCCGTGATAGAAGCAGGTGGGGTGCCCCTCGTCAGCCAGCGCGCGGGCGAGCCCCTCGGTCTTGGCGCGGGTGCCGCAGTAGACGATGCCCGAGCGGCCGCGCCGCGCGGCGGCAAAGCGCAGGATCTGCTGGCGCGGGCTGTCCTTGGGGGCGAAGGCGAGGTGGATGTTGGGCCGGTCGAAGCCGCGCAGGAAGGTCTCAGGCTGCTCGCCATCGAACAGGCGGGTAACGATCTCGGCCTGAGTTTCCTGATCGGCGGTGGCGGTGAAGGCGGCGATCGGCACATTCAGCGCGCGCCGAAGCTCGCCGATGCGCAGGTAATCGGGGCGGAAATCATGGCCCCATTGGCTGACGCAATGCGCCTCATCCACGGCGATGAGCCCGACGCCCGCCTGCGCCAGCATGCGCTGCGCGCCGCCCGAGGCCAGCCGTTCGGGCGCGAGGTACAAAAGCCGCAGCGAGCCGTCTTCGAGCCCCTGCCAGACCGCGTCGGTCTCTTCTTGCGTGTTGCCGGAGGTCAGCGCGCCGGCGTTCACCCCGGCCTCGCGCAGCCCGCGCACCTGATCGCGCATCAGCGCGATGAGCGGCGAGATCACCACGGTCAGCCCGCCGCGCAGCAGCGCGGGCAGCTGATAGCACAGCGACTTGCCGCCGCCGGTGGGCATGATCGCCAGCACGTTCTGCCCCTCGGCCACCGCCGCGACGATCTCTCCTTGACCGGGACGAAAGGCATCGTAGCCGAAAATGTCCTTCAGCAGCGCCTCGGCGGGCGCGATGTCGCGTGGCATGGGCTGGGGCCTGATTTTTTGATGACTGCTCGGGCCGCAGAATCACACACTAAGATTCGGTTAACAAGGCCTCGCGCCCCGTCCGACGCGGTGTTCCGGGCGGTGGGCGCCGGATATGCGTATTTATCAAAGAGAAGAAGCAGGGGGCGCTTCGTCTAGACGAAAATATCCCGGGGGAGGCGCGCAGCGCCGGGGGCAGAGCCCCCCATGACGCCCCCATGACCCTCAGGACCGTCGCTCAGTCCGGATCGACCTTGCCGCGCATCGCCTTGACCTCGCCGCGCTCTTTCTTGGCCTTGATCCGGCGGTTTTTCGAGCCGAGCGTCGGTTTCGTGGGGATACGGCGGCGCGGCTTTTCCAGCGCTTTGCGGATCAGCTCGGCGAGGCGCTCGCGGGCGATCTCGCGGTTGCGGGCCTGACTGCGGGTCTCTTCGACCTGCAGGATCAGCGCGCCTTCCTTGGTCCAGCGGCGACCGGCGAGGCGCTTGAGCCGCGCCTTCACCGGGCCGGGCAGATTGGGCGAGCGGTCGGCTTCGAAGCGCAGTTCGACGGCGGTCGAGACCTTGTTCACATTCTGCCCGCCGGGCCCGGAGGACCGGATGAACTGTTCGGTGATCTCCCAGTCCTCGATGGCGATATTGTCGTTGATGCGCAGCATGGCCGGGACATTAGCGTGCGCGGCGCGGCTTGCAAGCGGGGCGGTCTCGTACAGCGGGCGCGGCAAAAGCAGACGGCCCGCGCCGGAGGGGCACGGACCGTGACTGAAAGAGACGGGTCTCTCGAAGTTTTCCCCTCTAAGCCAGAGCTCTCGAAAGCCGGAGCTTCTTAAAGGGAAATGGGTCACCCTGCCTGTGGGGTGACCCATTCGAGACGTCAAGGAGGCGGGGCCGGTTAGGTCGCGCCAATTCGGGTTCCTTCACGCCAGGGGTTGCCCTAGCGCACTGCCCTCCGAACTGTTCCGACACCTTTCTCCAATGTTTCTCTAGACACTGGATCACCTCCTTTCAGCTGTTTGAAAAACGCAAGTTCAGCGTGCCACGGAATGTGGACTCCGCAAAGCATTTTTAACAGCTCACGCGAGGGAACGCGCTGCAACTGCCTTCGAAACGATCATTCGGAACGGCACCAGCGCGAGGAGGGCGAGCGAGAGCTTTACCAGCCAGTCCGCCAGCCCCAGCGAGACCCAGAGCGGCACGATCGGCCCGATGCCCAAAAGCGGCAGCGTTTCATTGGCCCAGGACACGTCATTGCCCGGCTCGAGGAAGGTGAAAGCGCCGGAGAACGCCACCGAGAAGAAGATCACCGTGTCGAGCGAGCTGCCCACCAGCGTCGAGGCCAGCGGCGCGCGCCACCATGCGCCGCCGCGCAGTCTGTCGAAGATCGCCACATCCATCAGCTGTGCGGCGAGGAAGGCGGCACCGGAGGCGATGGCCACGCGCAGCGTCACGGCGGGATAGCTGTAGCCGTCGCCCTGCAGGATCACCTGCGTGCCGATCAGCGAGCAGATGACGCCGGTGACGAAGCCTGCCAGCACGACCTTGCGCGCGGCCTGCGCGCCGTAGAGCCGGTTCATCAGGTCGGTGACCAGAAAGGCGATGGGATAGGTGAAGGCCCCCCACGTCAGCCATTGGCCGAAGAGGAACTGCACGAGGATGTTCGAGGCCAGCACGGTGGCGGCCATGGCAAGAATGCCGGGAAGATAGGAGCGTGTCATGATGGTGACCCGTTTTACAAGGTGGCGGGGAACTCGGCCCACCTGACGGGCGGACGGACGGGGGCTTACTGGTTCATCGCCTGCGGATCAAGCGATTCCGGCACGTCCACTTCGACGAACTCCGTCTTCTGGAAGAACTTGAAATTGTCGTCCGAGATCATCGTCAGCCGGATCCGCCCCGGGGCCGAGCGCCAGACAGCGAGGCCTTCGAGATTGTCGAACTCGAAGGCGCCGCTCTCGAACAGCACTTCCTCGTGGCGCACCTTGTCGCCGGTGATGTCGAAGCGGCGCACGCGGCTGCGGAAGGCGTAGCCGGTGAACTCGCGTTCGAGCAGGTAGAACTTGCCGTCGGGTCCGATGTCGGCGCCCACCGCAAGGAAGGTGCCGCTGCGGGGCAGCGAGAAGGGCTGGCTCCAGCGCGTTCCGTCGAAGCGCCAGACCGGGAAGGGTTTGGTCAACTGGCCCGAGCGTTCGGGCAGGGTGAGCAGGCGGCTCTCGGCGTCGATCGCCAGCGCCTCGAGTCCGGAATTGTTCTGCAGGTCGGGGTAGAAATCGCCCTGCGGCAGAACCGTTGCGGGCAGATCGAACCGCTCGGAGGCGTGAATGCGCGGCGGCCCTTCGAAGGAGACATAGATGCGCCCGCCGGGGCCGATGGCCAGCCCCTCGGCATCGTCGATCTCGGGGTTCATGCGCGTGCCGGTCTCATCCAGCAGCTTTTCCACCGGTGTGGCCTCGAGCCCGGTGATCACGCCGTTTTCGCGCTGGAACTGCCCCATGACGATGCTGCCACGGTCGCTGATCGCGGTGAAGCTCTGGCCGTCCTCACTGACCTCGAGCCCCGAGAATCCGCCGAACCGGTCGTGGCTGTTTTTCCAGACATAGGTGCCGACCAGATGACCTGCGCCCGCCTGTGCTGCGCCGCCTTTTTGCAGCGTCCCGGCGCAGGCCGGGAGCGCGCAGAGCGCGGCGAGGCAGACAGGGAGAAGGCCCCGGCGCAGTCCGGCTTTCAGGGACTGTGCCGGGGGAGCCTGTTCTGGGGCCGAGGGCAGGCCGGAATGGGCGGCGCTCAGCGCGCGGCGATGACGGAGGCGCATTGGGCCGGGAGGTCTCCCATCACGAGGTCACGCTTGGGCTTTGGGGTCACCTTGGGCGCGTTGGGGTCGGGCTTCGGCGGGTTGATGATGTTGTTCACCCAAGCCTGCGCATCGGCGCAGCCATCGCCCGGCGGCGGCGGGGTCTGATCGACGCAGGAGGCATCGCCGCGCGGGCAGGAGAGCCGGACGTGGAAATGGTAATGGTGGCCGTACCACGGGCGGATCTTGCGCAGCCAGGCGCGGTCGCCGGTCTCATCGTTGCACATCTGCACCTTGGCGCCGGGGAAGACGAAGATGCGGGCCACGCGCGGGTCTTGCGCGGCGGCCTTCAGCAGCGCGTGGTGCTGCGGCGTCCAGCTGCTGTTCACATAGGCCCCGGCGGCGCGGCGCATGGAGATCGACGAGATGTTCTCGCGCTGCTGGCGGGTCAGGTTGAGATTGTCCGCCGGGAGCATCCAGATATCGGCGTCGAGCCCCATCTGGTGGCTGGCGTGGCCCGAGGTCATCGGGCCGCCGCGCGGCTGGCTCATGTCGCCGACGTAAATGCCGTTCCAGCCGGGCAGCCGCGCGGCCTTGCGCGACAGGTCCTCGACGAAATCGATCAGCTGCGGATGGCCCCAGTTGCGGTTGCGCGACAGGCGCATGGCCTGCCATGTGGCACCGGTTTCGGGTAGTTGCTGTGCGCCCGCGACGCAGCCCTTGGAATAGGAGCCAAAGGCGGCGGGCTGCAGTTGGGCGGACACCTGCTGGGCGCCGAACATCTGCTTGGCACTTTTCGAGGATATCACCCCGGTGACCTTTGGAAGCTGGTCCGTGCTGGTGACTTTGGGCGCGGGTTTGTCCTCGCCGCAGGCGGCAACCGCCAAGGCGAGCGTGAGGCAAATCAGGGTGCGGATCATTCTGCTCGATCTCCGTCTGGTTTCACCCAGAGTAGCAGACCGAGGCCGATTACGAAAAGGAAGATGAGCGGCGTGACGCCGATCCGTTGCGATCCGCTCAGCGCGGTGGCAACGCCGATCAGCAGCGGCGCGAGAAAGGACGTGGCCTTGCCCGAGAGCGCAAAAAGACCAAATGCTTCGGTCATCCGCGCGGGATCGGCCTGCCGCACCATCATGCTGCGCGAGGCCGATTGCAGCACCCCGCCGCAGGCGCCGATGAGGGCCCCGAAGAGGTAAAAGGCCATGTCGGGCAGCTTTGATCCTGCGGCGACCGGCAGGCCGAAGACGGAGCTTCGGTCGACCAGCACGATGGCGATGGCGACCAGCGTCAGCAGCAGGATCATCGCCGCGATCACCGGTTTGGGACCAAAGCGCGTGTCGGCATGGCCGCCGAGCCATGCAAAGAGCGCGCCGGAGATGATCGCGATGATGCCGAAGACCCCGGTGTCGACCACCGACCAGCCGAGCACCCCCGCGGCATAGATGCCGCCAAAGGCATACATCCCGTTGAGCGCGTCGCGGTAGAACATCGACGAGGCGAGATAGGCAAAGAGCGAGGGCCGTTTGGGCAGGTGCCGCAGCGTGTCTTTCAGTTGCGTGAGGCCGCGCCGGACCGCGCCTTTCGGAGAGGCGGCGGCTTTCGGCTCTTTCACCCAGAGGAAGAAGGGGATCATAAAGACCGCATACCAAAGCGCGGTCAGCGGGCCGACGGCGCGGGTGCCCTCGCGCTGCGCCGCGTCGAGGCCAAGCGCCGGATCGAGCCCGAGGAAGGTTTTGCCGGTGGCGGCGCTCTCGGCGAAGAACGCCAGCATCAGCGCCAGAGAGATCAGCCCGCCGAGGTAGCCAAAGGCCCAGCCATTGCCCGAGATGCGACCGATCTGCTCTTTCGGGCCGAGGTCCGGCAGCATGGCGTTGGTGAAGATTGTGGCAAACTCCATGCCCACCAGCCCCAGTGCAAAGAAAAAGAGCGTGAGGATGAGGTTGAAATCCCCCGGCGCGGCGAACCACAGCATGCCCGCGCCGATCACGTAGAGCGCCGAGAAGACCCAAATCCAGCGCAGCCGGTGCCCGCCGCTGTCGGCCATGGCGCCCAGCACCGGGGCCAGCAGGGCGATGACGAGACCCGCCGCGCCGATGCCGAAGCCCCAGGCCGCCTGCGCGGCACTGCCGTCGCCCATCAGCTCTTTGACATAGGGCGCAAAGATGAAGGTGATCAGCAGCGTATTGTAAGGCTGGCTGGCCCAGTCGAAGAAGAACCAGCCCCAGATCCGCCTGCGCCGCGCGCCCGCTGTCGTCATGCCCGTCTCACCCCTCGTCGCTGGCGCTGCCAGTTCTGCTATAGACCTGTGCCGCGATAGAACAGGGCGGTGCGAGGCAAGGCAAGGCCCGGCGGAACTCTGGCCGAAGAACTGGCCAAAGAACTGGGCAGAGTTCAGGCGGCGTTTTCCTCGGCCTGCGCCAGCGGCGCGGGCACCGGATCCTGCATCGGCGGCCAGGGGCGCGCGTCCTCGGCCTCGACCCATTTTGCCACCCAGTCCGGCAATTCCGGCGAGACGCTGGGCTGCCCGAGCAGATCCATCACCCGCGCGGGCGCGATCATCCCAGAGGCCGAGGTGACCGCGGTGCGAAAGACCGCATGGCTGGCGCAGTCGCCGTCGCTCTTCCACATGCTCTGCTCGAGATACATGAAGCGGTGGTCCCAGCCGATCACCCGGCTGCGCATCTCGATCCGGTCGAAAAGCTTCACCCGCTTGCGGTAGCGCACCATCGTCCCGGCGACGGCAAAGCCCCAGCCTTCGCGTTTCATCAGCGCCAGCAGACCGCTGCGCCGCGCCATCGGCATGCGGCCAAGATCGTAAAGCGTCAGCACCCGGCCATTGTTGAGCTCGGCGAACATGTCGAGATCCCACGGCCAGCAGATGTGCCGGGTGACGCTGACCTCCCCGGTGGGCAGCGGCGCGGCGTTGCGCACGAGGAACATTTCTTTGGCGAGGCGGAAGAACGGGTACATTGGGCGCTCCTTTCGGGGCGCAAATGGGCGACAGGGTGACGCGAGCGTCAACCACGACCTCGCGGCACTCTTGAGGTTTGGCGCGACACTGCCTAGGTCTTGGGGCGCTGACACAAACAAAGGGCGCACCCGCATGCAATCGCTGTTCCAGATCCTGATGCTGATCCTCGACGTGATCTGGTTCATCATCATTGCCCATGTGATCATGAGCTGGCTGATCAATTTTCAGGTTCTCAACCTGCGTCAGCCGCTGGTCGCGCAGATCTGGGACGGTCTGAACCGCATTCTCGAGCCGGTCTATTCCACCATCCGCCGGGTGCTGCCGCCGATGGGCGGGCTCGATCTGGCGCCGCTGGTGGCGCTGATCGGCATCTATGCGATCCGCATCATCCTCACCAACAACGCCGGGTTCTTCTACGGCTTCTGAGCCGGGAAGATGTTTGGGTGAGATGGGGGGCGCGCTGCCCCCCTTGGCTCTTCGCGCCTCACCTCCGGCGATTCTTTAAAAAGAATGCGTATTTTTAAAGAGAAGAAGGGACCGGCCGCGCACCCCCTGCTTCTTCTCTTTACAAATACGCCCGCCGGAGGCGGATCCGCGATCGCGGCCGGGCGTCGCGCCGGGTTAGGGCGGCAGGGCTGCCTCTGCGGGTCTTTTGACAGCGACCGTCAGAACCGGTCGAGCAGTCTTTCGAGATATTCGAGTTCTTCCTGCGGGCGTTCGCCCTCGCCCGAGCGGCGGCGGATCTCGTCGAGCAACTCGCGGGCGCGGCGGTAGACGTCCTCGCCCTGCAGCATGGTCTCATCGGTGCCGAACTGGCCGTTGCTGCCGGAGTTGCGGCCCAGCGGGTCGCGCTGCTGGCCGGGCTCGCCACCCTGCGCCATGCCCTGCTGGCCCTGACCCTGCTGCTGTTGCTGCGCCAGCGCCTCGCCGAGGTTGCGCATGCCCTCGCGCAGCGCTTCCATGGCCTGCGACTGCTGATCCAGCGCCTCGGCGAAATCATCCTGCCGCAGCGCCTCCTCGGCACCGTCCATGGCGTCATCGGCGCGGCGCAGCGCATCGCGCGCGGCCTCGCCGGCCTCGGTGCCGGCGCCGGGCAGATTGCCGCGCTGGCGGTTCAGCTCGTCGCGCAGCGCCTGCTGGCGGTCGGCGAGGTTTTCCTCGAGCGTGCCGCCGTCGCCCTGCTGAGAGTTGCCCTGACCCTGACCTTCGCCCTGACCTTGGCTCTGCTGTTGGCCGGGGCCCTGCTGCTGACCCTGCTGACCTTGGCCGGGCTGGCCTTGTTGCTGACCCTGCTGTTGCCCCTGCTGCTGGCCCGGTTGCCCCTGCTGGCCGGGGTTGAACTGATCCTGCAACTGGCGGAACGCCTCGTCCGACAGGCCCTGCTGGTTGCGCAGCGTCTCGCCGAGACCCTCCATCGCCTGCTCGCCGGGGCTCTGGCCCTGACCGGGCTGGCCTTGGGTGACCTGCATGTTCTCCATCATCTGCTGAAGCTGCCGCAGCGCTTCTTGCGCCTCGGCCATGCGGCCCTGTTCCATCAGTTCCTGAATGCGGTCCATCATCCGCTGCAGATCGTTCTGGCTCATCTCGATCATGTTCTGATCCTGAGCCATCTGCTGCTGGTTCTGGTCGGGGTTCTGCTGCGCCTGCCGCGACAGCTGCCGCAGGTAGTCGTCGGTGGCCTCGCGCAGCTCCTGCATCAGCTCGGCGATCTCCTGATCGGAGGCACCGTTCTTCATCGCCTCGGTGAGCCGGTCCTGCGCGCGTTGCAGCCGCTCCAGCGCATCCGACAGATCGCCCTCTTCGAGCAACATCGCCAGATCCCAGAGCGCGCCGGCGATCTCGTCCTGCTGCTCGGCAGTCATGCCATCTGCGGTGAACCCCTCGAGCCGCCGCTGGATCGTGCGCAGGCGCAGGTAGGGCACCGCCGAGCGGAAGATGTCGTCGGGCTGATAGCTGACGGCGCGGAGGATCTGCACCACGTCGCGGGCGTTCGCGCGCGACCACAGCAGGGCGCGGCGCTGTTCGATCAGCGCGGCGGCCAGCGGGTCAAAGAAGCGGCGGCCGGGCAGGGTGATCACCGAGCCGGTGTCGGCACCGGTTTGGCCCGCCTCGTCGGCAACCTCGAAAGAGATGCGCACCGGCAGGTTGGCCCAAGGATGCTCGGAGAAATTCTCGATCAGCGTTTCGGTGAACTCGGTGCGGCTGCCAGCGATGGGCATGGGCAGCGGCAATTCGATCGCGGCGCGTTCCTCGGGGTCGCGGGCGAGCCCGTAGCGGCGGTCGACCTCGCTGAGCGCAAGCTCGATCCGGGCGGTGCCGGAGATCACGCCGTAATCGTCGGAGGCCTGAAAGGGGATTTGCGCGTCGCCCTCGTAGGAGGATTCGATCTCGCCCTGCTGGGCGACGGCGGGCCGCGCGTCGGGGATCACGTTGAGGTCCCAGCCGCGCCCGCCGGGGCCGTCGATCACCAGCCGACCCGATTGCGCGACGGTGAATTCCTGTGCCGTGTCCGCCGGAACCTCGGCGCCCGTAGCAGAATCGGCGGCAGGATCGGGGGTGCGGCCCGAGACGGTCTCGGCGACGCCGAGCGCGCCGATCTCGCCATAAAGCCGCAAGGTGATGCGCGCGCCCTCGGGCACGTCGAGCGATGCGGCGGTGATGTCATTGAGGTAGACCGAGGGCAGCCGGGTGTAGGCGGGCGGCTCCATCCAGCCTTCCCACGTGGGGCCGGAGGCCAGCGCCGCGCCAGAGGGGCCCATGCCGGTGACCGAGCGCATCTGCAGCACCGAGCCAAAGATCAGCGCCACCAAGAGCGCCAGCAGCGCCACATAGCGCAGGGCGAACGGGTCGGATTTCGACACCCGCAGGTCGGGCTGCACGGCGCGGGCCTCGTCAAGGAGGGCGCGCATCCGGGCCTGATGCGCCTGCCACAGCGCCTGCGAGCCGGGATCGTTGCCGCCGATGGCGGGGGTGTCGAGCGTCGCCTGAATGGGATTGCCGCGCAGCGTGCCGTCGAGGCGCAGCAGCGCCTCCTCGCGGCGGGGCCAGCGCATGCGGCGTATCCCGCGCCAGATCGCCCAGCCCCCGGCGCAGAGCGCCAGAGCGCCAGCGGCCCAAACCCATTCCACGGCAACGAGGTCTTGCAGGCCGAGCATCAGCGCCGCGATCACGACGAAGATCACCGACCAGAGCGGCCAGAACGCCCGCACGAGCCGTTCCGCCGCCATGCCCCAGAGGGTCAGGCGGAGCGGCCATCTTACCGGCTTGAGGATGTCGGCGGGCGCGCGGTCCCTTGAGGGCATGCTCGTCTCCCGGTCCTTGCTGCGGGTCTTTCCTGCGGTGCTGGACCGCAGGGGACCCGTCAGGGACGGGGTCTTACAGCCACTCCGGAAGCGTATCGCGGTTTATGATTTCCTCAAAGCTCGGTCTCTGGCGAATGACAGCGAATTGATCTCCATTCACCAGAACTTCGGGGACAAGTGCCCGCGTATTATACTCCGAAGACATGACCGCGCCGTAAGCGCCTGCCGAGCGGAAGGCCACCAGCTCGCCCGGATTGACCTGCGGCATGGTGCGGGCCTTGGCGAATGTGTCGCCGCTCTCGCAGACCGGGCCGACGATGTCGTAGGTGCTTTGCTCTCCGCCGGGGGCGGGTTCGATCACCGGGACGATGTCGTGATGCGCGTCATACATGGCGGGGCGGATGAGATCGTTCATCGCCGCGTCGAGGATCAGGAAATCGCGGCCCTCGCCGTGCTTGAGGTAGATCACCTGCGACACGAGGATACCGGCGTTGCCCGCGATCAGGCGGCCCGGCTCGATCTCGATCTCGCAGCCCAGATCGCCCAGTTCCTCGCGGATCATCTGGCCGTAATCGGTGGGCAGCGGCGGCGCTTCGTTGCTGCGGGTGTAGGGAATGCCGAGCCCGCCGCCGAGGTCGAGCCGTTCGATGCTGTGGCCGTCCTCGCGCAGTGCAAGGGTGAGATCGGCGACTTTGCGATAGGCAAGGCGGAAGGGTTCGAGATCGGTCAGCTGCGAGCCGATGTGCACGTCGATGCCGACCACCTTCAGCCCCGGCAGCGCGGCGGCGCGGGCATAGACCTCGCGGGCGCGGGCGATGGGAATGCCGAATTTATTCTCGGATTTGCCGGTGGCGATCTTGGCGTGGGTCTTGGCGTCGACGTCCGGGTTGACGCGGATGGTGACCGGAGCGGTGACGCCAAGCGCGCTGGCGACCTCCGAGATCACTTCCATCTCGGGCTCGCTCTCGATGTTGAACTGGCGGATGCCGCCCTCGAGCGCGGTGCGGATCTCGGAGCGGGTCTTGCCGACGCCGGAGAAGACGATGCGCTCGCCGGGCACGCCGGCAGCCTTGGCGCGGGCGTATTCGCCGCCCGAGACCACATCCATGCCCGCGCCGGCCTTGGCCAGCGTCTTGAGGATCGCCTGATTGGAGGCGGCCTTCATCGCATAGCACACCAGATGCGGACCCCAGCTCAGCGCCTCGTCGAACAGCAGGAAGTGCCGCAGCAGCGTGGCGGTGGAGTAGACATAGACCGGGCTGCCCACCTGCGAGATGATCTCGGGCAGGGGCACGTCCTCGGCGTGGAGAATGCCGTTGCGATAGAGGAAATGGTCCATGTCGGTCCCCGGATAACTGCTGCCGCCTAAGGGCTTCAGCGCGGGGATAAAGGATAACCCGTGGGAAGGGAACAGGGCGATGCATCGCCCGGAAACGGCGCCAAACCTTTGGGCGGGCGTCTCAGATCGGCCTTGAGCGGAACCACAGGTAGAGCGGCAGGCCGCAGCTGACGCCGATAAGGAAAGTGGCGGGAATCGCCAGCAGCGCGCTCCAGTTGCGGCGCACCGCGACCTCGGCGAGGATCCAGAGCGTCAGGGTGATGGCGGTGATGACCAGATCCCAGCTCAGGCCGGTGACCGCGCCATTGGCCTGCCACGCGGCGATCATGCCGGGCAGCGACCAGTCGTTGCCAGCCAGCCAGCCAAGCATATGCACCATCGGATGCACCGCGCGCCAGAGCGCCAGTGCCAGCCACAGGTGGCGCAGCCTCATTTGCTGGAAATGCCCATCTTCACGGTGCCGTGGATGCTGACGCCGGGCTCGGGCGTGCTGTCCTTGGGCTCGGGCCGGGTCGGGGCGCCATCGGCGCCGCAGGCGGCGAGCAGAAGTGCAAGGCCAAGGGCCTGTGCGCTGCGGATGATCATCGGTAGTCCTCGCATTCCTTGCGATCTTTGCGCGCCCGGATAGGTCGGGGGCAGTCTCGCTCAGGAACCAGTTTCGCTCAGGACGCGGGGCGCGGCAAGTCGGCTGCCGCGCCGGGTACCTGTGTTCAGGTACCAGTCTTGCCGGGCGCCTGTCCTCAGGTGCCGACGCCAACCCGGACCGGGCCGCGTCCGGCGGAGACACCCACATGGGGTTTCACGCCGCCGGGGCCGATCGAAACGCCGGTGTTGACCCTTGGGCCGCGCGTGTTGGGATCCTCGCAGGCGGCGAGAAACATGGTCACGGCGATCAGGGTCAGTCCGGCGAGTCTTGTCATCCGAGGATTTCCTTCCATCGGGCCACCTGCTCGCGCACGCGGGCCGGGGCGGTTCCACCATAGCTCATTCGGCTTGCCACCGAATTATGCACGCCCAGCACATCGAAGATACCCTCGGAGATTGCGTCGTTGACCGATTTCATCTCCTCAAGCGAAAGATCGCTCAGATCGCAGCCTTTTTTCTCGGCCATGGCCACAAGCGCGCCGGTGACATGGTGGGCGTCGCGGAACGGCAGGCCGGTTTCGCGCACCAGCCAATCGGCAAGATCGGTGGCGGTGGAGAAGCCCGAGGCGGCGGCGGCCTCGAGGTTTGCGACATTGCCGGTCATGTCCTTGACCATGCCTTCCATCGCGGCGAGCGCCAGCATCAGGTTGTCGGCGGCGTCGAACACCTGTTCCTTGTCTTCCTGCATGTCCTTCGAATAGGCCAGCGGCAGACCCTTCATCACCATCAGCAGCGCGACATTGGCACCGAAGATGCGGCCGATCTTGGCGCGGATCAGTTCGGCGGCGTCGGGGTTCTTTTTCTGCGGCATGATCGACGAGCCGGTGGAGAAACGGTCCGACAGGGTCACGAAGCGGAACTGGGCCGAGGACCAGATCACCAGCTCTTCGGCAAAGCGCGACAGATGCATGGCGCAGATCGAGGCGGCGGCGAGGAACTCCAGCGCAAAATCGCGGTCCGACACGGCGTCGAGCGAGTTGGCCATGGGCCGGTCGAAGCCAAGCGCCTCGGCGGTCATCTGGCGGTCGATCGGGAAGCCGGTGCCCGCAAGCGCGGCGGCGCCGAGCGGCGATTCGTTCATCCGCTTGCGCGCGTCCCGCATGCGCGACAGATCCCGGGCGAACATCTCGACATAGGCCATCATATGGTGACCCCAGGTGACCGGCTGCGCGGTCTGCAGGTGCGTGAAGCCCGGCATCACCCAATCGGCGCCAGCCTCGGCCTGACCCAGCAGCGCCTTCATCAGCGCCAGAATGCCGCCCTCTGCGGCGTCGCATTGGTCGCGCACCCAGAGGCGGAAGTCGGTCGCCACCTGATCGTTGCGCGAGCGCGCGGTGTGCAGGCGGCCAGCCGGTTCGCCGATGATTTCCTTCAGACGCGCCTCGACGTTCATGTGGATGTCTTCCAGTGCGGTGGAAAACGCGAAGTCACCGCCTTCGATCTCTGACAAGACCGTGAGCAGACCTTCCCGGATCGCTTCGGCGTCGCTAGTCTCGACGATGCCTGTGGCGGCGAGCATGGCCGCATGGGCCCTCGAGCCGGCAATATCCTGCGCCGCCAGCCGCTTGTCGAAGCCGATCGAGGCGTTGATCGCCTCCATGATCGCATCGGGTCCTGCGGCGAAACGGCCGCCCCACATCTGGTTCGAGGTCTTGTCCGACATGTGCTGCCTTTCCGGAGGGAAGATGAAAAAACTGGCCTTGGCGATCCTCTATACCGCCGGTGTTGCGCTTGCAAATCCGGCGCTCGCCGATGTGCAGAGCGCCAGCGCGTTGCGCGAGGGCGAGATGAAGAAGCTGGTGTTCCACCCGGCGCCGAAACCGGCGGGCACCGAGGGGTTCATCGACTTCGAAGGCAACCCCAAGGCGCTGTCCGACCTCGAAGGCAAATGGGCGCTGGTGAACTTCTGGGCCACATGGTGCGCGCCCTGCCGCGAAGAGATGCCCGCGCTTTCGGCGCTGCAAAAGGACATGGGCGGCGACAGCTTTGAGGTGGTGACCATCGCCACGGGGCGCAATCCGCCGCCGGCGATGCAGAGCTTCTTTGACGAGATCGGCGTCGACAATCTGCCGCTGAACCGCGACCCGAAGTCGAAACTGGCGCGGCAGATGGCGGTGCTTGGGTTGCCGGTCTCGGTGATCCTCAACCCCGAGGGCGAGGAGGTGGCGCGGCTGACCGGCGATGTGGACTGGGCATCCGAGAATGCGCGGGCTGTGCTTGCGGCGCTGATCGGCGGCGAGAGCTGACATTCAAACCGGCGGACCTAATAGACTGCCGGGACTAAAACTGGCGGGCCTAAAAAAGCAGAGCCTAAAAAAGCAGGGCGAGACAAGCCCGCCCTGCTGCACTGGTTACCCTATTACCGTCACTGGTTACCGGGGCACTTGTTACTAATTCAATCCAAGTTAAAATTTCATTAGAAAATCATTTGGAAATTGGAGCTGGGTTATTTGGCTCCGTAAGGTCGAAGAGCAATTACCGAAGCGCCAGAGAGACGCGGTGCACCCGCGAGCTGTCGCCGTTCAGCGCGTTCTGCTGCCAGCTTTCGCGCGGCGCGCCGATGTCGTCGAGATCGGTGCCGCCCGTGGCGATCAGCCCGTCGTTGCCCCATTCGGCCCAGGCAAGCCCGGTCGAAGTGCGGCGCGTTTCTCGAATGCGCATCTCGCGGCGGCCGTCGGCGTGCACGATCTCATATTCGCATTCGCCCAGCGTGCGGGCGCAGCTGTCAGGCTCGAACCGCGTGACTGCGCCGTTGGCCGCAACGCTGAGCAGCACCTCGCCGCGCCGGTCCGTGTAATAGCGCCCGGCATAGGGGGCATCGCCGCTTGCGCCGTCGAAGATGTCAAAGCGGAATAGGCCCTGAACTTCGCCGCGCGCCAGATGGCTGACCACCCGGCCTTCCTGATCTTCCATCACCAGCAGCGAGCCCGGCGCGAAGCGCGCGGTTTCCATCTCGACGTCGGCGTGCAAAGGCGACGCGCAGATCGCCGCCAGCAGTGCTGTGAAAAATACGCGCATGGCAGTGCGCTCCTTTTCGATGGGCCCCCACCCGTTAATTAAATCTCGGCGAATTGCGGCGGGAAATCAAATATCAGACAAAAATTCGCCGCAAATTTAGAAAATTCACGGACAGTTCTGGTTTGTGGGTTTGGACTGTTTCTGAAATACGCGCCTATCTGGCGCGAATCGCGGAAGGACGCCGTGAGCGCCTGCCTTTTTTAAGCCAATATTGACGTTCTCAGCGGCAATATGTGCCAGCGCGGTAGCGGGCCGTGTCGAAATGAAAGTGATCTTGGTGGAAACGATCCGACTCCGGGCCCAGAACCGTACCAAAGGGACCGCAGGCGTCGCTGTGCAGGCTGCGCAGGATGCGGCCGCGGCTGCCGCCACCCCAGTCGCGCAGCACAGAGATCTCGCTGCCGTCGCGCAGTTGGATGGCGGAAATGTCGATGGCGCGGCCCTTGCCGTGTTCGCTGATCTTGGCGCCGGGCTGGTTGTTGCGCGCGCGGCAGGCGTAGCTCGCGGCCACGCGCAGACCCTTCACACCGCCGCCGGTGCTGCCGACAGCGGGCTTCACCGCGGTGTCGACCCATGTCTTCAGCGCGCGGGCGGTGGTGCAGTCGATCGTCGCGCGGGTGCTCAGCGACAGGCCGGAAACGCTGCGCAGCTTTATCGCATCGGTGATGCCGCAGCCGTTGATGCGGCCGGGTACATTGCCGATCGGCGTGCCTTGAAGTTCGGGGTCGCCGCAGACCGCGCCGCGCTGCCTTTGCTTGCGCAGCGCCAGCGCCTTTTCGATCACCGCCTGACTGCGCCGCAGCGGGCGCAGCGAATTGCCGATGGCCTGCGGTGACCGCGCTGCGAAGGCGAGGGCTGGCAGGGCAGGGGGGAGGTTGGTGCCCAGAGTGGTGCCCGAATTTGCACCTGCATTCGGAGCTTTCCGCTGGACCGTGCCATTCCCGGTAACCACGGGGGGTGCCGCGGGCTCTGGCGCTTGCCGCAGCATCCGCTCGACCGGACGAAGCGAGGTTTCGGGCGCGGCACCAAGCGGCGATGCCAGAAGCATCAGTGCCGCCAGTGCCATCGCCCGAGCAATCATTTTTCCACCTTCACCCGTCCGAAATCCGGTGCATCCGTGTCCTGACCGGCCTGCAGAATGCCCCGACGAATTTCCCGCGTCCGGGTGAAGTAGTCAAAGAGCAAATCGCCATCGCCGGTGCGGATGGCACGTTGCAGCGCAAAAAGCTCTTCGGTGAAGCGTCCGAGGATCTCCAGCGTGGCCTGTTTGTTGGTCATGAAGACGTCGCGCCACATGGTGGGATCCGAGGCCGCGATACGGGTGAAATCGCGGAAACCGGCGGCGGAGAACTTGATGACCTCCTGATCAGACACGCGGCGCAGGTCGTCGGCCACGCCCACCATCGTATAGGCGATGAGGTGCGGTACATGGCTGACCACGGCGCAGACCAGATCGTGATGCTCGACATCCATGCGCTCGGTCTTGGCGCCGAGCGCCTGCCAGAAGGTCTCGAGCCGGGCCGTGGCATCCTCAGACGCGCCATCCGGCACGATCAGGCACCAGCGGTTGTCGTAAAGCGAGGCGAACCCGGCGTCGGGGCCGGAATGCTCGGTGCCCGCCATCGGGTGGGTGGGGACAAAATCCACGCCCTCGGGCAGATGCGGGCGCACCGCCTCGATGACCTCTTTCTTCACCGAGCCAACGTCGGTGATGGTGCAGCCGGGCTTCAGATGCGGCGCGATGGTCTCGGCGATCGGCCCCATGGCGCCGACCGGCACGGCGAGGATCACCAGATCGGCATCCTTCACCGCCGCCGTCAGATCATCGACGATCTCGTGGCAGAGGCCGAGCCGCCGCGCGGTCTCGCGCGTTTCGGCCGAGCGCGCGTAGCCGGTGACATGGGAGGCCATGCCAGCGCGCTTCATCGCCCAGAAGATCGACGAGGCGATGAGGCCCAGACCGATCAGGGCAACGCGCTGGTAGTCCTGCGTCTCGCTCATCGCGCGCCTGCCTTGAACTGCCCCACCAGATGCGCCACCCGGCGGCACGATGCCTCGTCACCGACGGTGATGCGCAGCGCGTGCGGCAGCTTGTAGCCGGTGGTGCGGCGCACGATCACGCCCTGCGACTGCAGGTAGCTGTCACAGGCCTCGGCTTCGTCCTGCGAGCCGAAGCGGGCGAGGATGAAGTTCGCGGTGGAGGCATCCGAAGACACGCCATGCTCGGCCAGCGCCTCGCCCAGCCATGCGCGCATGCGGGCGTTCTCGGTGCGGCACTTCTCGACATAGGCGGTGTCGCGGATCGCGGCCTCGGCAGCGGCCAGTGTCAGCGCGGTCACGTTGAACGGGCCGCGCACGCGGTTGAGCACGTCGATGATTTCTTGCGGGCCGTAACCCCAGCCGATGCGCATGCCGCCCAGACCGTAGAGCTTCGAGAAGGTGCGGGTCATGAAGACATTGGGCCGGTCGGTGGCCAGTTTGGCGCCGCCGTCATAGCCCTCGACATATTCCGCATAGGCGCTGTCGATCACCAGAATGGCGGTTTCGGGGATGCCGTTCGCCAGCCGCTCCAGCTCCGCCAGCCCGATCATCGTGCCGGTGGGATTGGCGGGGTTGGCGACGAAGACCAGCTTGGTGCGCTCGGTGCAGGCGGCGAGGATATTGTCGACGCTGACCACGCGGTCCTGCTCGGCGACCTCGATGGGGGTGGCACCGGCGGCCATGGCCGAGATCTTGTGCATGGCAAAGCCGTGCTCGGTGTGGATCACCTCGGTGCCCGGACCGGCATAGGCTTGGCACAGAAACGCGATGA
This sequence comes from Salipiger sp. PrR002, assembly GCF_010500775.1. NCBI lineage: Bacteria > Pseudomonadati > Pseudomonadota > Alphaproteobacteria > Rhodobacterales > Roseobacteraceae > Salipiger > Salipiger sp. PrR002. The sequence continues at coordinate 42,774 of NZ_JAAGOU010000005.1, forward strand.
TCTCGTCCGAGCCGTTGCCGCAGATGACGCGCTGGGGATCAAGGCCCCAGACCTCGCCGATGGCCTCGCGCAGTTCGATGTGATCGGACGAAGGATAGCGGTGCATCTCATGCACAACGCGGCGCACCGCCTCCTGAGTCGCATGCGACGGGCCGAAGGGGTTCTCGTTCGAGCTGAGCTTGATCACGTTCGACACGCCCGCAAGATGGGACTTGCCGCCCACGTAGAGCTCGATGTCCATGATGCCGGGTTGCGGTTCGATGCCAGCCATTGCGGTCTTTCCTCAGCTAAGATGCCGTGTCGTCATAGCGCGGTGGCTTGGCACATGCCAGAGTCGGTGGGCGGCGGTGCGCAGGTCAGACGACCACGTCCATCCGCTGCTGCTCGCCGACCTCGAAAACGCGCTTATAGCGGGCGATCTCGTCCTTGGGGCCCATCGCCTTGTTGGGGTTGTCCGAAAGCTTCACCGTGGGGCGGCCATTGGCGCTCACCGCCTTGCAGACGAGGCTGAAGGGCGCCAGCCGGTCGTCGGGGGTGAGGCCGCGGAAGTCATTGGTCAGCAGCGTGCCCCAGCCGAAGGAGACGCGCACCCGGCCCGAGAACTGGTGATAAAGCTCGAGGATCTTCTCCTCGTCGAGTCCGTCCGAGAAGATCACCAGCTTCTCGCGCGGGTCTTCGCCGCGCTCCTGCCACCAGCGGATGGCGATCTCGGCACCGGTCGCGGGGTCGCCGCTGTCGATGCGGATGCCGGTCCAGCCCGCCAGCCAGTCGGGCGCGTTGCGCAGGAAACCCTCGGTGCCATAGGTGTCGGGCAGGATCATCCGCAGGTTGCCCTCATGCTCGCGGTGCCAGTCGGCCAGCACGTCATAGGGCGCGCGCGCCAGTGCCGCGTCGTCCTCGGCCAGCGCGGCATAGACCATCGGCAGCTCATGGGCGTTGGTGCCGATGGCCTCGAGGTCGCGGTTCTTGGCGATCAGACAGTTCGAGGTGCCGGTGAACCCGTCGCCCAGCCCCTCGACCATCGCCTGAACGCACCAGTCCTGCCACAAAAAGCTGTGGCGGCGGCGGGTGCCGAAATCGGCGATCTTCAGGCCGGGTTGGCCGCGCAGACGCTCGATCTTCTCCCACAGCTTCGTCGCGGCGCGGGCGTAAAGCACCTGAAGCTCGAACTTGCCCATGTGGTTGAGCACCGCGCGCCCGCGCAGTTCCATCAGCACGGCGAGGGCTGGGATCTCCCACAGCATGACCTCGGGCCAGCTGCCTTCGAAGGTCAGCTCATACTGATCGCCGACACGTTCGAGGAAATAGGGCGGCAGGCGCAGGTTCTCGAACCACTCCATGAAGTCGGGCCGGAACATCTGGCGCTTGCCGTAAAAGGTATTGCCGCGCAGCCAAGTGCTCTCGCCGCGGGTCAGGCTGAGCGAGCGGATGTGGTCCAGCTGCTCGCGCAGCTCGCCCTCGTCGATCAGCTTGGCCAGCGGCACGTCGCTGGAGCGGTTGATCAGGCTGAAGGTCACCTGCGTGTCGGGGCGGTTGTGGAACACCGACTGGCACATGAGCAGCTTGTAGAAATCGGTGTCGATCAGCGACCGGACGATCGGGTCGATCTTCCAGCGGTGGTTCCAGACTCGGGTCGCGATTTCCACGGCGCACACTCCTCACGGGCAATCGGTGCCCGTGTTACGCGATTGTCACGGGAAGGGCCAAGGGCTTTCTGCCGTTCATGCAACGGCTTGCGCGGAGGTCTAGCGGAACTGCGGCGCAGCGCATCCGCCGATCAGCCCAAACTGGCCAGACGAACGCCTGCGCCGGTCATGGCGGCGCGCGCCGCCGCCAGCGAGCCGTCGAAGTCGATGGCGCGGCACAGATCCATGCGCACCGAGACGTCGAGCCCCAGCCGCGCCGCGTCCAGCGCCGAGTAATTCACGCAAAAATCCGTCGCCAGACCCACCATGGTGAGCGCCTCGATGCCGCGGCTGCGCAGGTAGCCCTCGAGCCCCGTGGGGGTGCGGCGGTCGTTCTCGAAGAAGGCCGAGTAGCTGTCGATCGCCGGGTCATAGCCCTTGCGGATGATCAGATCGGCCCGGTCGGTGTCGAGCGCGGGGTGAAAGGCCGCGCCCGCGCTGCCGATCACGCAGTGGTCCGGCCAGAGCACCTGCGGGCCATAGGGCATCTCGGTCATCTCCATCGGCGCCTTGCCGGTGTGGCTCGACGCGAAAGAGGAATGGTCCGCGGGATGCCAGTCCTGCGTCAGCACCACCGCCTCGGCCTCGGCCATCAGCGCGTTGATCGGTTCGACGATCTCGTCGCCGCCGGGCACCGCCAGCGCGCCGCCGGGGCAGAAATCGTTCTGGACGTCGATGACGATGAGCGCGTGCATGGGCGGTTCTCCGGGGCAGTCTGCGTGGCTTTCCACAGGCTTAAGGGGGACGGCGCCCGCCCGTCAATGCTGCGGCAATGCTGCCGCTTGCCCGACTCGAACCAAGGGCGTAAATCCGCGCGCATGTTCACCGTCTGCGCCCTCTACCACTTCACCCGTTTCGACGATCCCGCCGCTCTGCGTGGGCCGCTGCTGGACCTGTGCCTTGCGCAGGCTGTCACCGGCACGCTGCTGCTCGCTGGCGAGGGGATCAATGGCACCATCGCCGGCCCGCGCGCCGGCATTGATGCGGTGCTTGCCCATATCCGCGCGCTGCCCGGCTGCGCCGATCTGGAATGGAAAGTCTCGGAGGCGTCGGAGCGGCCCTTCGCGCGCATGAAAGTGCGCCTGAAGAAAGAGATCGTCACCATGGGCCAGCCCGGCGTCGATCCGCGCGCCAAGGTTGGTCATTATGTGGCGCCCGCCGAATGGAACGAGCTGATCCGCTCGCCCGATGTGGCGGTGATCGACACGCGCAACGACTACGAAATCGCCATCGGCACTTTCGAGGGCGCGGTGGACCCGCAGACCACCTCGTTCCGCGAGTTCCCCGAATGGTGGGAGCAGAACAAAGAGCGCTTTCACAACAAGCGCATCGCCATGTTCTGCACCGGCGGCATCCGCTGTGAGAAGTCCACCAACTACCTGCTGAGCCAAGGGGTCGAGGACGTCTATCACCTCAAGGGCGGCATCCTGAAGTACCTCGAAGAGGTGCCCGAGACCGACAGCACGTGGCAGGGCAGCTGCTTTGTCTTCGATGGCCGGGTGTCGGTTGAGCACGGGCTGCGCGAGGGGCCGCATGAGCTCTGCCATGCCTGCCGCCGCCCGATCCTGCCCGAGGATCGCGCCCGTCCCGACTTTGAGGAAGGCGTGTCCTGTCATCAGTGCATCGGCGAGACCTCGGACGAGGACAAAGCGCGCTTCCGCGAGCGGCAGAAGCAGATCGCATTGGCCAAAGCCCGCGGCGAGCGCCACCTGCACGCGGATACGCCGGGCGAGGGTCTCTGAGCAGGGCGCGCGCTTTCGATTGGCGGCGCGCGTTTTCTGGCCAGTCTTGGGACGCGCTTGCGCTGGGCGTCTGGACGGTCTGATGCCGCACGGTTGCATCTTCATCAGAAGTAACTGCGCACTAGGGCGGCAGAGAGCAGCGACCAGCCGTCGGCGATGACGAAGAACGCCAGCTTGAAGGGCAGCGACACGATCGCGGGCGGCACCATCATCATCCCCATGGACATGAGCACCGCCGCGACCACGAGGTCGATGATCAGGAACGGCAGGAACACCAGAAATCCCACCTGAAAGGCCCGCGCGATCTCGGAAAGCATGAAGCTGGGCACCAGCAGCGAGAGCGGTGCCTCTGGCGCGAGCCCCTCGCCCTGCGTGTCGGGGCGCAGATCCGCCATCGCCTCGAAGGTCGCAGGATCGCAGCGCGCGGCCATGAAGCCGCGAAAGGGGATGAGCGTGCGCCTTGTGGCCTCGGTCAGCTCGATCCGCTCGTCGAGAAGCGGCTGCACCCCGCCCTGCCACGCGGCGGTGAAGGTCGGCTCCATCACGAAATAGGTCAAAAAGAGCGCGAGGCTGACGATCAGCATATTGGGCGGCGATTGCTGTAGCCCGAGCGCTTGCCGCAGGATCGCCAGAACGGTGACGATGAACGGAAAGCAGGTCACCATGATGGCGATGCCGGGCGCGAGACTGAGCAGGGTGATTAGCGCAATGAGTTGCAGGCTGACGGCGGAGACCGAGCCACCACCACCGAAGTCCACCGATATCTGCTGCGCAAGCGCGGCATCGGGCGCGAGGCTGAGCATCGACACAAGGCCCGCCAGATGCCACGGGCTGCGACGCATGAACCGGGAGAGGGCGGCGCTGGGCACGGATCAGCCCGGGCTCTGCAGGTCCATGACCTCGATCAGCCGCACGGCAAGCTGGGCATTTTCCCCCTCGCCGGTGACCTCGAGCGCCCCGGTCCCGATGAGCCGGTCGCCAACATAGAGCTCGACCGGATCCTCAAGCCGGCGGTCGAGCGTGAGCACCGATCCCTCCCCGAGCTTGAGCAGATCGCGCACCAGCGGCCGCGCTCGCCCGACCGAGACGGTGATCTCGATCGGCACTGAAGTGAAGGGCGCGTTTTGGCTCGCCGAGGGCCGCTCTGCCGCGGGCTGTCCGTCTGCCGGCTGTTCAGCGATCTCATCCATGGGCTGCCTCCCTGCGGGTGTCATGAGCAAAGCCTTCGACCGCTTGCGTCACCTCCTGCAGCATGCCGCTGAGATCGATCTGCTGCTCGGTCTCGCCAAACCGTAGGTCGGCCTGCCCTTCCGCGAGCGCGGGATCCTCCTGCAGGCGCAGCGGAAATCCAAAGTCCTGCTCAAGCAGCGGGGCCACCTGTTCGGTGGCGCCGGGGGCGACCATGATCACCACTTCGCGCTTGGCGATCTGCTGCGCCATTGCGCTGAGTTGCGCGTGGAGGTGCATGCCCAGTGTGTCGCGCAGCATGGCCGGGAGCAGAGCATGCAGCATCTCTTCGAGCAGCGGTGTGACGCCTTCGAGCAATTGGCGGTACGCCTCTGTGTAAGTGAAGGACAGGTCCTGCAGGTTTTGCGCAAAATCGCTGGCAATTCGGCCCTGATCCTCTGATTGCGCTTTGATCGCGTCGTCCCAGCCGGCGCGATAGCCCGTGTCGAACGACTCCAGTTTGGCCGATTCCACCTGCGCTTCGTCTGGGGCGGCGGGCGTGCCCTGCTGCGGGGGGAAGCCGCGAAATCATCCAGATAAAAGCGCAAATCTGTCATTTCGCCTCTTCCTTCTCATCGAGCCAGCTGCGCAGGATCTCGACGGTCTCGCTCTTGCGCTCCTCGATCAGGTTGCGCAGGCGGTCGACCGGGTCCTCCTCGGCGGGGCTGTCGAAATCGACCATGCCCATGCCGCCAAAATCGCCGCCGCCGCCGAGCGCGGGGAATCCCGCGAAATCGTCGTCTTCCTCGATTTCTCCGGAAAGCGCCTCTGGCGCGCTTCCGGACATCGAACCGCCAGGCAGCGACAGCGGGGCTTCGCCAGTCACAGGCTTTCCAGCGAGGATCGGGCGCACCACAAACAATCCTAGGATCAGCGCCACGGCAGCGAGAATGCCCATTTGGATAAGGCTCATCGGGTCGAGCGGAAGGGTGGACCAGCCGGGCTCGATGGGGCCGGTGCCCAGCCCCTCGGGCCGTTCGAAAGGCAGCGAGCGCAGGGTGATCTCATCGCCGCGCGCTTCGTCGTAGCCGACGGCGGAGGATACAAGGTCCCGCAGGGCGGCCAGTTCGGTCTCGGGCAGCGGCACGAAGCGGGTGCTGCCGTCAGCGGCGGTTTCGAAACGTCCGTTCACCAGCACCGCCACCGTGAGCCGCCGAATTTCGCCGGGCACACGGGTGACCTCGCGCATGGTCTCGGAGACTTCGTAGTTCACCCGTTCACGCGAATCGCTGCTCTGGCTTGAGGAGCTTTGCCCCCCCCCGGCCTGACCGTCGGGGAGGTTGGACGCGACCGTGACATCGGGACTGCCGCTGTTCTGATTGGTGTTGGTCTCTTCTTCCGTGTCGGTCGAGATCACCACGCGGCCCTCGGGGTCGAAGCGCCGTTCGCGGATCGATTCGCTCTCGGTCACCGTGTCGACGCTGACCTCGACCACTGCGTTTCCGGCGCCGACCCGCGCCTCTACAAGGCGTTGGACGCGGTCGCGCAGCTGCAGCGCGCGGTCTTCGGCGCTGGGACCTGCGCCGGGCTCGTCTTCCGCCCCGATGAGCCCGCCCGCGCCGTCGATCACCGCCACGTCCTCAGGGACGAGGCCAGGCACGGCGGAGGCGACGAGATAGCGCAGCGCCCGCGCCTGCGGCGGGGTGATCGCGGCGCCGCTCGCGGTGACCGAGATCGAGGCCGTCGGCGTGACGTCGCGCTGGAACGGATTGGCGCTGGAATTGGCGATATGCACGCGCGCGGTGGCAATATAGGGGCTGGCAACGATGGTGCGCGCCAGTTCACCCTCCTTGGCGCGCCAGTAGGCGGCGTCGAACATCTGCGATGTGGTGCCGAACCCCGACAGCGTGTCGAGCAGTTCGTAGCCTTGAGTGCTGTTGGCGGGCAGCCCCTCGCTCGCGAGGGTCATGCGCAGTGCGTCGCGTTGCGTGTCGGGCACGAAAATGGCGCCGCCGCGCACTTCGAACGGCACGCCGCGCGCTTCCAGCGCCTCGACGACCTCGCCCGCAGCGCCATTCTCGAGCCCAGCGTAAAGCAGCGACATCGACGGGGAGCCGGCGAGTCGCGCCATGCCAAGAACCGCCAGCATCATCGCCAGCGTGGCCCCGAACGCCAGCACCCGTCGGCGCGGCGTCAGCGCGTTCCAGACTGTGGCGAACTGCTCCAACATAGCCTCCGTCGTTTGGTTTTATCCCGGGTCCGGGACCCAGAGAGACATCCTGCGCAGGGCGCCCCGGTGAGCCCTGTTTGGACGATCAGGCTTAAGAATCGGTTAGCCTCTCTGCGCCTATAAACGGGCAAGCCAGACGTGAGGTGCGCCATGACCGACGCCACCGCCGACGCGGCCGGCGAAGAGGAAGCGCCGCGAAAGAAAGGCTCGAAACTGCCGCTTCTGATCGGCCTGCTGCTCGCCCTGCTGGGCGGGGGCGGAGGCTTCTATGCGGCCTTTTCGGGGATGCTGCCCTTTGGTGGCGCTGCGGGCGGCGATGCACATGCCGCTGCCAGGCATGATACTGCGGCTGGGGGTGATGGCGCGCATGGGGGCGAGGATGCTGGGAGCCACGGCGATGGCGGCGCGGCGGTCGGTTTCATCGAATTGCCGCAGCTGATTGCATCGCTGGGACCGGTTTCGGCGCTGCATCACCTGCGATTCTCTGCGCAGCTTGAGGTCGTTCCTGAAAGGCGCGCGCAGGTTGAGCAACTGATGCCGCGCATTTTGGACGTGCTGAACACCTATCTGCGCGCGCTGGAGCCCGGCGATATCGAGGCGCAGGGCGCGCTGATCCGACTTCGCGCGCAGATGTTGCGGCGCATCCAGATGGTCGCCGGGGAGGACAGCGTGCGCGACCTTCTCGTCACCGAATTCGTGCTGAACTGAAGGGGGACGACATGGACTTGATCGCCGATATTCTGCTTGTGGCCGGGGCACTTGGCGCGGGGTTTTACTGCTTTGTCCTGTCACGGCGGCTGACCCGGTTCACCGACCTTGAGAACGGCGTCGGCGGTGCCGTGGCGGTGCTCTCGGCACAGGTCGATGATCTGACACGCTCGCTCGACGCCGCGCAGAAGGCCGCGGGCACCTCGGGCGCGGAATTGAGCGATCTGACAGAGCGCGGCGAGCAGGTCGCGCAGCGGCTGGAATTGCTGATCGCCTCGATGCACGACCTGCCGGAGGGGGACGCGGCCTCAAACCGCAGGGCGTCGGCAGAGCCGGGTGCGGAGCCGGTGTTCCTGCGGCATTCACGCAGCGGCGCCCGGTGATGAAGGCGCTCCTGCGGAACCTGCCGCGAGGCAGGCGCGCCGGGCGCGGACTCGGTGTACTGGCGGTGATCGGCGCGCTGCTTATCGCGTCGGCGCTCGTGCGGTTGGGGGTCGGGGCGGCTCTGGCCCTCAACAATGTGCCCGGGGATGCGACGCCGGAAGGCACCGCCGCTTTGGCGCAGGCTGACCCCAACCCGGGCGCTCATACCGAGGCCAATGCGCCCGGGGTCTGTGTCGGCGAAGAGGATTTGGCGCCTGCGCTTGAGGCGTTGCGCGCGCGCGAAGCGGAGGTGACGCAGCGCGAAGAGGACCTGCGCAGCCGGATGCAGGCGCTGCGCGTCGCCGAGGCGACGATCGAGGAGAAGCTAACCGCCATGCAGGAGACAGAGCAACGTCTGCGCGCCACGCTCGCCATGGCGGAAACCGCGGCAGAACAGGACATTGCGCAGCTGACGCAGGTCTATGCCAACATGAAGCCGCGAGAGGCTGCGGCGCTCTTTGCGCAGATGGAGCCGGATTTCGCTGCCGGGTTTCTTGGGCGAATGCGCCCCGACGCGGCGGCGGCGATCTTATCGGGCATGGACCCTCAGGCCGCTTACACAATCAGCGTGATGCTGGCCGGGCGAAACGCCAACGCGCCGAAGAACTAGAAGGGGGAGACTCAGCGGGCGTGCCACTGGGCGGCACGCCTTTGAGGTCTCTAGGGTGCTGGGACCTTTGGGAAATGAAGCGAGTCGCGCACCTTAAGGCCGCGCGATCCGCACCAGAAAAGGTCCGCGACCCCGCCACCCAGTCAGCCCTTGGCGGCGGGCACTTGGTTGGCAAAGGCCTCGATTTGCGCGGCGGGGAGCGCGCCGGACTGCCGCGCCGCCTCGCGACCCTTGCCGAAGGCGATCAGCGTCGGAATGCCGCGAATTCCGAATTTCGCCGAGGCACGCTGGTGCTGCTCGGTGTTCAGCTTCACCAGCCGCGAGCGGCCTTTCAGCGCGGCGGCGGCCTTGGAATATTCCGGCGCCATCATCCGGCAGGGGCCGCACCACGGCGCCCAGAAATCCACGACCAACGGCACGTCGTCGGTGCGGATCGCCTTTTCGAGCGTCGCATCGTCGATTTCATGGGCCTTCCCATCCATCAGCCCTGCGCCGCAGGTGCCGCATTTCGGGCCGGAGCCAAGTCGGTCTTGCGGGACGCGGTTGGTCTGGCCACAATCGAGGCAGACAAGCTTGACCATTTCGTGATCTCCATACATTCGTTTCGTCTGATATGTGTTCTCTGCGCAATCGTGACAATCCCCTTGAGTCAAACCCATTGAATTCGCGCGTGGCGAGGCCACAATTCCCATGCTCGAAGAACAAACCAAGAGAGGTGCCCATGATCACCCGCCGTACTTTCGTCACCACGGCCACCGCGGGCGCGGCACTGGCCACCGCAGCGCCGGGAGCCGCTTTCGCCCTCGAACAGAAATTCGAGCCGCAATCCGTCGGCATCCGGCAGGACCTCGAACCGGGGCAAATCCTGATCATGCCGCGGGCGCATTTCCTGTACTTCGTGACCGCGCCGGGCCAAGCACTGCGCTATGGCGTGGGCGTCGGCAAGGCCGGCCTCGAGTTCACCGGCAACGCGGTGATTCAGGTCAAAAAGGAATGGCCCACGTGGCGCCCGACCGATGAGATGATCGAGCGCGAGCCGCAGACCTATTCGCGGTTCAGAGACAATGATTATGTCCAGCCCGGCGGTCCGCAGAACCCGCTTGGGGCGCGCGCGCTCTATCTGTTCCAGAACGGCCGCGATACGTTCTTCCGCATCCACGGCACCACCGCGCCGGACTCGATCGGGCGCTCGGTCTCCAACGGCTGCATCCGCATGCTGAACGAGCATGTCATCGACCTTTACCAGCGCGTGCCGATCGGCACCAAGGTCACCGTGCTCTGAGCGCTGTCCGAGCCCGGCGAGCGCCAGCGATCCTCGTGATTGCCGGCGCGACGCGCGTCGATGGGCGGTCCAGATAGGGCCGCCCTCGTTGTTTTTAGACGGTTTACAGCGCCTTCAAAGAAGCGTCGAGCCAGACAAACACCCGCAAATTGCCGCATTTAGACAGTCTGGCCGCCACATTCGAGCCCGAATCCGCTGCCAAAAATTTCCTTGTACCAGCGTGGCCCCGACGAGCCGGGCGCTTTGTAACGAAGGATGAGAGTATGGCGATTGTGGCGATCATGGCCGGCAGCATCTTCGGATTTCTCTGCGGTCTCTTCTCTTGGATCTTCCTCGATACCTCGCTGCTGAACGCAATCGGCCTTTACTTCTCGGTCAGCCTCGTCGTCGGTGTTCTGCCGATCATCTACGCGGGGCTCTGCGGCACCGTGCTGCGCCCGGCAACCGCCGAGACCGTCCGCTCCTGAACTTGACGCAAGCCGTGCGCGGGTGATTCCCTGCACGGATCGGCGCGCCGCCAGCCCGCTCAGTCACAGCGCGCTCAGTCGTCGCCAGTCTGCGCGATAAGCTCCTCGACCTTCGGGCCCAATGCCTCGACCACTTTGACGACGCCGTCGGCATTGGGGTGAATGCCATCCCCCTGCATCATCGCCGTGGCATCTGCGGGCATCTGACCGTCCTCGCGCAGCCCGGCGAAGAAATCCTCGAACAGCAACGTCCCGTACTCCTCGGCCAGCGCGGGATAGATCGCGTCGAACTCGGCCTTGTAGTCGGCCCCGTAGTTGCCCGGCGCGCTCATCCCCACCAGCAGCACCGGCAGGTCCCGCGATTGCGCCTCCTGCAGAATCCCCGCGAGGTTCTTTTTTGCCTCCGCAGGGTCGAGCCCGCGCAGCATGTCGTTGCCGCCCAGCGTGACGATCATCGCATCGATCTCGGGCGTCAGCGACCACGCCACCCGCGACAGCCCGCCCGCAGTTGTATCGCCGGAGACGCCGCCATTGACGATGGTGACCTCATGGCCCTGCGCGCTCAGCCACGCCTGCAGTTGCGGCACCAGCCCGTCGGGCGCGGGCAGACCGTAGCCCTGCGTGAGACTGTCACCGAGCGCGAGCACTTCGGTTGCGAGGGCCGGAATTGGATTTGTCAGAAAAGTGAGGCAGACCGCAGCCTTGCTGAGCAGGGCAAAACCCCCATATGTCTTTGAACGTGCCATTTTCCGCAAAGGCCTTTCCATGACCGATCCTATGATTGCCCTCAATGATGTCACTCTCAGTCTCAGGGGCAATGCCGGTCCGGTCGAAATCCTTCACGGAATCTCGATGGATGTCCGGCGTGGCGAAACGCTGGGGCTGATCGGGCCGTCGGGTTCCGGGAAAAGCTCGCTTCTGATGGTGATGGGCGGTCTGGAAAGCGCGACTTCGGGCCGCGTCGAGGTGCTGGGACAAGATTTGACCGGCATGGACGAGGACCGCATGGCCCGCTTCCGCCGCGATCACATGGGCGTGGTGTTTCAGTCGTTCAATCTCATTCCCACGATGACCGCGCTCGAAAATGTCGCGACGCCGCTGGAGCTTGCGGGGCATAAGGATGCCTTTGCCCGCGCCGAGGCCGAGCTGGAGCGCGTCAACCTCGGGCACCGTGCTGGTCATTACCCTTCGCAGATGTCGGGCGGCGAGCAGCAGCGCGTGGCGCTGGCCCGGGCGTCGGCGCCGCGTCCGCAGATCCTGTTGGCGGACGAGCCGACGGGCAATCTCGACGGCTCCACCGGGCAGGCGATCATGGACCTGCTCTTTGGCCTGCGCGACGAACATGGCGCGACGCTGGTGCTGGTGACCCACTCGAACCGGCTGGCCGAGCTTTGCGACCGCGTGGTGCGGCTGACCGATGGGCGAGTCGATACCGCCCACGCGCGCGGCGCGGAAAGGGCGGCTGAATGAGTCTGGCGACTGCCGCCCGCTTTGCCCGCCGCGAGCTGCGCGGCGGTGTGCATGGGTTTCGCATTTTCATCGCCTGCCTCGCGCTCGGCGTCGCCGCCATCGCGGGCGTCGGCTCGGTGCGCACGGCGATCGAGGCCGGGCTGTCGGATCAGGGCGCGGTGCTGCTTGGCGGCGATGCGCAGGCCGAGTTCACCTACCGTTTCGCCACCGAGGACGAGCTGGACTGGCTCGGCAGCATCTCCACCAAGATTTCCGAGATCACCGATTTCCGATCAATGGCCACGGTGACCCGCGACGGCGAGACCGAGCGCGGTCTGACGCAGGTGAAATCGGTCGATGACGCTTATCCGCTTCTCGGGCAAATGGAATTGGACCCGCCGATGCCGCTGCCGCAGGCGCTGGACGGTGCGGAGGGACGGCCCGGCGCGGTGATGGCTCCGGTGCTGGCCGACCGTCTGGGGCTGCAGCCGGGTGACAGCTTCCGGCTCGGCACGCAGGAGTTCACCCTCTCGGCAGTGATCACCCGCGAGCCGGACGACGCGGGCGACGGCTTTGGCCTTGGCCCACGCACGCTGGTGCGGACCTCCGATCTGCAGGGCAGCGGATTGCTGGCGCCGGGCTCGCTTTACGAATCCGAGTATCGCCTGCTGCTGCCACCGGGCAGCGATCTGGATGCGCTGAAGGCCGAAGCCGAGGCCCGTTACCGCGACACCGGCATTCGCTGGCGCGATGCGCGCAATGGTGCGCCGGGGATTGCCCGCTTTGTCGAGCGGCTTGGGCGGTTTCTTGTGCTGGTGGGGCTTTCGGGGCTTGCCGTGGGGGGCATTGGTGTGTCGGCGGCGGTGCGGGCCTATCTGGCGCGCAAGACCTCGGTCATCGCCACGCTGCGCACGCTGGGCGCGACGCGCGGCACGATCTTTCTGACCTACTTTCTGCAGATCGGCGCGCTGTCATTGGTCGGCATCGCGCTTGGGCTGATCCTCGGCGCGGGTGTGCCGCTGCTCTTTGCGCCGATCATCGCCAGCGCGCTGCCGGTGCCGGTGGTCTTCACCCTTTACCCCGGCCCGCTGGCCGAGGCGGCGCTTTACGGCGCGCTCACCGCGCTGCTTTTTACCCTCTGGCCGCTCGCCCGCACCGAAGAAGTGCGCGCCGCTACGCTGTTCCGCGATGCGCTCGACAGCGCCAAGGGCCTGCCCGCGCCGCGCTATGTGGTCGCGACGCTGCTGCTGCTGGTGGCGCTTGTGGGGGCGGCGACGCTGTTCTCGGGCGACCCGCAGGTCACGCTCTGGACCGCCGCCGGGCTGCTCGCCGCGCTGGTCATTCTCGCGCTTGCCGCCACCGCGATCCGCTGGCTGGCGCATCGCGCCGCGCCGCTGGCGCGCGGCCGCCCGGCGCTGCGATGGGCGCTTTCGGCCATTGGCGGCCCGCGCGAGACCGCGGCCTCGGTGGTGCTGTCGCTGGGGCTTGGCCTGTCGGTGCTGGCCGCCATCGGCCAGATCGACGGCAACCTGCGGGCCTCGATCTCGCGCGATCTGCCCGAGGTGGCGCCGTCGTATTTCTTTGTCGACATCCAGCCGGATCAGATCGAGGGTTTCCGCGCCCGGCTCGCCGATGATCCGGCGGTCAGCCGGGTCGACACTGCGCCGATGCTGCGCGGCGTGGTCACACGGATCAACGGGCAGGATGCGCAGCAGGTGGCGGGCGATCACTGGGTGGTACGAGGGGATCGCGGCATCACCTATGCCGCCGCGCCGGACGAGCGCACCACAATCACCGAAGGCGCATGGTGGCCCGAGGATTACAGCGGCCCGGCGCAGGTCAGCTTTGCCGCTGAGGAAGCCGAGGAACTGGGTCTGAACCTTGGCGATGAGATCACCGTCAACATCCTTGGCCGCGACATCACCGCCGAGATCACCAGCTTTCGCGAGGTGGACTTCTCGACCGCCGGGATCGGCTTTGTCATGACGCTGAACCCCGCTGCGCTGGCCGGGGCGCCGCATACGTGGATTTCCACGGTCTACGCCGAGCCGCAGGCCGAGGCGCAGATCCTGCGCGATCTGGCCGATGCCTATCCCAATATCACCGCGATCCGGGTGCGCGACGCCATCGACCGCGTGTCCGAGCTGCTCGAAGGCGTCGCCGGTGCGATCCGCTGGGGCGCGGGCGCGACGCTGCTCACCGGGTTTCTGGTGCTGATCGGCGCGGCTTCGGCGGGCGAGGCGGCGCGCAGCTACGAGGCGGCCGTGCTCAAGACCCTCGGTGCCTCGCGCGGGCGCATCCTGCGCAGCTTCGCGCTGCGCTCGGCGCTGCTGGGCGCGGCGGCGGGCGTGGTGGCACTGGCCGCGGGCCTCCTTGGGGGCTGGGCGGTGAGTCACTTCCTGATGGAAACGCGGTTCGACGTGATGTGGGGCTCGGCGCTCGGGATCATCCTTGGCGGCGCGCTGGCGACGCTGCTGGCGGGCCTCGCCTTCGCATGGCGGCCGCTCTCGGCACGACCGGCAAGAGTGCTGCGTGCCCGCGAATAGGGGCATTTCGCTGGTGTGCAAACAGCTGGCTTGAACCTCGGGGCAGGGGCTGGCACTTCAATAGCGACCTATGGCTGCAAAGGACGGACCTCCCTCCCATGACCGATTCCCTGCCTATGCCGATCTCGGCCCCGATCTCGCAGGCACAGCGCACCAGCATTCTCAACCTGCTGCGGCGCGCGGCGAAAACCGAGATCCTGCCGCGTTTCCGGTCGCTCGATCCCAGCGAGGTGTCGGAAAAGACCGGCCGTCAGGATCTGGTGACCGCCGCCGACAAGGGTGCCGAGGCGATGATCGCGCGCGGCCTTCAGCGCATGTATCCGCACGCGCTGATCGTCGGTGAAGAGGCGGTGGCGGAACACCCCGAGATCCGTGACAAGATCGGCGATGCGGAGCTGGCCTTCACCATCGACCCGGTGGACGGCACGTGGAACTACGCGCATGGCCTCTCGACCTTCGGCATCATCCTGTCGGCCACGCGCTTTGGCGTGCCGGTCTTCGGGATGATCTACGATCCGATCATGGACGACGTGATGGTGGCCGAGATCGGCGGCGAGGCGAAGATGCTTCTCCCCAAGCGCCGCCTTACCCGCCATGTATCGGTCTCGGCGGGCGGCAAGCTCGAGGAGTTGCAGGGCTTCATCCCCTTCTACCTGATGCCCGAGGACAAGCGCGCGCAGGTCGGCGCGGCGCTGCCGCTGTTCGAGCGCAGCCACACGCTGCGCTGCTCGGCGCATGAGTTCCGGCTCTTCGCGCAAGGCTCGGTGGATTTCCTCTTCTCGGCGCGGCTGACGCCTTGGGACCATGCGGCGGGGGCGCTGATCTCGCGCTGTGCCGGGGGCCATGTGGCGATGCTCGATGGCTCGGAATACAACGCCGCCACGCGCGACGGCGTGCTGCTCTGCGCGTCGAACAAGGAAACATGGGAGCGCATCCGCGATGCCTTCTCCTTCCTGCTCGAGACCCCTGCCGAGGGCTGACCCTGCACCATGCGACGCGAAAAGGGCGGGACCTTAGGTCCCACCCTTTTGCTTTGGACGTGCTTTGGACGCCTGCGGCGTGCCTCCGGCGGGGATATTTTCATCTAGACGAAGAGGGGGGCGCTTGTGCTTCGTCTAGACTTAAATATCCCGGGGAGCGCGAGGGGCAGCGCCCCTCGCTCCTGCCCTCTCCGCCTTACTCCGCCGCCTCGGCGTAATCGCTCATCGGCGGGCAGGTGCAGGTCAGGTTGCGGTCGCCCCAGACGTTGTCGACGCGGTTGACCGGCGGCCAGTATTTGTCGACCCGGAAGGCACCCGGCGGGAAGCAGCCCTGTTCGCGGCTGTAGGGCCGGTCCCAGTCGCGCACGAGGTCTTCCATCGTGTGAGGCGCGTGCTTGAGCGGGTTGTTCTCGGCGTCGGCCTTGCCTTCTTCGATGGCGCGGATCTCCTCGCGGATCGCCAGCATGGCATCGCAGAACCGGTCAAGCTCCGCCTTGGTCTCCGACTCCGTCGGCTCGATCATCAGCGTGCCCGCGACCGGGAAGCTCATGGTCGGCGCGTGGAAGCCGCAGTCGATCAGCCGCTTGGCCACATCGTCCACGGTCACCCCGGCGCTGTCGCCGAAGGGGCGGATGTCGATGATGCACTCATGCGCCACGCGGCCCTCAAGGCCGGTGTAGAGCACCTCATAGGATCCGGCGAGGCGGGTTGCGATGTAGTTGGCGTTGAGGATCGCCACGCGGGTCGCCTGCGTCAGCCCCGCGCCGCCCATCATCTGGATGTAGCCCCAGGAGATCGGCAGCAGCGAGGGCGAGCCGAAGGGCGCGGCGGAGACCGGGCCCGCGATGCCCTCTTCCAGCGGATGCGCCGGAAGATGCGGCACGAGGTGCTCCTTCACGCCGATCGGACCCATGCCGGGGCCGCCGCCGCCATGCGGAATGCAGAAGGTCTTGTGCAGGTTGAGGTGGCTGACGTCGCCGCCCAGATCGCCGGGGCGCGAGAGGCCCACCATGGCGTTCATATTGGCGCCGTCGATATAGACCTGCCCGCCGTGCTCGTGGGTGATCGCGCAGACGTCGCGCACCGTCTCCTCGAAGACGCCGTGGGTCGAAGGGTAGGTGATCATGCAGGCCGCCAGCGTTTCGCTGTACTGCTCGGCCTTGGCGCGGAAGTCCACGAGGTCGATCGAGCCCTTCTCGTCGCATTTCACCGGCACGACCTTCCAGCCGACCATCTGCGCCGAGGCGGGGTTGGTGCCATGGGCGTTGACCGGGATCAGGCAGACGTTGCGCTGGCCCTCGCCGCGCTCGCGCTGCCACGAGGCGATGGTCAGCAGGCCCGCGTATTCGCCCTGCGCGCCGGAGTTCGGCTGCATGGTGAAGGCGTCATAGCCGGTGATCTTGCACAGTTTGTCCGACAGATCGTCGATCATCTGCCTGTACCCAAGCGCCTGATCCTCGGGCACATAGGGGTGCAGCGAGCCGAACTCGGGCCAGCTCACCGGCATCATCTCGGCGGCGGCGTTGAGTTTCATCGTGCAGGAGCCGAGCGGGATCATCGCCCGGTCCAGCGCCAGATCGCGGTCGGCGAGACGGCGCATGTAGCGCATCATCTCGGTCTCGGCACGATTCATGTGAAACACTTCGTGGGTGAGGTAGCTGCTGCTGCGCAGCGAAGCCTCGGGCAGACGGTAGTGCGGGGCGAAATCCTCGTCCTTGCGCAGCAGGCCGAAGGCGCGCCAGACCGCCTCGATGGTGGCCGGGCGGGTGGTCTCGTCAAGCGTGATGCCGACGCGGGTCTCGCCCACCTTGCGCAGGTTGATGCCTTCCTTCACGGCGGCGCGCAGCACGCCCTGCTGCAGCAGGCCGACGTCCACGGTGATCGTGTCGAAGAAAGTCTCGGGCTCGACCTTGAAGCCAGCCTCTTCCAGCCCGCGCGCGAGGCGGGCGGTCTTGCGGTGGATGCGCTGCGCGATGGCCTTCAGCCCCTCGGGGCCGTGGAACACCGCGTAGAAGCCCGCCATCACTGCCAGCAGCGCCTGCGCGGTGCAGACGTTCGAGGTGGCCTTCTCGCGGCGGATGTGCTGCTCGCGGGTTTGCAGGGCGAGGCGGTAGGCGCGGTTGCCGTGGCTGTCGATCGACACGCCGACGATGCGGCCCGGCATCGAGCGTTTGTAGGCGTCCTTGGTGGCCATATAGGCGGCGTGCGGGCCGCCATAGCCGAGCGGCACGCCAAAGCGCTGGGTCGAGCCCACGGCGATATCGGCGCCCATCGCGCCCGGCTCTTTCAGCAGGCAGAGCGCCATCGGGTCGGCGGCGACGATGCCGATCGCCTTGGCGGCGTGCAGCGCCTCCATCTCGGCGGTGAGGTCGCGCACATGACCATAGGTGCCCGGATACTGGAAGATCGCGCCAAAGACCTGTTCGGCGTCCAGCGCATCGGGGCTGCCGATGATGATCTCGATCCCGAGCGGCGCGGCGCGGGTCTGCATCACGGCGATGTTCTGCGGGTGGCAGTTCTCGTCGATGAAGAAGGCCTTGGCCTTCGACTTCGCCACACGCTGCGCCATGGTCATCGCCTCGGCGCAGGCGGTGGCCTCGTCAAGCAGCGAGGCGTTGGCGATCTCGAGGCCGGTCAGGTCCGACACCATGGTCTGGTAGTTCAGAAGCGCCTCGAGGCGGCCCTGCGAGATCTCGGGCTGATAGGGCGTGTAGGCGGTGTACCACGCGGGATTCTCGAAGATGTTGCGCTGGATCGCGGGCGGGGTCACCGTGCCGTGGTAGCCCTGACCGATCAGCGAGGTCAGAACCTTGTTCTTCGATGCGACCTCGCGCATGTGCCAGAGCATCTCGCGCTCGGACATGGGCTTGCCAAGCTCGAGCTCATCCGCCTGCCGGATGCCGGCGGGCACGGTCTGCTTGATCAGCGCGTCGAGGTCCTTGACCCCCAGCACCTCGAACATATCCGCCATCTCCTTGGGCGAGGGCCCGATGTGGCGGCGGTTGGCAAAGTCATACGGCAGGTAGTCTGTGGGCGTGAAGGCCATGTCGATCCGTCCAGAAACAGCAAGGTTCAGCAGGGAAGAGGGGGCAAGGCGCGGCCCTGCCCCTTTCATTGTTCTTCAAATTCGCATCCGCCCGGCAGTGCCGCAGGCGCGGCGCCGGGCAGGGGATCAGCCGATGAAGTTCTTGTAGGCGGCTTCATCCATGAAGTCGTCGAGCGCCGAGAGGTCCTCGATCTTCATCTTGAAGAACCAGGCTTCGCCCTCGGGATCGTCGTTGACCTTCGACGGCTCATCGGCCAGCGGCGCGTTCACCTCGACGATCTCGCCATCGAGCGGGGCGAGGATGTCGGAGGCGGCCTTAACCGACTCGATCACCACCACTTCGTCATCCTTGCTCACCGTGGTGCCCTCGTCGGGCAGTTCCACGAACACCACATCGCCCAGCTGTTCGGCTGCATGCGCGGTGATGCCGACGACGACAACATCGCCCTCGACGCGGAGCCATTCGTGCTCTTCGGTAAATTTCATCGTGCTGTCCCTGTCTGTCTCAGCGTTTGTAGGTCTGGGTCACGAAGGGCATCTCGGCCACTTCGACGGCGAGGCGCTTGCCGCGCACCTCGCCGAATAGCTTGGTGCCGGGGGCGGCGTGGTCAATCCCCACGTAGCCCATGGCGACCGGTGCGCCGACGCTGGGGCCAAAACCGCCCGAGGTGACGTGGCCGATCGGGGTGCCGCCGGTCTCATCTGCATAAATCTCCACCCCTTCGCGCATCGGCGCGCGGCCCTCGGGGCGCAGGCCCACGCGGGCGCGGGGCGCGCCGTTTTCCAGCTCGGATAGGATTTTCTCGGCACCGGGGAAGCCGCCCGCGCGATCGCCGCCGGTGCGGCGGATCTTCTGGATCGCCCAGGGCAGAGCCGCCTCGGCGGGGGTGGTGGTGCTGTCGATGTCATGGCCGTAAAGGCACAGCCCGGCTTCGAGACGCAGCGAGTCGCGCGCGCCAAGGCCGATGGGCTCCACATCCTCATGCGCCAGCAGTGCGCGGGCGAGCTCCTCGGCCTTCTCCTCGGGCACAGAGATCTCGTAGCCATCCTCGCCGGTGTAGCCCGAGCGCGAAATCCAGCACTCGGCGCCGCAAAGCTCGACCGTCGCCACATCCATGAAGCGCATCTCGCGCACCGCCGGGTTCAGCGTGGCTAGCGCCGCCTCGGCAGCCGGGCCCTGCAGCGCCAGCAGCGCGCGGTCGCCGAGCAGCTTGGCGGTGATGCCCTTGGGCTCGAGGCCCGCGCGCATCCGCGCCATATCCTCGGTCTTGCAGGCGGCGTTGACCACGACGAAGAGGTGATCGCCGCGATTGGCGATCATCAGATCGTCTTCGATCCCGCCGTCTTCATTGGTGAAGAAGCCATAGCGCTGGCGGCCTTCCTTCAGCCCGGCGATATTCACCGGCACCAGCGTCTCGAGGCCAAGAGCGATGCTCTCTACATCGGCGCCCGACAGGATCACCTGACCCATATGGCTGACGTCGAACAGCCCGGCCTTGTCGCGCGTGTGGAGATGTTCCTTGAGAACGCCGAGCTTGTATTGCACCGGCATCTCGTAACCGGCGAAGGGCACCATCTTGGCGTCCAGTTCGACGTGCAAATCATGTAGTGGCGTGCGTTTCAGCTCGTCCATGCGCTCCCGATCCCTTCGGCCCGGACAGGCGCAAGGCCCCGGGCATTTCCCGCACGGATCTTCTCCGCGCTCGAAATGCCCCCTCTGTCCTTTCGCCTGAGATCGTTATCCCTTCGGCGGGCGCCGGGGCGCCTCTCTCCAGAGTCTTTCTGCCGTGAAGGTCCTTTGGCCTGAGAGTTTCCGGGGGCGGTTGCTCCTTCGGCACCGGCAAGGCCGGTTCTCCCATCACGGTGGCGGGAGATTACGACAGTTACGCAGTGGCCGCAAGCGCGCCTGCGGTGCGCGGCACCGAACAGGCCTTGCCCGGCACCAGAATGTCGATCAGCGGAGCATTGTCGCACACCAGCGCATCCAGCGTGATCGGATCGAGCGTGGCATAGAAGGCGTTTGCGGCCTCGGTGAGCGCGATGCGCAGGCGGCAGGCCTCGGTCAGCGGGCAAGTGTTGTCGGCGTCGGCAAAGCATTCGGCCAGCGGCACCGGCGATTCGAGTGTGCGGAACACGTCGCCGATCTGGATCTCCGAGGCAGGCCGGGCCAGTTCGAGCCCGCCGTTGCGGCCGCGATGGGTGCTGAGATACCCCAGTTGCGCCAGTTGGTTGATCACCTGCGCGAGGTGATTTTCCGAGGCATTGCAGCACTTTGCAATCTCAGATTTGGTCACAAGGCGGCCAGAATTTGCCGCGCAGTGCATCAGGACACGGATTGCAATATTCGTTCTCTTGGTCACACGCACGGGAAAAGCCCTCGCTTTGAATGATTGCCGGGTTAAATACAGGGCCGGGGAAAAGCGCGGATTGACTCACATCAATTTGAAGAAAGAAAAGACGAGAAATGAGCACATCATTCTTTTTCGGCTACGGCTCGCTGGTCAACCGCAGGACCCACGCTTTCGATCCCGCGCACAAGGCCGTTGCCAAAGGATGGCGCCGGGTCTGGGCGCGGGTGCCGGGCCGTCCGGTCTCGCTGCTGACCGTCTCGCGCGATGCGGGATCCGAGATCGAAGGGCTGATTGCACCGGTCACCGGCGAGGGCTGGGCCGTCCTCGACCAGCGCGAAGCCGATTATGACCGCACCGATGCCCGCGCCGATGTGCGGCATGAGGCTCCCACCGTCGAAGAGCTGGCGATCTACGTGGTGCCCGAGGCGGACCGCCTGCCGCCCGACACCGATCACCCGGTGCTGCTGAGCTATCTCGACGTGGTGCTGCAGGGCTATCTTGGTGAGTTTGGCAAAGAGGGCGCCGAGCGCTTTCTGGCCAGCACCGGCGACTGGCGGGTGCCGTTCCTGAACGACCGCGCCGCACCGCTTTACCCGCGCGCGCAGAGCCTCAGCGACGCCGAGCGCGGCTTTGTCGATGCGGCGCTGCGTGATGTCGGGGCGCAGGTGTTCAGCCGATGACCCCGCGCTGGCTGCTGCTGCTCTACCGGCTGTCGAAGCGGCTTGGGGTGCGGGTGCTCTTCGGGGCGCTTCTGGCGCTGGTCGCGGTGGCGCTGGCGCCAGTGTTGCAGCCGCTGATCCCCGAGGACTGGCAGGATCGCTTCGGAGCCGATGCGGTGACGCCGATCCTGCAGATCCTCGCCACCACCATGCTGACTGTGACCACGTTTTCGCTGTCGGTCATGGTGCAGGCCTTCCAGTCGGCGGCCAGTCAGGCGACGCCGCGCGCCTACCGGCTGCACCTCGAGGACAGCACGGCGCAGACCGCTCTTGCGGCTTTCACCGGAACCTTCCTCTTTTCGCTAACCTCTCTGGTGCTGTTCAACGCGGGCTTCTATTCCGAGGCCTCGGCGGTGGTGATCTTTTTCCTGACCATCGGCAGCATCGTCACGGTGATCGTCGCCATGCTGCGCTGGATCGGCCATCTGAGCGTGATGGGCAGCATGGATCACACGCTGCAGCGGGTCGAAAACAGCGCCTTGCCGCCACTTGAACGCGCAATGAGCCGCCCCTCGCTGGGTGCGGCCCGTCCCGATCACGCGCTGCCGTCGGACGCCCGCGAAGTGCCCGCGACCAAGGCGGGCTACGTGCAATACATCAATCTTGAGGCGCTGGAGGAAAAGCTCTCCGAGCGCGAGGCCATCTTTCGCGTCACCGCCCATCCGGGCGCACATCTCGTGCCGGGGATGCCACTGGGCCAAATCTCCGGCGGGCATGTGGAGGCCGAGGAGATCTGCGAGTGTTTCACCCTCGGCGAAGAGCGCACCATGGAGCAGGACGCCCGCTATGGCGTCATGGTGATGAACGAGATCGCGCTGCGCGCGCTGTCGCCTGCGGTCAACGATCCGGGCACGGCGATCGACGTGGTGCAGCGGCTCGAGCGGATGCTGTTCGGGCTCGGGCGACCGGAGGAGGGACCGCCAGAGTTTCCGCATGTGCAGATGGCGCCGCTCAACCCGGCGCATCTGGTGGAAGACGGGTTCTACCCGCTGATCCGCGACGGCGCGGCCCGGCCCGAGGTGATCGGCTGCGTGCTGACCGCGATGAATGTGCTGCGCCGCGCCGACTGGCCCGCGCTGGCCGCCGCCGCCGAAGACACCCGCGCCTACGCCTTCGCCCATGCCGAGGCCGCCTTCACCGTAGACGCCGACAAGGCGTGGCTGGCGGGAAAGCGGGAGGACGTTTAGCCCGAAATCAAACGCGAAGCCGTAGGGCGAGCGCCTGCCCGTGGGATGGGCAGACGCTGCCCCGCTGCGACTGGTGAGGCTAGGCGTAAAAAGAGAAAAGGCGGACCCGAGGGCCCGCCTTTTTGTATTTCGATGGAGCGGCGCTTACTTCGCCAGATCTTTCGCCGGGATCTTCTCCAGCAGCGGCAGCACGTCGGCCATCTCCGGCCCGCGCTCGAGACCGGTGAGGGCCTTGCGCAGCGGCATGAAGAGCCCCTTGCCCTTGCGGCCCGTCGCCTCTTTCACCGTCTTGGTCCATTCGCCCCACGTGTCGCGTGTGTAGGGCCCCTCGGGCAGCAGCGCCATCGCCTCGGCGATGAAGTCGCGGTCCTCTTCGGCGATCAGCGGCTCGGCACCGTCGCGGAACAGCGCCCACCATCCGGGGATATCCTTGCGGGTGGTGATGTTGTCGCGGGCGACGCCCCAGAACAGCTCTTGCTTCTCGGCGGGCACGCCGATCGCGGTCAGCTCTTCGGCCACATCCTGCAGTGGCAGCTGGTGCAGCTTGCGCGCGGTCAGCGGGTAAAGGTCATGCTCGTCGAACTTCGTCGGGGCCGAGCCGAACTGGCTCAGCTCGAAGCCTTCGGCGATCTCGTCCAGCGAGGTGCGCAGTTCCACCGGCTGGCTCGATCCCAGACGGGCCATCAGCGACAGCAGCGCCTCGGGCTCGACGCCCGCTTCGCGCAGATCGCGGATCGACAGCACGCCAAGACGCTTGGACAGCGACTCGCCCTGTGGACCGGTGAGCAGCGAGTGGTGCGCGAAACCGGGGGCGGTGCCGCCGAGCGCCTCGATGATCTGGATCTGCGTCGCGGTGTTGGTGACGTGGTCCGAGCCGCGCACGATATTGGTGACGCCCATGTCCATGTCGTCGACCACCGAGGCCAGCGTATAGAGGATCTGCCCGTCGCCGCGGATCAGCACCGGGTCCGACACCGAGGCGGCGTCGATTGAGATGTCGCCGAGGATGCCGTCATTCCAGTCGATCCGTTCCTGGATCAGCTTGAAGCGCCACACGCCGTTGCCACGCTCTGCGCGCAGCGCGTCCCTCTCGGACTCGGACAGATCCAGCGCGGCGCGGTCGTAGACCGGCGGCTTGCCCATGTTGAGCAGCTTCTTGCGCTTGAGGTCCAGCTCGGTCGGGGTTTCGAAGGCCTCGTAGAAGCGGCCCATCTCGCGCAGTTCGTCCGCGGCGGCGTGGTAGCGGTCCAGCCGCGCGCTCTGTCGCTCCGTCTTGTCCCAGTGCAGACCGAGCCATTCGAGATCGCGCTTGATGCCGTCGACGTACTCTTCCTTGCTGCGCTCGGCATCGGTGTCATCGATGCGCAGAATGAAGGTGCCGCCGGCTTTGCGCGCGATCAGGTAGTTGAACAGCGCGGTGCGGAGGTTGCCCACATGGATGTGACCGGTGGGCGACGGTGCGAAACGGGTGGTGGTCATGCTAGCCTCCTGCATACGCGGGTGGCAATTTCACAAGCGCGGGCGTTTGTCCAGTTCACCGGCCCTTGGCGGAGCGGGCATCCCGTGTATTCTCCGCCCTATGAGAGATATTCTGACCGTCACGCTCAATCCTGCGCTCGATCTTTCGACCACTGCCGACCGTGTCGAGGCGGGTCCGAAGCTGCGCTGCGATGCGCCCGCGATCGACCCCGGTGGCGGCGGCATCAACGTCGCGCGGCTCGCGGCCGAACTGGGTGGCCCGGCGCGGGCCTTCGTCGCCCTCTCCGGCCCGACCGGAATGCGGCTGGAGGCGGCGCTGGCCGAACTGGGCCTGCCGATGGTGCGGATGAAAGCCCCCGGTGAGACGCGGGAAAGCTTTGCCGTGCATGACCGTCAGACCGGCGCGCAATACCGCTTCGTCATGCCCGGCCCGGTCTGGAGCGCGGGCGACGTGATGGACGCGCTTGATGCCATCTCGAGCACCGTGCCGCAGGGCGGGATCGTCGTGCTCAGCGGCAGCCAGCCGCCGGGGGTGCCCGATGATTTCCCGACCGAGCTGTGCCGGGCGCTGAAGGGCCGCGGCGCTTATGTCATCGTCGACACGTCTGGGCCGGTGCTCGAAGCGCTGGCGCGGGGCACTGATCCGGCACCGGCGGTGCTGCGGATGGACAGTCTGGAGGCCGAAGAACTGGCTGGGCGGCCTTTGATGACCCGTGCCGATTCCGCGGGGTTTGCCGCGGAACTGGTGGCGCGCGGGGCGGCGGAGCGGGTGATCCTTGCGCGCGGGGCCGATGGCTCGGTGATGGCCGGGCCCGATGGGCTCTGGCAGGTCAGCGCGGCCAAGGTTTCGGTGCTCTCGGCGGTGGGGGCGGGCGACAGTTTCGTCGGCGCCTACGCTTTCGGCATTTCCTCTGGCCTGAGCGCGCCCGAAGCGCTGGCGCTCGGGGCGGCGGCGGCCAGCGCTACGGTCACCACGCCGGGCACGAGCCTGTCGACCCGCGCGATGATCCACGACCTGCTGGATCAATGTGGCGCCAGTGCGCTCTGAGCCCGCCAGAAGCCCTGTAAACTAAGAAAACCCCCGGCCAGAGAGAGATGACCGGGGGTGCCGGAGAGGCGCGGCCTTTCAGGCGACCGCGGCTTGGTCCTGCTCGTGCAACTGCAGCCGCACCATGGTCTGGTTGAGCAGGACATAGGCGATCTCGCCAAAGGTGACGGGACCAGTGAAACTGCCGGTGCGCTTGTCCTGAAGCTCACCGAAGAGGAAATTGAGGATGCAATTGCACGAAAGCTCCTGCGCGCCGTCGCCCTGCGCCTGATGGGCGAAGACGGTGGCATAGTCGCCGGGGCTTGCGGCAAGCCGGTAATTGACCCCTTCGATCACCGGCGCGTAGAAGGCCACGCCTTCGGGTCCGACCGACTGGAACGAGACATTGACGAGGGCGCCCGCGTAATTGGCCACCAGCGGCAGCCGGGTGTCGATGCCCTGCGCCTCGACCCATTTGGCGAAATCCACCTCCTTACCGTCGATCCGCGCGGTTTCGGCGGCAAAGCCGGTGGCGGGGAAGGTGATCTCGGGGCCGCTGTCGTCTTGGGTGAAGAGATTGAGGATCTCGACATTCGCACTTCGTCTGGCGGAGAGTTTCACGTGGAGCACCAGCGCGCCCTCTTGGTGCACGCGGCCGGTGGCGCCGTCGATCACCTTCGGCGTGGCGCTGGCAAGCTCATCAAGATGCACCCCGGTGATCCAGCCCATGACCGGCTGATCGAAGAGGCCGGGATATTCCGCGCCGTGGATGGCATAGGCTTCATGCGCCTTGCTGAAAGCGGGGATCAGGATCACCGACAGCCCGTTGTCGAAACGGCCCATGGTCAGGCTCGGCAGGTCCTCGCCTTCATAAAGCACGGCGCGGGCGTCCTCTGCGGCCTCCAGCTCGGTGACAAAGACATTCTCGCGGTCCACATGGCCGCCGGTCTCGGTCATGAAATAGACCGTGGTGCCGCCGATCCAGCGCCCGCGGGGCAGCTTGGTCAGCACCTCCTCGTCGCCCGCGATCACCAGCGTCGCGCCTGCGTCGATCCTTGCGGCGGCCTGCTCGGGGGTCATCATCTGGTTCTTCATCGCGCGTCCTTTCAGAAGAGGGCGATATCCTTCGCCGCAAAGGCGTTCTTTTCGAAATAACCCCGCAGTTCGGCGATCTTGCCGGACATCTGCGCCGGGCTGGCCTTCACCTCGCGGCGCAGCCGGGTGACGAGGATCTTGGTCGCCAGCACCGCGCCCGACAGCTCGGCTTCGGAGCTGAGCACGCGGCGCCAGCAGGGGTTGGATGCGTCGGGGATCATCTTTGGCTCCATCTTCGTTGCGAAAACGGGGCTACGGCGATTCTTCTTAACGGTTTGCAAAACGCGGTTGTGATGAGCTGTGGCGGGCCCGGATGTGGCCTCTTGCGCTGCGCGCGCTACCCTTTCGCACGGGAGAATCCGCCATTCGCATACCCTTGGGCGAAGGCCAAAGCAGGAGAGGATGACGAACATGGAAAAGAACAAGATGACACGCCGCAATGCACTGACCGCCGCCGCGGCGCTGCCGCTCGCCACAGGGCTGACCGGAGCCGGTGCCCGCCCCGCCGCCGCGCAGCCCGCGCAGGGCCCGCAGGTGCCGCGCACCTACCGGGTGCCGCTGGGCGATTTCGAGGTGACCGCAATGATGGCGGGCACACGCACCGTGCCCGAGCCGAAGGGCACCTTCGGCCTCAACGCCAGCGACGAGGAATTCGCCGAGGTCTCGAAGGCCGCGCATATTCCCACCGATAAGGCGCAGTTCTTCTTCACCCCGACGCTGGTCAACACCGGCAGCGCGGTGATCCTGTTCGACACCGGGCTCGATCCTGCGGGCATCACCGCTGCGGTCGAAGCGGCGGGCTATGCGCCTGAGGACGTGACCCATGTGGTGATCACCCACATGCATGGCGACCATATCGGCGGGCTTTCGGACGGCGGCACGCCGACCTTCGCCAATGCCGCGCTGCTGACCGGGCAGGAGGAGTGGAACCATTGGACCGAGGCGGGCAACGACACCTTTGAAAGCAAGGTGCGCCCGCTGGAGGATCAGTTCAGCTTCCTCGGCAATGGCGAGGAAGTGGCGCCGGGCATCACCTCGGTTCTCGCGCCCGGGCATACGCCGGGGCATATGTGCTTCATGCTCGAAAGTGGCGGCCAGAAGCTGATGCTGACCGCCGATCTGGCGAACCACTACGTCTGGTCGGTGGGCAAGCCCGATTGGGAAGTGCGCTTTGATATGGACAAGGAACTGGCCGCCAGTTCGCGGCGCAAGATCTTCGGCACGCTGGCCGAGGATAAGACGCCCTTCATCGGCTACCACATGCCATTCCCGGCGGTGGGCTATGTCGAGGCCGAGGGCGACGGCTTTCGCTACATGCCGCACAGCTACCAACTGCTGATGACCTGAGGCCGCGGGCCTTAGGTTGGGGATGGGTCAGCGGAAGGCTGGCCCATGCGCCCAGATGGTCAGCGAATGGCGCTCGCCGCCGGTCACCGGCGTGACCCGGTGCAGCATATAGGACGGAAAGAGCGTGGCGGTGCCGCGCTCTTTCTTTGCCGCAACCACATGGTTCGAGGGCATCAGTTCCAGCGCGCCGCCTTCATAGGCGCCCTCGTCGGAAAGCTGCACCACCATGGTCAGCTTGCGGCGCGAGGCGAGGCGCCCCTCGCCGATGTCCGAATGCCAGTCGAAATGCCCTTCACGCTCGGCACCATAGCGCGCGACCTGCGCGCTTTCGTCGAAGGCATCCAGCGCGAAGTCATAGGCGGATCGGTTGGCGTCACGCACCAGTTCGATGATCCGATCCATGACCCAGCCGGTGTCTTCCACATCGTCGAGCCACACCAGATCGGCGCGGCGCATATTGTGCGCGCGCTGCTGGCCCACAAGGCGCGCGTCCGAGGCCTCGGCATTGCGCGAGATCTCGATGAGGCGGCTGCAGTCGGCTTCGGAAAAAGCCTGCGGAATGCTGTGGACGGTGATCATGCGCGCGCTCCTGAATGCGGAAGCGCGCCTTTAGGGCGGATAAGATGGGGGATCTGCGCCAAATGCGACGTGGAGGTCGGAAAACGACCTGTCTTTGCGTCACGGCCCCGCTCTACGGCCCGCTGTTTTGCGCGCGCCTTCCAGATCGGGCCGTTTGGGTCTTTTCCCGCCGCCGACGCGGGGCCATATCCCCTGCATGACAGCATCCGATACTGCGCCCGATCTTGCCGCTTTCGAGACCATGGCCCGCGCCGCGGTCGACGCTCTGCCCGAGCCGTTCCGCGCCGCCGCCGCCGAGGTGGTGCTGCAGGTCGAGGACTGGCCACCCGAGGACATTCTGCAAGAGATGCAGATCGACGATCCGCTCGATCTTACCGGGCTCTACGAGGGTGTGCCGATGACCGAAAAGTCGAGCAGCTGGCCCTCGCCCTATCCCGATACCGTCTGGCTGTTCCGCGAGCCGATCCTGCAGGAATGGCGCGACCGGGGCGATGTCGAACTGGATGCGCTGATCGCCCATGTGACGGTGCATGAGTTCGCCCACCATTTCGGCTGGTCCGACGACGATATCGCCAGCATCGACCGTTGGTGGGAGTAGCGGCGGGCCAGATGGCCCGCGCCTTGCCTCAGCCGTTGTCGCGCCAGCGGTTGGCGATGGGATAGCGCCGGTCGAGCCAGAAGGCCTTTTGCGACAGGCGCGCGCCCGGAGCGGCTTGGAAGCGTTTGTATTCCGAGATGTAGAGCAGATGCTCGACCTTCTTGGCATCGGCGCGGTCATAGCCCGCCGCGACGCAATCGGCGATCGAGCCATCGCGGTCCACGAGAATCTCCAGAATACCGTCCAGCACCGGGTAGTCGGGCAGGCTGTCGCTGTCCTTCTGGTCCTCGCGCAGCTCGGCCGAGGGCGGCTTGGTGATGATCCGCTCGGGGATCACCTCGCCGTCGGGGCCGTTCATCCACGGGCGCTGGTTCTCGTTGCGCCAGCGGCAGATGGCGAAGACGCGGGTCTTGTAGAGATCCTTGATCGGATTGTAGCCGCCCGCCATGTCGCCGTAGATCGTGGCATAGCCCACCGCGACCTCGGACTTGTTGCCGGTGGTCAGCAGCATCTCTCCGAACTTGTTGCTCAGCGCCATCAGCAGCAGCCCGCGCAGGCGCGACTGGATGTTCTCTTCGGTGAGATCGGCATCGCGCCCGGCAAAGAGCGGCGCCAGCGTGTTGGTGATCGCCTCGCGCCCTTCGGCGATCGGCACGAAATCATAGTGGCAGCCAAGGTTGGTGGCGCAGGCCTTGGCATCCTCCAGCGAATGCTCGGAGGTGTATTCCGACGGCAGCATCACGCAGCGCACGTTCTCGGCCCCGAGCGCATCGGTGGCGATGGTCGCCACCAGCGCCGAGTCGATGCCGCCCGACATGCCCAGCAGCACTTTGCCGAAGCCGGTCTTGCGGCAATAGTCGCGCAAGCTGAGCACCATGGCGTGGTAATCCTGCTCCATGTCGTCCGGGTGCTGCACAAAGCGCCCGTCCTCGGCGCGCCATCCCTCGGGGGTGCGCACCAAATCGACCTGCGCGATCTCTTCCTCGAAGACCGGCAGTTGCAGTGCCGCCTGTCCGCCGGGGTTCAGCACAAAGGAGCCGCCGTCGAAGATCTGGTCGTCCTGACCGCCCACCATATTGAGGTAGATCAGCGGCAGGCCGGTCTCGACCACGCGGGCGACCATCTTGTTGAGCCGGGTCTCGTGCTTGTTGCGGCGGTAGGGCGAGCCGTTGGGCACCAGCAGGAACTCGGCCCCGGTCTCGGCGTGGGTCTCGGCCACATCCTCATACCATGCGTCCTCGCAGATCGGCGAGCCGATGCGCACGTTGCCCACCGCGTAGGGGCCGCCGATGGCGCCGCTGTCAAAGACCCGCACCTCGTCGAAGACGCCATAGTTCGGCAGGTGGTGCTTGAACACATGGGTGACGATCCGCCCGCCGCGGCAGATGAGATAGGCGTTGTAAAGCTCGGTGCCTTCGATCCACGGGCAGCCGATCGCCAGCGCGGGCCCGTCGGCGCAGGCCTCGGCCAGCGTCTTCGCCGCCTCCATGCAGTCCAGCGTGAAGGCGTGTTTCTTCGGCAGATCCTGCGCGTTGTAGCCAGCGATGAACATCTCGGGCAGGGCAACAAGCTGGGCCCCGGCGTCGCGGCCCTTCTCCCAGGCGTCCTTTGCCTTGGCGGCATTGCCTGCAAGATCGCCCACGGTCGGGTTCAGCTGCGCGATGGTCAGGCGGAAACGGTCGGCCATGAGCCCCATCCTTTCGGTCACATCCGCGTGCCCACATAGCAGAACCACGCCCGAGGGGAAGAAGCTGAGGGCAAAAGAGATTGTCAGCCAAGGGGGTGTTGTTTAGTTTCGCGGCGGCAGAGGGGCCGATTTTCGGCGGAAAACAACAGGCATCCGGCAAAGGTCCGGCAGGGATTTCGCATGAAGCTTTCAGGCAGAACCATCCTCACGGCGGCGGCCATCGGCGCGCTGACATATCCCGCGCTCGCGCAGGTCGAGGATGGCGAGGTGCAGACCAAGCAATATGACGACGGCGGGGTCTATGAGGGCACCTTCCAGGGCGGTCTGCAGCACGGCACGGGCACTTACCGCATGCCCAACGGCTATGAGTACACCGGCGCTTGGGTCGAGGGCGAAATTCGCGGCGAGGGCGTCGCGCGCTTCCCCAATGGGTCGGTCTATGAAGGGCAATTCGCCAAGGGCAAGCCCGAGGGCATTGGCCGCATCGTCTTTGCCGATGGCGGCACCTACGAGGGGTCTTGGCTCGACGGCAAGATCACCGGCAAAGGCGTCATGCAATATGCCAACGGCATGCGCTACGAAGGCTCTTTCCGCAATGCGCTGCACCATGGGCGCGGCGTGATGACCGGCCCCAACGGCTATCGCTACGAGGGCGATTGGGTGAACGGCGTCAAACAAGGCAATGCCGAGATCGCCTATCCCGACGGCTCGGTCTACGAGGGCCGCGTGGCCAATGGGTTGCGCGACGGTCAGGGCAAGCTGACCATGCCCGACGGGCTGATCTACGAGGGCACGTGGCGCGAGGGTCAGATCGACGGCGTCGGCAAGCTCACCCAGCCCAATGGCGACATCTACGAGGGCGAGCTCGTGGACGGCCGCCGCGAAGGGCAGGGCAAGGTGACCTATGCCAATGGCGACATCTACGAGGGCCAGTTCGACAACGACCAGCGGCAGGGCACCGGCACCTTCATCGGCGAGGATGGCTACCGCTACGAGGGCGACTGGGTTTCGGGCCAGATCGAAGGGCAGGGCAAGGTCACCTATCCCGACGGTTCGATCTATGAGGGCGCCTTCCTCGGCGATCTCGCCAATGGCCGGGGCAAGATCACCTATCCCGACGGCTCGACCTATGAGGGCGACTGGGTCGACGGGGTGATCGAAGGCGCGGGCGTCGCGCGCTACGCCAACGGGCTGGTCTATGAGGGCAGCTTCAAGAACGCCCGGAACGACGGCACGGGCGTGATGACCTACCCCGACGGTTACCGCTACGAGGGCGACTGGCAGGACGGTCAGCGCCATGGCGAAGGCACGGCCACCTATCCCGACGGCACGGTTTACACCGGTGCCTTCCGCGATGGCCAGCGCCACGGGCAGGGCAAGATCACCATGCCCGACGGCTTTAGCTACGAGGGTGCGTGGGTCGATGGCGAGATCGAGGGCGAGGGCGTCGCGACCTATGCCAATGGCGATGTCTACGAGGGGCATTTCGCGGGCGGCAAACGGCAGGGCGAGGGCACCATGCGCTATGCCACCGGCGAGCAGAGCACCGGCGACTGGGTCAATGGCGTGCTGACCACCGACACTCCGGTGCAGGACAGCGAGACGCCAGCGGATGCGGCACCGGACGAAGGTGCCGCCGACGAGGCACCGGAGGCGGCAGCCGAAGAGCCCACCGAAGAGTCCACTGCCGAGCCCGCGACCGACTAAGGGAACATCCTCGCGCTCCCGCGTGTTTTCCCTGCGTCAAGCAAGGGAGATCACACGATGAGCAGCTTTCAGGTCGGAGAGATCGTGAAGTGGAACTGGGGCGCGGGCAGCGCCACCGGCAAGATTGCCGAGCGCTTCGAGCGCAAGGTGACCCGGCAGATCTCGGGCGAGAAGATCACCCGCAACGGCTCGTCGGACGCGCCGGCCTTCCTGATCGAGCAGGACGACGGCGGCCGCGTCCTGAAGCTGGAAAGCGAGCTGGAAAAGACCTGACCCCGCGGCTTCGCAGGCGCCGGACCAGCGCGCCCCCGTCCATCTTCTTCTCTTTCCAAATACGCACATCCCGCCCTCACCGCCCCGCGCGGCGCTGGGCTCCCCTGCACGGCGGTCAGACCGTCTCGCCAGCCGACAGCCGTTTCAAAAACGCTTCGGCCTCGGCCAGAACCGTCTCGCGCTTTTCTTCGTCCATGCGGTCCCATGTGCGGTACATATTGCCCATCCGAGGGTTGTTCTCGAACCTCTCGCGGTGCCGGGTCAGAAAGTGCCAATAGAGCAGGTTGAACGGGCAGGCGCCCTCGCCGGTCTTTTGTTTCACCTTGTAGGCGCAGTGGCCGCAATAGTCCGACATGCGGTCGATATAGGCGCCTGAAGAGACATAGGGCTTCGAGGCGATCACCCCGCCGTCGGCGAATTGGCTCATGCCCACGGTGTTGGGCGCTTCGACCCATTCGAAGGCATCGGCGTAGACCGACAGATACCATTCGTGCACCTCCGCCGGGTCGATCCCGGCGATCAGCGCGAAATTCCCGGTCACCATCAGCCGCTGAATGTGATGGGCATAGGCCTCGTCGCGCGTCTGCTCGACGGCTTTCGACAGGCAGCGCATCTTGGTTTCGGCGCCCCAGTAAAGCGACGGCAGCGCGCGCTGCTGGTTGAGGCGGTTGCGGCGCGGATACTCAGGCCCCTCGTGGAAATAGATGCCGCGCACATATTCGCGCCAGCCGATGATCTGACGGATGAATCCCTCAACCGAATTGAGCGGCGCGTCGCCCGCGCGATAGGCCTCCGCCGCCGCCTCGCAGACCTCCAGCGCAGAGAGCAGCCCGATGTTGATGTAAGGCGAGACCAGTGCGTGATTGAGGTATTTATGCTCGTCCAGCATGGCATCCTGATAGGCGCCGAACTCGGGCAGCGCGTGGCGGATGAAATGCGCCAGCGCGCGCTTGGCCTGCCCGCGGTCGGTGGCGAAATGAAAGGGGCGCAGCGTGCCGAAGTTCTTGGGAAACCGCGCTTCGACCAGATCGAGCACCTCTTCCACGGTCTCATCGGGGGTGAAGCTCATCGGACCGCCGTGGCCGATGCCGTCGGGCGGCGGCTTGCGGTTCTCGCTGTCGTAATTCCAGTCGCTGCCCTCGGGCTTGTCGCCGTCCATCAGCAGCCCGGTCTTGCGGCGCATCTCGCGGTAGAAATACTCCATCCGCAGCGCCTTGCGGCCCTTGGCCCAATCCTCGAACTCGGCGTGAGAGGCGAGAAAGCGGTCGTCTTCCAGCAGGGTGATGTCCAGCGGCGTGTCGCGCAAAGCCTCGATCAGCCGCCACTCGCCCGGCTCGGTGGCCAGAACCTCGGTGGCGCCCGTCTCTTCGGCGCGGCGCAGCAACTCGCCGGGGATCGAGCCTGCGTTCTCGGTGTCGTCAAGCTGGGTGTAGCGGACCTCCCAGCCTTCTTTGCGCAGATGGGCGGCGAATTTGCGCATGGCGGCGAAGATCAGCGCGATCTTCTTGGGGTGGTGGGCGGTGTAGTCGGTCTCGGCGGCGACCTCGGCCATGACCACCACGTCGGTCGCCTTGTCGGCGCGGCGCAGGGCAATCAACTCTTCCGAAAGCTGGTCGCCCAGGACCAGCACCAGACGGCTCACCACGCGACCTCCTTGCCTGCCCAGTCGAAAAAGCGCCCGGTCTTTTCGGGGCCGAGCCCGTCCAGCACCGACAGCAGGTTCTGCGCAGCCTCTTCGGGCGGCACGGCGGGGTGGCGGCCAAGGTATTCGGCGGTAAAGGGCGTGGCGACGGTGCCCGGATGCAGCGTGACACAGGCCAATTGCTTGTGGGTGCGCGCCAGTTCCACCGAAGCGGTGCGGATCATCTGGTTCAGCGCCGCCTTGGAGGCGCGGTAGGAATACCAGCCGCCCAGCCGGTTGTCGCCGATCGAGCCCACGCGGGCCGAGAGCGCGGCAAAGACCGCGCGGCGGTCCCTTGGCAGCAGGCGCATGGCGTGTTTCAGCACCAGCGCCGGGCCGAGCGCATTGATCGCCATTTGCTGCATCACCTGCGCCGGGTCGAGCGATTTCAGGGTCTTCTCCGGGGCCGCGCCTTCGGGGCACAGCGCGCCGGTGGCGACGAGGATCAGATCGAAGCTGCCCTCCAGCGCGCCGAGGTGCCGTTCGACCGAGGCCTCGTCGGTGACGTCGAGCCCGTGCTCGCGGCGCGACAGCCGCGTGACCTCGGTGCCACGGGTCTCCAGAGCCGCGGCAAGGGCGCTGCCGATGCCGCCGCTCGATCCTATGACGATTGCGCGTTCCTGAGTTCCGGTCATGTGCGCCGAAATAGCGGCGGCGCGGCCATCGGCAAGCGGGTCAGCCCAGTTCCAGCGTGCCCACCGCGTTCTGGCCGCGTCCGGCAAGCGGCGCCGGACCGCGATACATGCGGGCGGTGTGGAACACCGGCTGCATCCCCATGGCAAGGCAATGCGCCGCCAGCGCGGCGGATTCGGCGGGCAGGTCGATCATCACCTGATCTTCGCCGGTATGCGCCGCAGCGGCCTCGAGCAGCGCCTGCGCCACCGTCAGGTCGGGCGCGCAGAGCGGCCCGATCTTCCAGCCCTCGTGGCAGCCCCGCAGCGTGAGAAAGCCGTTCGGTTTCCCGGCCTCGCGATGCACCAGCGTGAAACGGGTCTGCGCCGGTTCCAGCCAAGCGGCGGTGAACCGGGGCTTGGCGTAGCCGCAGGCCTTGGCCTCCATGGCGATCAGCGCGGCATGCTCGTCGGCGGCGGCGGATTGCACACCCTTGCCGGGACCGCGGCTCAGCCGCCCGGCAAAGCGTTTCGTCTGACCGGCCAGCACGAAGCCGGACTTGCGGTAGTTCTCTTGTTGCGCGGGCACGCCGTCGAGCCCGATGGTGCGGTCGCCGGCATGTTTCATCGCGTGCAGCCAGAGCGCATGGGCGATGCCCTGCCCGCGATAGGCCGGGGCGCAGAGATAGAGCCCGAGGAAGGCAAGGCTGTCGGTATGGTTCACCACCGAGATCGCCGCGGCCATGTTGCCGCCAAGCTCGGCGCAGAAAAAGCCCTCGGGGTCCGCGGCGTAGAACGGATCGAGATCCTCGAGGCCCGGGTTCCAGCCCTCCTTGGCCGCCCAGTCGAGCGCGTGGCCGAGATCGGCCTTGGTCATCGTGCGCAGCATCATGGCCGTAGCGCCTCGCGCAGGCTTTGCGGTGTGGCCGGAGCCTCGCGCAGGTCGAGTGAGGACAGCAGGTCCAATAGGTGCCCTTTCATCAGCTCCTCCGCCGTGGCGCCATCGCCCTCCTCCAGAGCGGTGAGCAGCGCCTCATGTGCATGAGTTTCGCACATTGCCTTGGGTCTGCGCCAGTAGAGTGCGATCACCAGCGACGAACGGGCGATCAGCTGGGTGATGAAATCCGCGATGGTCGACTGATCGGCGATGCGCGCGATCTCGATATGAAACTCACCCGAGAGCCGTACTGCAGTGCCATATTCACCGCGATCAAGCGCCGCATGTTCCTCGGCGTTGTGACGTCGCAGCCTTGCGGCATCCTCGGGGGTCATGCGCTCGGCGGCAGAGCGGGCGGTGCGCGGCTCGAGCAGGGCACGGGCCTCGAACACCTCGCGCGCCTCGCGAATCGATGGTGCCGCAACAAAGGCGCCGCGGTTGGGCTCGATGGTGACAAGCTGGTCATGGGCCAGCATCTGCAGCGCCGAGCGCACGATCGTGCGGCCCACGCCGAAGATCTCGCCGACCTCATCCTCGTTCAGCTTCAGTCCCGGTGCCAGCCGGTGCTCGTGCACGGCAAGGGTCAGCGCGTCGGCCACGGCCCGCGCCTTCGATCCTTTGGAGCCCTTCCCGCGCCCCGCTGGCGCGGCCTCTTTCGCTGTCATCGCGGCCTCTCCCCTTTGGATCACCAATCTTTCCGAGCCGTGCCGGTGGCACAAGCAACGAGGGGATTGCATGTAGAACTTCGTAAGATCGTACACAATCTGAAATCAAAAAGTGCACACGAAGGGGGATTTTTGGTGAAAATTTCAGCGTCACGAAGAATTTGCCCTGCCGCAACGTTGCCCGCGCTTCGTTTTTTACGAGCGCCGGGGACAGGATCGGTCAGCACTCAAGCTGCGGACACACGCGGATCTACGGGGGACATATGCGCCAAGGACTCGATCTCGAACTCGTCGGCCTGACCAAGCGCTACGGCGATACCGTCGCGGTCGACGCGATCAACCATCACTTCGGGTCCGGCGTCTATGCCTGCCTTCTGGGGCCTTCGGGCTGCGGCAAATCCTCGACCCTGCGGATGATCGCCGGGCATGAGACGGTCAGCGACGGCGCGATCGTGCTGGGCGGCAGCGACATCTCGCATCTTCCCCCGGCCAAGCGCGGCACGGCGATGATGTTCCAGAGCTACGCGCTGTTCCCGCATCTTTCGGTGGCGGACAATGTCGCCTTCAGCCTCAAGATGAAGGGCACCGACGCTGCCACCCGCCGCAAGAAGGCGATGGAGATGCTCGCGCTGGTCGACATGACCCAGTTTGCCGAGCGCCTGCCGTCGCAGCTTTCGGGGGGGCAGCAGCAGCGCGTGGCGCTGGCCCGCGCGCTGATCACCGAGCCGCAGATCCTGCTGCTCGACGAGCCGCTTTCGGCGCTCGATCCGTTCCTGCGCATTCGCATGCGCGCCGAGCTCAAGCGCCTGCAGCGCGAGCTTGGCATCACCTTCGTGCATGTCACCCACGGGCAGGACGAGGCGCTGGCGCTGGCCGATGAGATCGTGGTGATGAACAACGCGGTGATCGAGCAGGCGGGCCCGGCCCGCGAGGTGTTCAACAGCCCCAAGACCGAGTTTGTCGCGCGGTTCATGGGCGGGCACAATGTGCTGGCGCTGCCGCAAGGCCATTTTGCCATCCGCAACGACCTGACGCGCATCGCGCCGCAGCAGGGCGCCAAGCTGGATGGCCGCGTCACCTCGGTAGAGTTTCAGGGGGCGCATGTGGCGGTCACCGTGCTTGCCGCGGGCGATCAGGACGTCACCGCCTGGGTGCCCGAAGAGCAATTCTTCTCTGATCCGAAATCCCCCGGCGACGGGGTGGGCCTGGTCTGGGACGACCAGGCGCTGCATCCGCTTTCGGCCTGAAGGGGCCGGGGTGAACAAGGGCCGAAAAGGTCCGGTCAAGACAAGTCCAACACAGGGAGTTAGGACATGACGACGAAGAAACTCAGCCGCCGCGGCCTTCTGAAAGGCGCTGCCGCTGCCGGTGCGGCAACCGCCTTCCCGGCGCCGATGATCTGGGCCCAGAACATCAAGGACGTCACCTTGCGCCAGTTCGGCACCGGCGTGTCGAACCTCAACGAGGTGGCGCAGAAGGTGAAGGAAGACCTCGGCTTCACGCTCGAGATGACCGCGCTCGACTCCGACGCCGTCACCCAGCGCGCCGCCACCCAGCCGGGCAGCTTCGACATCGCCGACATCGAATACTGGATCTGTAAGAAGGTCTGGCCGACCGGCAACCTGCAGGCCATGGATGTCAGCAAGATCAAGAACTACGACAAGATCGTCGGCATCTTCAAAGACGGCAAGCTGACGCCCGAGTCGACCATCGCGCAGGGCACCGCGCCGCACACCGTGGGCTTCACCGACGGTCCCGATGGCACCACCTTCGCCGACCAGCAGACCAACTGGATGACCCTCATCCCGACGATCTACAACGCCGACACGCTGGGCATCCGCCCCGACCTGATCGGCCGTCCGATCGAGACCTGGGCCGAGCTGCTGAACCCCGAGTTCAAGGGCAAGGCGTCGATCCTCGACATCTCGTCGATCGGCATCATGGACGCCGCCATGGTTTGCGAAGCGATGGGCGAGATCGCCTATGGCGACAAGGGCAACATGACCCGCGAAGAGATCGACAAGACCATGGCGATCTTCACCGAAGCCAAGCGCGCCGGTCAGTTCCGCGCCTTCTGGAAGACCTTCGACGAGAGCGTCAACCTGATGGCCTCGGGCGAGGTGGTGATCCAGTCCATGTGGTCGCCCGCCATCACTGCGGTGAAATCGCGCGGCA
The DNA here is from genome assembly GCF_010500775.1 of Salipiger sp. PrR002. NCBI lineage: Bacteria > Pseudomonadati > Pseudomonadota > Alphaproteobacteria > Rhodobacterales > Roseobacteraceae > Salipiger > Salipiger sp. PrR002. The sequence goes on from NZ_JAAGOU010000005.1 coordinate 81,227, forward strand.
TCGACTGCGTCTACCAGCCGCTGAAGGAAGGCTACCGTTCGTGGGGCGGCGGCATCGGGCTGTCGAAGAACCTCTCGGGCCTCGAGCTGGATGCGGCCTATGAGTACATCAACTGGTACCTCGACGGCTGGGTCGGCGGCTTCCTGATGCGTCAGGGCTATTACTCGGCGGTTCCGGAAACCTCCAAGAACTTCATGTCCGAAAACGAGTGGGGCTATTGGTTCGAGGGCAAGGAAGCCACCGACACCATCACCAACCCGTTCGGCGACGCCATGGCGCAGGCCGGTGAAGTCCGCGACGGCGGCTCGTTCGAAGAGCGCATGGGCTCGGTGGCCTGCTGGAACGCCGTCATGGACGAGAACCAGTACATGGTCCGCAAGTGGAACGAGTTCATCGCAGCCTGATCCTCTCGGGTCTGACCTTATCACCTTGGTCCTGACCGAGATCGCCGCGCCCCGGATGTGCCCGGGGCGCGGCACCCTGATGCGGTGCGCCGCACCACACAAAGACCGGAGGCCGCATGCGCGCTGGCGAAAACAACCGACATCTGACCGGCTGGCTGCTGGCCTCGCCCCTGACTCTCGTGCTGATCTTCTTCCTCGTGCTGCCCATCGCGATGATCGTCGTGGTGAGCTTCTGGAAAGCGACGGAGTTTTCGATCATCCCGGCGTTCAGCTGGGAAAACTACGATTTCCTTTTTGGCTCGCCGGTGACCTACCGGGTGTTCGGCAACACGATCAAATACGCGCTGATCGTCTGGGCCTGCACCTTGCTGATCGGCTTTACGGTGGCCTATTTTCTCGCCTTCCATGTGCGCACGCAGACGTGGCAGATCGCGCTCTTCCTGCTGTGCACCATCCCGTTCTGGACCTCGAACATCATTCGGATGATCTCGTGGATCCCCTTTCTGGGGCGCAACGGGCTGGCCAACTCGGCGCTGATCTCGGCGGGCATCACCGACGAGCCGCTGGAATGGCTGCTCTATTCGGATTTCTCGGTGATCCTCGCCTTCGTGCATCTTTACACGCTGTTCATGGTGGTGCCGATCTTCAACACCATGATGCGCATCGACAAATCGCTGATCGAAGCGGCCTATGACGGCGGCGCTTCGGGCTTCCAGACGCTGACCAACGTGATCATCCCGCTGTGCAAGCCGGGCATCATGATCGGCACGATCTTCGTTGTCACATTGGTGATGGGCGACTTCGTTACGGTGCGCTTCATGTCAGGCTCGCAATCGGCCAACGTCGGCCGCCTCATCCAGAACGACATCGCGCTGCTGCAATATCCCTCGGCCTCGGCCACGGCGGTGGTGCTGCTGATCACCGTGCTGATGGTCATCGGCATCCTTCTGCGCTTCGTCGACATCCGCAAGGAGCTCTGATCCATGGAATCCCGTCCCCGCTCCTTCTACGTGCTCGGCGCCTTCTTCGTGCTGTTCCTGCTGTTCCTCTACGGGCCGACCTTCACCATCGCGATCCTGAGCTTTCAGGGGCCGCAGGGCGGCCTCACCTTCCCGATGCGCGGCGTCTCGCTGCACTGGTTCTTCGATCTCTTCGAGCAGCAGGCGGTGGGCGACATCTGGGGCAGTTTCCGCCGCAGCTTCGCGCTTGGCCTGCTGGTGATGGTCACGACGGTGGTGGTCTCGGTGGCGGGCGGTCTGGCGTTCCGCAAGCGTTTCGCGGGCAACGCGGTGCTGTTCTATCTGGTGATCACCTCGCTGGTGATCCCGTCGATCCTCGTGTCGCTGGGCGTCGGGCTGATCTTCAGCCAGCTTGGCCTGCCGATCCACTGGGCCAGCTCGGGCTTCGGCTCGCAGCTGACATGGACGCTGCCCTTCGGCCTGCTGATCATGTTCGCCGTGTTCAACCGCTTCGACAAATCCTTCGAAGAGGCGGCCCGCGATCAGGGCGCGACCAACTGGCAGACCCTGCAGCATGTGGTGTTGCCGATCATCGCACCCTCGCTGATCGGCGTCGCGCTGTTTGGCTTTACCCTCAGCTACGACGAGTTCGCCCGCACCCTGCTGACCGCGGGCAGCTACAACACGCTGCCGCTCGAAATTTACGGCATGACCACCAATGTCACCACGCCGGTGATCTTTGCCTTGGGCACGCTGACCACCGCCTTTTCGCTGGTGATCATCGGGGTGTTCCTGCTGACCGTCTGGTCGATGAACAAGCGCCGCGCCAAGCAGGGGTCCGACGCCGGTAAGGGAATGGTCTGATGGCCTATGTGATCATCAACCCCAACAGCACCGCCGCGATGACCGAGGGCATGCTGGAGGTCGCCCGCGCCGCGGTGCCGGGGGTGACGCTGGAGGGCTGGACCAACGCGGGCGGCCCGCCCGCCATTCAGGGGCATGAGGACGGTCTGAAAGCCGCGCCGTCGCTGCTGGAGCTGATCGACAAGGCCAATGCCGAGGGGTTCGAGGGCATCATCATCGCCTGTTTCGACGACACCGCGCTGGAGGACGCGCAGGCGCGCTCGGAGGTGCCGGTGATCGGGATCGGTCAGGCGGCCTATCATATCGCCGCGCTGCGCGGCTGGAGCTTTTCCGTGGTCACCACGCTGCCGATCTCGGTGCCGATCATCGAAGGCAACATCATCGGCTACGGGTTCGAGCATCTCATGGGCAAGGTCCGCGCCTCGGACGTGCCGGTGCTGGCGCTCGAAGAAGACCCGGACAAGGCCACCGAGGCGGTGGCGGTGGAGACTGCCCGCGCGATGGCCGGCGACGGCGTGGACTGCGTGATCCTCGGCTGCGCGGGCATGGCCAAGCTGACGGCGCATCTGCGGGGCCGCTTCGACAAGCCGATCCTCGACGGGGTGGAAAGCGCGGCGCGGCTGATCACGGCGCTCTAAGCGGGATTGGGCCGCCAGGCGCTTGCCCGGCGACCGTCGCGAGGCAGGGCTTAAGCGAGGGCTTTCGCCGTCGCGTCCAGCGCCACGCCGGGTTTCGCCATCTTCGGCCAGCTTGCGATGATCGCCGCGCAGCCCTTCACCTTGTGCTGCACGAGCAGCGCCGGAAGGTCCACGAGCCGCCCGGTGATCATCCGCTCGCCGGGTTTGGACACTTCGACCGCGATGGTCAGCGGCGCATCCTCGGGCATCCCGGTCTGGAGCAGCGAGGTGGTGATCCGCGCCGACTGGCCGACCGCCATGTAGAGCGCCAGCGTGACGCCGGGCTTGGCGTGACGCGCGCAGTCGGGCATGGGGTCGCCCTCGCGCGCATGGCCGGTGGCCAGCACCAGCGCGTCGGTTTCGCCGCGCGTCGTCAGCGGCATGCCCGCATGGGCGGCGGCGGCCATGGCGGCGGTGACGCCGGGCACGATCTCGACCTCGATGCCGTGCATCCTTGCCGCCTCCAGTTCTTCAGCGGCGCGCCCAAAGATACCCGGATCGCCGGACTTCAGCCGCACCACCTTTTGCCCGCGCAGGGCGGCGGCGACGATCACCGCGTTGATCTGCTCCTGCGGCCAGGAATGCGCGCCGACCTCCTTGCCGACGAAGACCAGTTCCGTCGTCGGTCCTGCCATGGCCAGCACCTCGGGATCGACCAGCCGGTCGTAAAAGATCACATCCGCCGTGCGCAGCCGCGCGGCGGCGCGCAGGGTCAGCAGGTCCGCCGCACCCGGTCCGGCACCGACCAGCGCAATGGAGCCCTTGGCCGGCATTTCGTGCGGCGCGGCGATCGGAAAGCTGGGAAGAACGCTCATCTCGGGATCCTCATTCTGCGGCTTCGGGAGAGACTTCGGGCGCGGGGGATTTGGCGCGGGCCAGAAGCGCGGCCAGTTCGGGGCGGCAAGAGCCGCAGTTGGTGCCGGCCTGCAGGGCCGCGCCAATGGCGTCGACGTTCATCAGGCCCTGCGTTTCGATGGCGCTGAGGATGGTGTTCACCCCAACGTTGAAACAGGCGCAGACCACCGGGCCCGAATCGGGCTGATCCGCGGGCGCGCGGCCGGTGAGCACATGGGGCGCCTCTTCTCCGGGCAGCGACGCCACATGGCTGCGCATCACCACCACCGGCTCGGGCGAGACGAAGAGTGCGGCCAGCAGCCGGCCCTCGGAATGGAAGGCGATGCGGACGCTGCCACGGCGCGGATCGTGAACCACCTGCGCCTCGGCGCGGGGCAGATCGAACAGGCGGCGCGCCTCGGCTTCCCAATCGGCGGGGACGGTGCTGCCCGCCATCTCCACCTGCCAGCCACTGCGGGTGCGCGCCAGCGCCCAGTAGTCGCTATCGGGCGCCATTTCGGTGCAGGAGACGGCAAAGCCGTACCAGCGCGCCTCGAAGGGCGCGAGCCCGACCACAGCGCCCTTGCTCTCGGGCTGGCCCGAGATCGGGTCGGTGACGGGGGGCACGAGGGCGTCGATGCGGGCGGCGGGCGCGGTCTCGCCGGTCCAATGCATAGGGGCGAAGACTTCACCCTTGTGCACCTTGTCGGTGACCAAGGCGCGCAGCAAGGCGGTGCCTTTGGGCGAGGTGACCCGCACGAGGCTTGCGGGGGTGATGGCCAATGCGGCGGCGTCGGACGGGTGGATTTCCACGAACGGCTCGGCCAGATGCGCAGACAGGCGCGGCGAGCGGCCGGTGCGGGTCATCGTGTGCCACTGGTCGCGGATACGCCCGGTGTTGAAGCGGAAGGGGAAGCGCGGCGCGGTCTTATTGGCGAAGTCCTTCCACTTCACCGGCACCATGCGGGCGCGGCCACTTTCGGTGTAAAAAGCGCCGCTGCCGAAGAACCGCCCGCCCTTGCGCGTCCCGGCGAAAGGCCAGCGGAACGGCGCCAGCGCGAGATACTCGCCATCGGTGAGACCGGCGTGGCCGGAGATGTCGAAATCCTTGCCAAAGCCGCCCGCGATCCCCGAAAGCGCGGCGTATTCGCGAAAGATCTCGGCGGGGGAGGCGTAATCGAACCCCTGCAGCCAGCCCATGCGCTTTCCCACTTCCGAGAGGATTTCCCAGTCAGGCTTCGCCTCACCGGGCGCGGGCAGGGCGGCGCGCTGGCGCGAGATGGTGCGGTCGGAATTGGTGACGGTGCCTTCCTTCTCGCCCCAGGCGGCGGCGGGCAATAGCACATGCGCAAGCCGCGCGGTGTCGGTGGCGGCGGTGATGTCGCTGACCACCACGAAAGGGCAGTCTTTGATGGCATCGCGCACGCGGTCGGCGTCGGGCATGGTCACGGCGGGATTGGTGTGAATTACCCACAGCGCCTTGATCTTGCCCTCGCCCACGGCTTGGAACAGATCGACAGCCTTGAGGCCGGGCGTCTCGGGGATTGTCGGCGAGGACCAGAACTCACGCACCGCCGAGCGATGGGAAACATTCTCGATATCGAGATGGCAGGCCAGCATATTGGCCAGACCGCCCACCTCGCGCCCGCCCATGGCGTTGGGCTGGCCGGTGACCGAAAGCGGCCCCATGCCCGGCTGCCCGATGCGCCCGGTGGCGAGGTGGCAGTTGAGGATGGAGTTTACCTTATCGGTGCCCGAGGAGGATTGGTTCACGCCCTGGCTGAAGACGGTGACGACTTTTTCGGTCCGCACAAACAGATCGTAGAACTTGCGCAGCGTCGCGGCGTCGAGGCCGGTGCGCGCGGGATCATCGTCCGAGGCGCTCTCGAGCGTGGCATCGAAGCCCTCGACATGCGCCATGAAGGCCTCATCCGCCGCCCCCTGCACGGCGATCTCAGTCAGCAGCCCGTTGAACAGCGCCACATCGGTCCCGGCCTTCAGCGGCAGGTGCAGATCGGCGATGTCGCAGGTGGCGGTGCGGCGCGGATCGACGACCACGACCTTCAGGGTCGGGCGGGCCTTTTTGGCGGCAACGACACGCTGATACAGGACCGGGTGGCACCATGCGAGGTTGCTGCCCACCAGAACCACCAGATCGGCCTCTTCGAGATCCTCATAGGTGCCGGGCACGGTGTCGGTGCCGAAGGCGCGCTTGTGCCCCGCCACGGTCGAGGCCATGCAGAGCCGCGAGTTGGTGTCGATATTGGCCGAGCCGATGTAGCCTTTCATCAGCTTGTTGGCGACGTAGTAATCCTCGGTCAGCAGCTGCCCCGAGACGTAGAAGGCCACGCTGTCCGGCCCGTGCTCGGCGATGGTTTCGCGAAAACGCAGGGCAACGAGATCGAGCGCGGCGTCCCAACCCGTCTCGATCCCGTTGACACGAGGCGAGAGCAATCTCCCCTCGAGGCCCAGCGTCTCGCCCAGCTGCGAGCCCTTGGAGCAGAGGCGCCCCTTGTTTGCAGGGTGCGCGGGATCGCCGCGCACATCGAGCCCGCCCGCCCCGTCAGGGCGCAGCAGCACGCCGCAGCCAACGCCGCAATAGGCGCAGGTCGAGCGAATCTCAGGCAGGCCCGTTCCGTCCATCACGCGGCACTCCTCTTTCCGACGGCGACGCCATCGAGCAGGATGCGCTCACCTTCGAGGCGCACCGGATAGGTGGCGATGCGGCCCTCGTCGGCACCCTGCGCCTCGCCGGTGTTCAGATCGAACACCCAGTTGTGCAGCGGACAGGTGACCTTCTGGCCGTGCACGATGCCCTCGGACAGCGGCCCGGCCTTATGCGGGCAGCTGTTGGAGGCGGCAAAGACCTCGGCCTCGGCGGTGCGGAAGATCGCCACGCAGCCCACGGGGGTTTTCACCAGCCGCGCCCCGCGCAGGGGAACGTCGTCGATATGTCCGATGTCGATCCAGCTCATTCCGCAGCCTCCAGCGTGAGATCGGCGAGCGGGTGGAAGCGGCGTGCCACCTCCGGCTTGGCCCGCTCGGCCCATGGGTCCTTTTGGTAAACCGACTGGGAGAGATCGAAACGCTCGACCAGCGCCTGCCGTTCGGCGGCGTCGGCGAGGGTCTCTTTCACCCAGTCGAGCCCGACCTTGGCGACCCATTTGTAGGGCCGGTCGAGGTATTTGGCGTGCTCGCGGTAGAGCTGCACGAAGGCGACGGTCCATTCGATCGCCTCTTCCTCGGTGGGCACGTCGACCAGACGCTCGGTCTCTTTCACGTCCATGCCCGCGGCCCCGGCGACGCCGATCTGGAAGCCGCTGTCGACGCAGACGATACCCACATCCTTGCATGTGGCCTCGGCGCAGTTGCGCGGGCAGCCCGAGACGCCGAGCTTGACCTTATGCGGCGTCCACGATCCCCAGAGCCGCCGCTCGAGCGCGATGCCGAGCCCGGTGCTGTCCTGCGTGCCGAAGCGGCACCATTCGGAACCGACGCAGGTTTTCACCGTGCGCAGACCTTTGGTGTAGGCGTGGCCCGAGACCATGCCAGCCTCGTTCAGATCGTGCCAGATGGCGGGCAGGTCTTCCTTTTTCACGCCCAGAAGGTCGATGCGCTGGCCGCCGGTGACTTTCACGGTGGCGCCGTATTTCTCGGCTGCCTGCGCGATTGCCATCAGTTCCTGCGGCGTGGTCATGCCGCCCCACATGCGGGGCATCACCGAATAGGTGCCATCTTTCTGGATGTTGGCGTGGTTGCGCTCGTTGACGAAGCGGCTTTGCGGGTCGTCCACATAGTCGAGCGGCCAGTCGGCGAGCAGGTAGAAGTTCACCGCCGGGCGGCAGACATGGCAGCCGTTGCGGGTGGTCCAGCCCAGTTCCTGCCAGACCGCGTCCTGGCTTTTCAGCTCCTGCGATTTGATCAGGCGGCGCACGTCCTCATGGCTGAGGTCGGTACAGCCGCAGACCGATTGCGCGGCGGGGATGACGAAGTCATCGCCCAGCGTCACGGCAAGGATCTGCTCGACCAGCCCGGTGCAGGTGCCGCAGGAGGCGCTGGCCTTGGTCGTGGCCCGCACCGCGCCGAGGTCTCCGGCACCGGCATTGATTGCGTCTTCGATCTGTCCCTTGCAGACGCCGTTACAGCCGCAGATCTCCGCGTCACGCGGTAAGGCTGCAACGGCCGCCATAGGGTCCGCAGCGGCCCCCCCTTGGTAGGCCGGTCCGAAGATCAGGGTCTCGCGCATCTCCTCGACGCACTCACCGTCCTTGATGAGCCCGTGGAACCACGCGCCGTCGGCGGTGTCGCCATACATGACCGCGCCGATCAGGCGGTTCCCTTCGAGGATCAGGCGCTTGTAGACGCCGCGCGCCGGGTCGCGGAAGACGATGTCCTCGCGGCCCTCGCCTTCGGCAAAATCGCCCGCCGAGAAGAGATCGCAGCCGGTGACCTTGAGCTTGGTGGCGACCTCCTTCTGCACGAAGCGGGCCTCCTCGCCGAGCAGGGTCTTGGCCAGCACCTTGGCCTGATCGTAGAGCGGCGCGACGAGGCCGAAGATCGCTCTGGCGTGCTCGACGCATTCGCCGAGCGCCAGAACATCGGGGTTCGAGGTGACCATGTGATCATCGACGACGATGCCGCGGTTCACCTCGAGACCCGCTTCCTTGCCAAGCGCGGTGCTGGGGCGGATGCCCACCGCCATGACCAGCAGATCGCACGGGAGTTCGGTGCCGTCGTCGAGTTGCAGGGCGCGGACGTGGCCGTTGTCATCGGCGAGGATCTGTTTGGAGTTGGCCTTGCAGTGGATGCGGATGCCCTTGTCGACCAGCGACTTGCGCAGCAGATAGCCCGCCGCCTCGTCCAGCTGACGCTCCATCAGGTGGCCCATGATGTGCACCACGTCGACCTCGGTGCCGCGTGCGGCCATGCCGGCGGCGGCTTCCAGCCCCAGAAGACCGCCGCCGATGACCACCGCGCGCTTGCCTGCGCCGAGGGCCATCATCGCCTCCGTGTCCTCGAGATCGCGGTAGGGGATCACCCCCTCCAGATCGTGACCCGGAAGCGGGATGATGAACGGGTTCGAGCCGGTGGCGATGACCAGCTTGTCGTAGGGCAGGGCGCCCTTTTCGCCGGTCACGACCTTCTTCTCGGTGTCGATCGCCACGACCTTTTCGCCGAAGCGGCAGGTCACGCCGCGCTCTTCGTACCAAGCGGCGTCATGGGTGACGATCTCTTCGTAGGTCTTCTCGCCCGCCAGCACCGGCGACAGCATTAGGCGGTTGTAGTTGCCGCGCGGCTCGGCGTTGAAGAGGGTGATGTCATAGGCTTCGGGGCTGGCGTCGGTCAGGTGTTCCAGCATGCGGCCAGAGGCCATGCCGGCACCGATCACGATGAGTTTCTTCGCCATCTCGGTCACTCCGCTGCAATCGCCGCGGGGGCGGCTTTGGGTTTGGGCTTGGCGCCGTGCTCGTACTCTTCGAGGAAATCGAGCACCTCTTGGCGGTAGGCGTAATAATCGGGATGCTCGAGCAGCGCCTTGCGGGTGCGCGGGCGGGGCAGGTTCACATCGGTGATCTTGCCGATGGTGGCCTGCGGGCCGTTGGTCATCATCACAACGCGGTCGGCCAGAAGGATCGCCTCGTCGACGTCATGGGTGACGCAGATCGCGGTGACCTTGGTGCGGGACCAGACCTCCATCAGCACCTCCTGAAGCTCCCAGCGGGTGAGGCTGTCGAGCATGCCGAAGGGCTCGTCGAGCAACAGCAGCTTGGGCGAGAGGGCGAAGGCGCGGGCGATGCCGACGCGCTGCTTCATGCCGTTGGACATATCGGCGGCGCCGCGGTCCATGGCATCGGCAAGGCCGACCCGCTCGAGGTAATATTCCACCACGTCCTGACGCTCGGCTTGGCTGGCCTTGGGGTAGACCTTGTCGACCCCGATGGCGCAGTTCTCGCGGGCGGTGAGCCACGGGAAGAGGTTCGGCGACTGGAACACCACGGCGCGCTCGGGATCGGCACCCTCGACGTGGCGGCCATCAAGCTTGATCGCGCCCTTGGAGATGCCGTTGAGCCCTGCCGCCATGGTCAGCACGGTGGATTTGCCGCAGCCCGAGTGGCCGATCAGCGAGATGAACTCGCCGCGGTTGATCTTGAGGTTGAAGTCCTCGACCACCGTGAGCGGACCCTTCGGCGTGGGGTAGATTTTGTGGAGCTGCGAGAAGTCGAGGAAGCGCTCTTCGATCAGCCCTTCCTGCGCCTGCTGCACGGCCAGCGGCACGGCGTGGATCGGGGTGACGTTGGGCAGGATGCGCGAACCTTCGACCTTGCCTTTGATGCCGACGTCCATGAGGTAGCCGGTGACCTCGGCGCGCAGTTTCTTGAACCCCTCGTGGTGGTTCATCTCGCTGCGCTCGCGCGGGCGGGGGATGTCGACGCGGAACTCTGCGCCGAGCGTGCCATCGGGGTTCAGCGCGATGATCCGGTCGGCGAGGGTGATCGCCTCGTCGACGTCATTGGTGATCAGCACGCAGGTTTTCTTGTCCTGCTCCCAGATCGCCTCGATCTCGTCGGCGAGGTTGGCGCGGGTCAGCGCGTCGAGCGCCGACAGCGGCTCGTCGAGCAGCAGCACCTCGGGCGACATGGCGAGCGCACGGGCGACGTTGACCCGCTGGCGCATGCCCCCCGACAGTTCCGCCGGGCGGCGGTGGATGGCGTGGCTCAGGCCGACCATCTTGATGTAGTGGCGGGTTTTGCGGGTCTTTTCGTTCTTGGTCATCTCGGGGAAGACCGCGTCGAGCGCGAGGCGCACGTTGCCCTCGACCGTCAGCCACGGCATCAGCGAGTAGTTCTGGAAGATCACGCCGCGCTCAGGGCCGGGGCCCTCGATGTCGAACCCTTTGAAGGTGACGCGGCCCTTCGTGGGCTTTTCGAGCCCGGCCATCAGGTTGATCAGCGTGGTCTTGCCGGTGCCGGAGAAGCCGAGGATCACGAGGAACTCGCCTTCTTCCACCGAGAGGTTGATGTCCTTCAGCACATGGGTCGCTTGCGTGCCCTCGCCGAAGCTTTTCGAGACGTTCTGGAACTCTAGGATGCTCATCGCATTTCCTTTCGCGCTTTGGCTTCGCTTGCTTGAGCGCCGCTCAGCGGTTGTTCGAGAAGGTGAAGAGGGACTGCAGGGCATACATCACGCGGTCCAGCAGGAAGCCGATGATGCCGATGGTGAAGACCGCGACCATGATCTTGGCCAGCGAGGAGGACGAGCCGTTCTGGAACTCATCCCAGACGAACTTTCCAAGGCCGGGGTTCTGGGCGAGCATCTCGGCGGCGATCAGCACCATCCAGCCCACACCGAGCGACAGGCGCAGACCGGTGAAGATCAGCGGCAGGGCCGAGGGCAGCACCAGCTTGGTGATCTTGGTGTAGGTGTTCATCTTGAGCACCTTCGAGACGTTCACCAGATCCTTGTCGATCGAGGCCACGCCAAGCGCGGTGTTGATCAGCGTCGGCCAGAGCGAGCAGAGCGTCACGGTGATCGCCGAGATCAGGAAGGATTTCGAGAACATGCCGTCGTTGGTGGCATAGGCTGCCGAGACGACCATGGTGACGATCGGCAGCCATGCCAGCGGCGAGACCGGCTTGAAGATCTGCACCAGCGGGTTGATCGCGGCATTGGCGGTGGGCGAGAGGCCCGCGCAGATGCCCAGCGGAATGGCCACGGCGGAGGCGATCAGGAAGCCGAAGAAGACGGTTTTGATCGAGGTCCAGATCTGCTGGTAGTAGCTCGGCGCGCCGGTATAGGCGACCTCCTTGACCTGATCCGCCTTGCCCGCGGCAATCAGCTTTTCGTTGCGCTTGTCGACCATGGCTTCGAATTTGGCTTGCTTGGCCGCCTTGGCCTGCGCATCGGCGTGCAGGTTGACCGCCTCGCTCCAGACCTGCGCCGGGCCGGGGACCGCGCCGAGCGAGGTCTGCACCTGCGGCGCCAGCGTGCCCCAGAGCACGAGGAAGGCGGCGATGGCGACCAGCGGAACACCAAGCAGACGCCAGACATCCTTCATCTGGGCCTTGGGGTTGTCGCCAGCGGCGGCCTTGAGCAGCGGCGTGATCCAGGCAAGGCCGAGGACCTTGAACCATGCATCGGCCTTGTTGATGCGGGTGAACAGACGCGCCCGGCGAGCCTCGCGTTCGGCGTCTCGGGCGAAATCGGGATCGACGGTGGTCATGATGTCCGGTCCTTGATCTGGATGGCGCGGGCGGGAGGGGCGCGCATCGGGAGGAGGAAGAGGTGAGGGTCTGGGTATCTGCCAGGAAAGTGGCCGGGCGTCAGAGGGAGCGCCGCCCGGCCTCAGGTGAGGCTGAAGAGGTCAGCCCTGAACTTCGTTGCCGATGACCTTCTGGTCGCCTTTCAGGCCGATCGGCAGGCTGTCGAGGTAGGCGTTCGGAGCTTTGCCGTCGTAGGCGATGCCGTCGATGATGTCCTCGGCCGGGGTCGGTGCCTTGTAGCCGTCGCTGTCCCACGGGAAGTCGGCTTCATTGGCGAGGCCTTCGTCGACCAGCGCGCGGGCGGCTTCGAGGTAGATCTCGGGCTTGTAGACCGACTTGGCGACCTCGTCGTACCAGCTGTCGGACTTGGCTTCGGCGATCTGGCCCCAGCGGCGCATCTGGGTCAGATACCAGACGGCGTCGGAGTAGAACGGGTAGGTGGCATTGTGGCGGAAGAAGACGTTGAAGTCGGGAACGTCGCGCACGTCGCCTTTTTCATACTCGAAGGTGCCGGTCATCGAGTTGGCGATCACCTCGGCGTCGGCGCCCACGTATTCCGGCTGCGACAGCATCTCGACCGCTTCCATGCGGTTGGCGTTGTCGTTCTCGTCGAGCCACATGGCGGCACGGATCAGCGCCTTGACCACGGCCTTGGTGGTGTTCGGGTTTTCCTCGGCGAACTCGGCGGTGATGCCAAAGACCTTCTCGGGGTTGTTCTTCCACAGCTCGTAATCGGTGACCACGGGCACGCCGATGCCTTTGAACACAGCCTGCTGGTTCCACGGCTCACCCACGCAATAGCCCGAGATGGTGCCGGCCTCGAGGGTGGCGGGCATCTGCGGCGGCGGAGTGACCGAGAGCATCACGTCGGCGCTGATCTGGCCCGAGATGTTCTCGGGGCTGTAGTAGCCCGGGTTCAGGCCGCCCGCGGCGAGCCAGTAGCGCAGCTCGTAGTTGTGGGTCGAAACGGGGAAAACCATGCCCATGTTGAAGGGCTTGCCCTCGGAGTTGAACTTCTCGACGACCGGCACCAAAGCCTCGGCGCTGATCGGGTGCTGCGGAAGCCCGTCGGCGTTTTCCGGGATGTTCGGCTTCATCATCTCCCAGACTTCGTTGCTGACGGTGATGCCGTTGCCGTTCAGGTCCATCGAGAAGGGGGTGATGATATGCGCTTCGGTGCCGTAGCCGATGGTGGCGGCGAGCGGCTGACCTGCCAGCATGTGGGCGCCGTCGAGCTGGCCGCCGATCACACCGTCGAGCAGAACTTTCCAGTTGGCCTGCGCTTCGAGCGTCACAAAGAGGCCCTCGTCCAGGAAATAGCCCTGCTCATAAGCCACCGCGAGCGGCGCCATGTCGGTCAGCTTGATAAAGCCGAAGGTCAGCTCGTCTTTTTCGAGGTCTTGCGCCAGCGCCGGCGAGATAAGCGCGGTCGAGGTGGCGAGAGCGATAAGAAGCTTTTTCATTCGTCGTTCCGTCCCTTGTTGGAGGTCCGGTGCGAGGAGGCGCCCGGACCAAATGCAGAAAAGCCGCTGACACACCGTGACGGTCGTCACAGAGGTCGAGCGGCTTTGCTCATGGATCCCAGGCGTTGGGAGAATTCTTTAGGTCGGGCGCCATTGCCTGACCACGAAAGATTGTTTGCCCTAGCGACAGCGTCCGATCAAAGAAAATTCGCAAGGAAGGGCGCGATTTCGCCCGATACGCGCCTCAGCCTCACCGGCTTGCGCAAAAATTTGGCTTCAGCTGTCGCGTGGCTCAAAAATCCGGCCATCGAAAAACTGATCGGGCCCGAGGAACAGCCGTCCCGCCTCCGAGGCGACGGGAATCGCTGAGGCGAGGGAGCCCTCCAGTTTCGACGACGCGCCGGGCAGATCGGCGTTTGTGCCTTCGAGCGCGGCGCGGTGCAGATCAGAGCGGAAGGTGGCGCGCGCGGCCTGTCCGGCAGCCTCTGGGTCGAGCCCGGTGCGCGCGGCGAGCTGCCGCCCGATCCATTCGGCCTGACTGCGCCAAGGGAAGCTCGCGGCACCGGCGTGGAACTCCAGCATCCGGGGCACCTCGCGTTCCTCGCCCTGCGCCGAGATCACCATGCGCCCGGTCAGCGCCCGGTCGAGCACCTCTGCGGGCACACCGAGATACTGCGGGCGGCTGAGGATTTCGGCGGCCAGCGAGCGCGAGTCGGGCTCGGCCAGCCAGCGCCCGGCGCGCCACGTGGCGCGGATCAGGCGGCCCAGCAGCGACTGTTCGGTCTCGGCCCAGTCGGCGCGCACCGCCAGAACCTTCTCCGGCGCGAAAGACCAGATCGCGGCGCCGGGCAGCAACAGCGTGCCGACGCCGTTTTCCACCGCGATGCTGCCCCATGGCTCGCCGACGCAGAAGGCGTCGATCTCTCCGGCTTCCATGGCGTCGGCCATCAGCGGCGGCGGCACCGTGCGCACCTGCAACGCCTCGGGCACCGACAGGCCAAGGGCCGACAGCCAGTAATACAGCAGTTCCGCATGCATCGAGAAGGGGAAGGGCACGCCGATGCGCAGCGTCTCGTCGGTGGCGGCGATCAGCGCCTTGCCTGCGGCGCTGGCGTCGTCGAAGCCGAAATCGTGCCCCTGCGCGCGCATTTTTTCCGCCAGCGCGTTGCTTACGCCGATGACATTGCCATTGACCGACAGCACCGACACCGCCGAAAGCGCCGTACCCGCACCGCCCAGCCCCAGCGCCGCCGCCACCGGGACGGGCGAGAGCATATGCGCTGCATCCACCCGCCCAAAGCTGAGCATGTCGCGCAGGCTCGACCAAGAGGGCGCGCGCTTGAGGTCGAGCGCGATGCCCTCCTCGGCGGCATAGCCCATTTCCTGCGCGATGATCAGCGGCGCGGAATCGGTGAGCGGGATGAACCCGACAGAAAGTGTGGTGGTCTTCATCCCAGTAGCCCCGCCGCCGTCACCAGCGCCTGCGCCACATCGGCGACGCGCCGTCCCTGATCCATCGCCGCCTTGCGCAGCAGAGCATAAGCCTCGTCTTCGCCGACGCCGCGCGCCTTCATCAGCATGCCCTTGGCGCGGTCGATCACCTTGCGCTCTTCCAGCGCCCGCTTGGTCTCGGCCAGTTCGGTGCGCATGCGCTGGAACATGCGAAAACGCGCGATGGCCGCATCCAGCACCGGCTTCACCCGCTGCGCCTTCAGCCCGTCGACCACATAGGCCGACACCCCCGCCTCGATCGCCGCATCCGTCAGCCCGTCGCCCGAGCGGTCGACGAACATCGCCACCGGCCGCTCCAGCGGACCCGAGGCCAGCGCCAGTTCCTCGAGCGTGTCGCGCGAGGGACTTTCGAGATCGATCAGCACGACATCGGGGTTCAGCGTCTGGATGCGCCGGGCGAGCCCGGTGATCTCCGACACGGTGTGAATCTCGAACTCACCGGCGTCGCGCAGGCTCTGCTCGATCAGCAGGGCGCGCTCGCGGTCGGTCTCGACAATGGCGATAGAAAGCTGGCTGGACATATCCTCTATCGGCCATGCGTCCGGGCACTTGTAAAGCTGCGCCCTGCGCGGCGGGGTTCAAAAATAGGGCATCAGCCCAAAAATTATGCGCGCCCCTGCCCGCCGCGCGCTAGCCCATAGGAAAAGGCCGGAACGCCCCCGCGCCCCGGCCTTTCATTGTTCTCAAAATACGCCGGGGGTGAGCCCGGCACGGGCGAGGGGGCAGCGCCCCCTCTATCACCGTTCAGCGCGTGCCAGCCTGCATCAGCCCCTGCGCCTTCAGCTCCGCATGCGCCTCGTCCAGCGCCTTCCATGCGCGCGAGATCAGCACATCGATCTCTTCTTTCGAGATCACCAGCGGCGGCGAGATGATCATCCGGTCGCCCACATGGCGCATCACCAGATTGTTGGCGAAGCAACGCTCGCGGGTGATGTAACCGGCGGTGCCGGCCTCGGCGGCGAAGGGCGCGCGAGCGGCCTTGTCCGGGGTCAGCGCGATCGAGCCCATCATGCCGGCGATCTTCGCCTCGCCGACCAACGGGTGCTCGGTCAGGCTCTCGAACTTCGCCTTGAGATAGGGGCCGGTGACGTCGCGCACCTGCTCGACGATCTTTTCCTCTTCGAGAATGCGCAGGTTCTCCAGCGCCACGGCGCTGGCCACCGGGTGGCCGGAGTAGGTGTAGCCGTGGTTGAACTCGGTCTTGGCGATGACGCTGGCCACCTCGTCCGACAGGATCGAGCCGCCGATCGGCTGGTAGCCCGACGACAGGCCCTTGGCGATGGTCATGATGTCGGGCTCGATGCCCATGGTCTGCGAGCCGAACCAGTTGCCGGTGCGCCCAAAGCCGCAGATCACCTCGTCGGCGATCAGCAGGATGCCGTATTTCTTCACGATGCGGGTGATTTCCGGCCAGTAGGTCTCGGGCGGGATGATTACGCCGCCAGCGCCCTGAATCGGCTCGGCGATGAAAGCGGCGACGCGGTGCGGGCCGATCTCTTCGATCTTCGCTTCCAGCTGGCGGGCGCGTTCGAGGCCGAACTCCTCGGGGGTCATGTCGCCGCCCTCGGCCCACCAGTTGGGCTGGTCGATATGCTCGATGCCGGGGATCGGCAGACCGCCCTGCATGTGCATGCCCTTCATGCCGCCGAGCGAGCCCGAGCCCACCGACGAGCCGTGATAGGCGTTCCAGCGCGAGATGATCACGTCGCGCTCGGGCTGGCCCTTTTCGGCCCAGTAGGTGCGCACGAGGCGCAGGTTGGTGTCATTGGCCTCCGAGCCCGAGGAGGCATAGAACACGGTGTTCAGATCGCCCGGTGCCAGCTCGGCGATCTTTGCCGAAAGCTGGATGACCGGCACGTGGGTCGTCATGAAGAAGGTGTTGTAATACGGCAGTTCTTCCATCTGGCGCGCGGCTACGGCGGCCAGTTCCTTGCGGCCATAGCCGGCGTTGACGCACCACAGACCGGCCATGCCGTCGAGGATGCGCTCGCCTTCGCTGTCGGTCAGCCAGCAGCCCTCGGCGCGGGTGATCACCCGCGCGCCCTTCCGGGCGAGGTCGGAGCCGGTGGTGAACGGGTGCATATGGTGCGCCGCGTCCAGAGCCTGCAGCTCTTCGGTGGGCGTGTTGACGTTGATCAGGGCCATGGGGAAAGACCTCTCTGCGCTGTACGGAAAGTTGCCGCCCATAATATGATCAAATTATTCGGCGTCAATCGAATCAGGACAGTCCTTCGCGGATCTGTGTCATGCCCTGCACCACGTCGCCTTCCATTGCGGCAGCTGCGGCCTCGGCATCGCGGTTTTCCAGCGCGTCCAGCAGGTCTTTGTGAAGGTCTGGAAGATTGCGCGTGCCGAACATGCCGCAGACCACACGCAGCGACGGGCCAAAGCGCAGCCACAGCCCCTCGACCATCTCGGTAAGGATCGGTGCCTCGGCCAGCGCATTCATCTCGGCATGGAAGCGGTGATTCTCTTCGAGGTAGCCGCGCACGTCGCCGCGGGCGATGGCCAGATCGAGCCGCGCGTCGGTCCCGCGCAGGCCCTCGATCGCCTCTGGGGTGCAGCGCGCGGCGGCACGCCTTGCAAGTTGGGGCTCCAGCGCGACGCGGGCGATAAGCAGCTGTTCCACGGCGGCCGCGTCGAGCACCGGCACAACGATGCGGCGATTGCCCTGAAAGGCCAGCGCGCCAGCGGCGGTCATGCGACGCAGGGCCTCGCGCACCGGGGTCATCCCGGCGCCCAGCCGGTCCACCAGTCCTTGGATCGTCACCGCCTGACCGGGCGCCAGTTCGCCAAAGAGAATCATCTCGCGCAGCTGCCGGTAGACCAGTTCATGTGCCGGCGGTCCGGCGCCCTCTGCCCTCACATTCATCACGTGCCCCTCATTTGATCATTTCCGCAGCGACGCCATCTTGCACGGTTAATCCGCCCATGAAAACATTCCAGCAGTTGCCAAGTGAGGCAACGTTTGATCAAATTCGGGAGATGGGGCGGAAAAGACCCCAAATCCAACGGGAGCGAATTATGAAGACATCTCTGCTGAGTTTCACTGCGGGTCTCGCGCTGGCTGCTGCCGCGGCCCATGCCGAAGAAGTCCGCGTCTACAACTGGTCCGACTACATCGACGAATCGCTGCTCGAGAAATTCGAGGAAGAGACCGGGATCGACCTGATCTACGACGTCTTCGACAGCAACGAAGTGCTGGAGACCAAGATGCTCGCCGGCGGCTCAGGCTATGACGTGGTGGTGCCGACCGGCACTTTCCTGCAACGTCAGATCGCGGCAGGCGCGTTCCAAGCGCTCGACAAGTCGAAGCTGCCGAACATCGACAACATGTGGGATGTGATCTCGGAGCGCACCGCGAAATACGACCCCGGCAACGAATACGCCATCAACTACATGTGGGGCACCACCGGCATTGGCGTGAACGTGCCCAAGGTGAAGGAAATCCTCGGCGAGGACGCCCCGATCGACAGCTGGGACCTCGTGTTCAAGCCCGAGAACATGGAAAAGCTAGCGGAATGCGGCGTCTACTTCCTCGACGCGCCGTCCGAAATGATCCCGGCTGCGCTGCAGTACATCGGCGAGGATCCGGACAGCCACGATCCCGACGTGATCGCCAAGGCCGAAGACGTCTACATGCCGATCCGTCCCTACATCAGCAAGTTCCACTCCTCCGAGTACATCAACGCGCTGGCCAATGGCGACATCTGCGTGGCCGTGGGTTGGTCGGGTGACGTGCTGCAGGCGCGTGACCGCGCCGCCGAGGCCGAAAACGGCGTCGAAGTGGCCTATAACGCGCCCAAGGAAGGCGCGCAGATGTGGTTCGACGAGATGGCCATTCCGGTCGATGCGCCGAACCCCGACGCGGCGCATGTCTTCCTGAACTTCATCATGGACCCCGAGAACATGGCGGCGGCGTCAAACTACGTCTACTACGCCAACGGCAACAAGGCTTCGCAGGAGTTTCTGGCCGAGGACGTGATCGGCGATCCGGCGATCTACCCCTCGGAAGAGGCGCTTGAGAACCTGTTCACCACCACGCCCTACGAGCCCAAGGTGCAGCGCGTCGTGACCCGCCTCTGGACCAAGATCAAGTCGGGCTCCTGAGCCTGAACCGACCGGCCCGTCCCCTTTCGGGGGCGGGCCATTATTCATGACAGGACCCTCCCGCATGGCGCAGACCGCATTCGCTCCCTGGACCGACCCGGAGCAGAAGCCGATCATCGAGTTTCGCAATGTCACCAAAAGCTTCGGCGACTTCACCGCGATCCATGATCTGTCTCTGAACATCTACGAGCGCGAGTTCTTCGCGCTGCTGGGGCCCTCGGGCTGCGGCAAGACCACGATGATGCGGATGCTGGCGGGCTTCGAGACCGCGACCTCGGGGCATATCTTCCTGTCGGGCAAAGACATCGGGCATGTGCCGCCGAACCAGCGCCCGGTGAACATGATGTTCCAGAGCTACGCGCTGTTCCCGCATCTGTCGATCTGGGACAATATCGCCTTTGGCCTCAAACGCGAAAGCAAGGACAAGGCGTTCATCGGCGATCGCGTCGAAGAGATGCTGCGGCTGACCCGGCTGACCAAATTCGCCCGCCGCAAACCCCATCAGATTTCCGGCGGCCAGCGCCAGCGCGTTGCCCTTGCCCGCTCGCTCGCCAAGGCCCCCAAGCTGCTGTTGCTCGACGAGCCGCTCGGCGCGCTCGACCGTAAGCTGCGCGAGCAGACCCAGTTCGAGCTTATGGACATTCAGGAAAAGACCGGCACCACCTTCGTCATCGTCACCCACGATCAGGAAGAGGCGATGACCGTCGCTTCGCGCATCGCGGTGATGGATGAGGGCAATCTGGTGCAGGTCGCCACCCCCGCGCAGATCTACGAGGCGCCGAACTCGGTCTATGTGGCCGACTTCATCGGCGACGTGAACATCATCGAAGGCCGCGCCACCCAGCCCGGTGCCAAGACCGGCATCGCATGGGCCGAGGGCCAGCCGCCGATCCTCGCCACACCCACCAAAAGCCTGCAGGCCGGGCAAAGCGTGCATTTCGCCATCCGCCCCGAGAAGGTCACCATCGACGTCGAAAAGCCCGACCGTCCGAACACCTTCCGCGGCAAGGTGATCGACATCGCCTATCTCGGCAATATCTCGACCTACCACGTCGAGCTTGCCGGCGGTCAGATGATCAAGGCGCAGATGGTCAATGCGCGCCGCCTCGCCAACCGCCCGATCACTTGGGAAGACGAGGTCTGGATCGGCTTCACCGACACCGCCGGTGTCGTGCTCGAGGAGTAAGCCATGCGCCGCTTCGCCCTCATCGCGATCCCCTATCTGTGGCTTCTGGCGCTGTTTCTGGTGCCCTTCATCATCGTCCTGAAGATCTCGCTCTCGGACATCGCGCTGGCCCGGCCGCCCTATATGCCGCAGCTCGATCTTGGCGCGGGCTGGGAGGGGGTGAAAGCCTTCTTCTCCGAGCTCGATTTCGAGAACTTCGTCTTCCTGACCACCGATGACCTCTACTGGAAGGCCTATCTGTCGTCGCTGAAGATCGCCGGGGTTTCGACCCTGCTCACGCTCTGCGTCGGCTACCCCGTGGCCTACGCCATGGCGCGCGCGCCCGAGGAATGGCGCCCGACGCTGCTGATGCTGGTGATCCTGCCGTTCTGGACGTCCTTCCTGATCCGCGTCTACTCGTGGATGGGGATCCTCTCGAACGAAGGGGTGCTCAATCAGCTGCTGATGTGGCTCGGCGTCATCGACGCGCCGCTGCAGATCATGAACACCACCACCGCGGTCTACATCGGCGTGGTCTATACCTATCTGCCGTTCATGATCCTGCCGATCTACTCGGCGCTGGAAAAGCTCGACGGCGCGCTGCTCGAGGCCGCCGAAGACCTCGGCTGCTCGCGGCTCGAAGCGTTCTGGCTGGTCACTTGGCCGCTCTCGCGCAACGGCATCATCGCGGGCTGCTTCCTCGTCTTCATCCCCACCATCGGCGAGTTCGTCATCCCCTCGCTGCTCGGCGGGTCCGATACGCTGATGATCGGCAAGGTGCTGTGGGAAGAGTTCTTCTCCAACCGCGACTGGCCCGTCGCCTCGGCGGTGGCCGTGGTGCTGCTGCTGATCCTGATCATCCCCATCGTGCTCTTCCAGCGCAACGAGCAGAAGCAGCGGGAGGCCGAAGGATGAGCGCCGCCCCCTTCTTCTCTTTCCAAATACGCACCGGCACCGCCGCCGGCCACAAAGCCGGAGGCCGGGCATGAGACGCTTCAGCTGGTTCAACACGGTCTCGCTGACGCTGGGCTTCGCCTTCCTCTATCTGCCGATGGTGCTGCTGGTCTTCTACAGCTTCAACGAAAGCCGTCTGGTCACCGTCTGGGCGGGCTTCTCGACCAAATGGTACGGCGAGCTTTTCCGCGATCAGGCCTTCCTCGATGCCGCATGGGTGACGGTGAAAGTGGCGGTCTTCTCGTCGACCCTCGCCACCATCCTCGGCACCATGGCGGCCTATGTGCTGGTGCGCGCCGGGCGCTTCCATGGCCGGACCCTCTTCTCGGGGATGATCTACGCGCCGCTGGTGATGCCCGAGGTGATCACCGGCCTGTCGCTGCTGCTGCTGTTCATCGGCATCAACCTCGACCGCGGCGTGTTCACCATCGTGCTGGCGCATACGACCTTTTCCATGTGCTACGTCTCGGTGGTGGTCTCCTCGCGGCTCACCACCTTCGACCGCTCGTTGGAAGAGGCGGCGCTGGATCTGGGCTGCTCGCCGTTTGAGGCGTTCCGGCTGGTCACCCTGCCGATCATCGCGCCTGCGGTGATCTCGGGCTGGTTGCTGGCCTTCACCCTCTCGCTCGACGATCTGGTGATCGCCAGCTTCACCACCGGCCCCTCGGCCACGACGCTGCCGATCAAGATCTTCTCGGCGGTGCGTCTTGGCGTCAGCCCGCAGATCAACGCGCTGTCGACGCTGATGATCGGGATCGTCACCTTGGGGGTGATCACCGCGTCGATCATGTCAAAGCGCGCGGCTGTGGCGCAGCGGCGCGACGAGCAGGCGGCGATCCGGGCAGACTGAGGAAGACCCATGAAACGCATCTACGAAGCTGCGGCCTATGGGCCGCAGGGCGCCTGTTTTTGGGCGGACACCGTGCAAGGCGTCGATGCCGGGGCATGGGTTCCGCTCGCCGCGCCGCGCCATGTGGACGTGGCGGTGATCGGCGGCGGCTTCACCGGGCTAGCGGCGGCGCTGCATCTGGCGCAGGACGGCGTGGATGTCGCGGTGCTGGAGGCGGGCCACCCGGGCTATGGCGCGTCGGGGCGCAATGGCGGCTTCTGCTGCCTCGGCGGGGCCAAGGCGCCGCACGGCCTGCTGCGCAAACGATATGGCGAGGACGGGCTGAAAGAGTGGTGCCGCACCGAAAAGGCGGCCATTGACACCGCCGCCGGGCTGATCGCCGAGCATGACATCGACGCCGACACGCATTCCCAAGGCGAGACGCTGCTGGCGCATACGCCGCGCGCCTTTGCCGCGCTGAAGGCCGAGGCCGAGACGCTGCCGCGGCTTTACGGCGTTGAGGGGCGGCTGATCCCACAGGACGCGCTCGCAGGCGAGGGGCTTGCCGGGCCTTTCCATGGTGCGCTCGAAGTGCCGCTGGGTTTCGCGCTCAACCCGCGCAAGTATCACGCCGGACTTGGCCACGCCGCCAGTGCGGCGGGGGCGGCTTTGCATGACGACACGCCGGTCACCGCCTTACGGCAGGAGGGTGGGCGCTGGCATCTCACCACGCCGCAGGCGGTGCTGACCGCGAGCCGTGTGATCCTCGCCACCAATGGCTATTCCTCCGAGGATGTGCCGGATTGGCTGCGCGGGCGCTATCTGCCGGTGCAATCCAGCGTCATCGTCACCGAGCCGCTCAGCGAGATGCAGCGCGCGGCCGCCGGCTGGACCTCGCGCCAGATGGCCTATGACACGCGCCAGCTGCTGCATTACTTCCGCCTGATGCCCGACAACCGCTTCCTTTTCGGGATGCGCGGCGGGCTGACCGCGACGGACCGCGCACAACGCGCCATCAGCAATAAGATCCGCCGCGAATTCATCGAGATGTTCCCGGCGTGGAGCGGTGCCGAGATCACCCATGAATGGGCCGGGCTGGTGTGCCTGATGGCCAATCTCACGCCCTATGTCGGGCCGGTGCCGGAACTGCCGGGGCTGTATGCCGGGCTTGGCTTTCACGGTAACGGCGTGGCCATGGGCACGCATGCGGGGGTGCTGCTGGCCGATCTGGTGCAGGGCAAAGCGCCGCGCGGCAGCTATCCCGCAGCGTTGCAGAGCCGCCCCAAGCGTTTCCCGCTGGGCGGCCTGCGCCGGGCGCTGCTGGCGCCAGCCTATATGGGCGCGTCGCTCTTCGATCTCTGACACCGGCCTGCGAGACAGGCCATCGCAAACGCGAAAAGGGCGTGCCAGTGGCGCGCCTTTTTTGTTTCCCGTGAATCGTTGCGCGCTCTGCGCCGCGATCCGGCAACAAAAAACCCGGGCGCGAACGCCCGGGCCAGTAGGTCAAAAGCTGAAAGGAAGGAGAAAATCAGCCCTTGGAGAATTCGGGGTAGGCTTCCATCCCGAGCTCGGCCATGTCGAGACCGTTGATCTCGTCTTCTTCCGAGACGCGGATGCCGAAGATCATCTTGAGGATGAACCACAGGACCAGCGAGACCACGAAGGTGAAGACGCCGACCACGACGATGCCGTAGATCTGGGTGCCGAAGGATGCGTCACCGTTGGTGAAGGCAACCGCGATGGTGCCCCAGATGCCGCAGACAAGGTGCACCGGGATGGCGCCGACCACGTCGTCGATCTTCAGCTTGTCGAGGAACGGCACAGCGAAGACCACGAGGATGCCGCCGATCATGCCGATGATGGTTGCCGAACCCAGCGTCGGGGTGAGGGGCTCTGCGGTGATCGACACGAGGCCGGCCAGCGCGCCGTTCAGCACCATGGTGAGGTCGGGCTTCTTGTAGAGAAGCTGGGTGACGATCATCGCTGCGACCGAACCGCCGGCTGCTGCCGCGTTGGTGTTGGCGAAGATGCGCGAGACGTCAGCCACGTCGCCCACGGTGCCCATTGCCAGCTGCGAGCCGCCGTTGAAGCCGAACCAGCCGAGCCACAGGATGAACGTGCCGAGGGTTGCGAGCGCCAGGTTGGAGCCCGGGAACGGGGTCACGCGGCCATCTTTGTATTTACCGATACGCGGGCCAAGAACGATGGCACCAGCCAGAGCAGCCCAGCCACCGCAGGAGTGCACGACGGTCGAACCAGCGAAGTCGAGGAAGCCAGCGGCGTCGAGGAAACCACCGCCCCACTTCCAGGAAGCCTGCAGCGGGTAGATGATCGAGGTCAGGATGACGGTGAAGATCAGGAACGGCCACAGCTTGATACGCTCGGCCAGTGCGCCCGAAACGATCGAGGCGGTGGCGGCGCAGAACATCAGCTGGAAGAAGAAGTCCGAACCGGTGGAGGCATAGCCGTAATCGTCAGCCGCGTCGGCGGTCACGCCAACGGCTTCAAGAACGCCCGGGCCCCAGACGCCCGACAGCACGCCTTCGACCGACCAGGTGCCGAGCGGGTACATCAGGTTGTAGCCGATCAGGTAGTAGAAGATCGAAGCGAGCGAGAAGAGGGTGACGTTCTTCATCAGCTGCATGGTGACGTTCTTGGAGCGCACCAGGCCGGCTTCGAGCATGGCAAAGCCCGCGGCCATGAAGAACACCAGGAAGCCGCCCACGAGGAACAGCAGCGAGTTGAAGATGAACACCGAGTCGGTCGAGGCGTTGACCCCGGCCACAGGACCTTCGTCCTGAGCAAGGCCCAGGCTCGGCAGCGCGATCAGCGCGGCGACCGGAGCGAGCGTCTTGAGAAGTTTCATGTCTTGTTTGTCCCTATCTATCGTTCCGCGATCGGCTCAGAGAGCGTCCGCGTTGGTCTCGCCGGTCCGCACGCGCACGGCTTGCTGAACGTCGAGCACGAAAATCTTGCCGTCACCGATCTTGCCGGTCTGGGCGGTGCTGGTGATCGTTTCGACAACCTGGTCGGCCATGGAGCCGGCAACCACGATCTCGAGTTTGATCTTCGGAACGAAGTTCACCGCATATTCAGCGCCGCGATAGATTTCGGTATGACCGGACTGCGAGCCGAAGCCTTTGATTTCCGTGACCATCATGCCGCGCACGCCGATGGCGGTGAGCGCCTCGCGCACCTCCTCGAGCTTGAACGGCTTGATCGTTGCAATGATCAGTTTCACCTTGGTCCCTTTCGGTTCTTGCGGAATGTCGGGACACTCCGCCTCTCCTCGTTTGTGCATGGGCAGAAAGCCGCTGCCCGCCCGCCATTGGAAGGGAAAGCCCCTTGCAATGGGTCGGACGTGCTCCCAAGGAGATCACAAAATGGGCAAAAGATCTGCATTTGATTAAAAAATGGCCCGTTTAAAAAGACAAATATGTGACCGTTTCCCGGTCAACATCGGGCTGCAAACCCGTTATCCTCCGCCAAAACAAACGACAGGCCGGGCAAAGCGAAATGAGTGATTCAGGGCGTGGCAAGGGCCGCTTGGTGGCCGACCGCCGCTATCCCAGGGCAAGCCAGAAATCCACGACAAAGCCGCAGGGCCGCAAGGTCTCTGGTGGCGGTGCAGGCGGTGGCGGCCCGTCCGGGCCCCGTAAAACCGCGCGCAAGCCCGCCCGCAAACCGGCGAAGAAGAGGAATTTTCTGGTGGCTTTCGTGCTTGGCACCTTCTCGTGGATCCTGCGCATCTTCTGGCGCATCACCTGGCGCGTGACGGCTGTCGTCGCGCTGATGCTGGCGCTTGGGGTGGGCTTTTTCTACACCAAACTGCCGCCGGTGACCGATCTGCTGGACGGGCGCGCGCGCGGCTCTGTGACGCTGATCGACCGCAATGGCGCGATCTTTGCATGGCGCGGCGATCAGTTCGGCGGCGCGGTGACGGCAAGCAGCGTCTCCAAGCACCTCAAGAACGCGGTGATCGCGACCGAGGACAAACGCTTCTACCACCATTTCGGCGTCTCGCCGCGCGGCGTCGCCAGCGCCATCCGCATCAACCTTGCCGAGGGGCGCGGGCCGCTGTCGGGCCACGGCGGCTCGACCATCACGCAGCAGACCGCGAAACTGCTCTGTATTGGTGTGGAGTACGACTCCGAGGTCTGGAAGACCGAGGCGGATTATGTGGCCGACTGCCGCGAGTCCTCGCTGCTGCGCAAGGGTAAGGAAGCGCTCTACGCCATGGCGATGGAGCTGAAGTACACCAAGGACGAGATCCTCTCGATCTACCTCAACCGCGCCTATATGGGCGGCGGCGCCTATGGGGCCGAGGCCGCCGCAGAGCGCTACTTCGGCAAGAACGCCGCCACGCTGAACCCGCAGGAATCGGCGATGCTGGCGGGTCTGCTGACCGCGCCCTCCTCGCTGGCGCCGACCAACGACCTCGAGCGTTCGCAGGCGCGCGCGGCCACCGTACTGCGGCTGATGGAAGATCAGGGCTATCTCTCCGATGCGGAGGAAAAAGCGGCGCAGGCCAGCCCCGCGACCCTGTCCGAAGAGGCGCAGCGCAAGACCGGTGGCTATTTTGCCGATTGGGTGATGTCGACCGGCCCCGAGTATTTCACCCGCGACACGATGGAAGACGTGGTGATCCGCACCACGCTTGATCCCAAGCTGCAGCAGGCCGCCGAAGACGCGATGAACTCGGTCTACGAGAGCAAGGTCAAGGAAGGCTCGAAGGCGCAGGCGGCGATTGTGGTCATGTCCTCGGACGGTGCGGTGCGGGCCATGGTCGGCGGGCGCAAGACCGGCGTGTCGGGCGTGTTCAACCGCGCCACGCAGGCCAAGCGGCAGACCGGCTCGGCCTTCAAGCCCTTCGTCTACGCCACCGCGCTGGAACTGGGCTATTCGCCTTATGACACGGTGGTCGACGAGCCCTTCTGCATGAATGTGCCGGGCTCGGGGCAATGGTGTCCGCAGAACTACTCGAAGACCTATAAGGGCAGCGTCACGCTGACGACCGCTCTGGCGCATTCGCTGAACATCCCGGCGGTGAAGATCTCCGAGGCAGTGGGCCGCGATCTGGTGCATAAGGTGGCCTCGGATTTCGGCATCAAATCCGAACTGAACGACGGCCCGGCGATGGCGCTCGGCACCTCCGAGGCCTCGCTGCTCGAAATGTCCGGGGCCTATGCGGGCATTCTGAACGGTGGCTCGGCGGTGACGCCCTACGGGCTCGTCGACCTGCGCCTGAAGGGCGAGGATGAGGTGCTGATGGGCACCGGCGGCGGTATCCGCGAGCGGGTGATCCAGCCCGAGGCGGCGGGCCAACTGGTGTGGATGATGGAGCATGTGGTCTCCGAAGGCACCGGTCGGCGGGCACAGCTGCCCGACCGCGAGGTTGCGGGCAAGACCGGCACCTCCAACGATGCCCGCGACGCGTGGTTCATCGGTTTTACCTCCGACTATGTGGTCGGCGTGTGGATGGGCAATGACGACAACTCGCCGCTGACCGGCGTCACCGGCGGCGGCCTGCCGGCGGAGATCTGGAGAGAGACAATGTTGCGGGTCACCGACGGCACCGAGGCCAAACCGCTTCCGGCCATTGCGCCCGCCGCACCGGAACCGGCGCAGCCGCAGGTGCAGCAGCGCCAGCCCGAGCGCCAGCGCCGCGACAACATCATCCAGCAGGTGATCCGCGATCTTCTGGGGGGCGGCTGAACCCGTCACGGGCGGCAACTTCCTTCGAAGGAAGTTGCAAAAGCCTTCGAAGGCTTTTGGCGCGGGCTTGACCTGAGCGCCCGGCGCGGACATGAGAGGCGAAATCCCGCAAAAGGAGCCGCCCTCATGTCCGCAGCCGTGTCCGATGACCGCCTGATCGTCGCCCTCGACGTGCCCAATGCCCTCGAGGGCTTGAAAATCGCCGAAGAGATCGGCGATGCCGTTTCCTTCTACAAGATCGGCCTCGGGATGCTCACCGGCGGCGGTCTGGCGCTGGCCAATGAGCTCAAGCAGGAGCACGGCAAGCGCATCTTCCTCGACATGAAGTTCTTCGACATCGGCCAGACGGTGGAGAACGCGGTGCGCGGCATCGCGCAGTTCGACCTCGACTTCCTGACGGTTCACGGCGATCCGCATGTGGTCCGCGCGGCCAAGGAAGGCGCGGCGGGCTCGAACCTGAAGATCCTCGCGGTGACCATCCTGACTTCGCTGGATCGCGCCGATCTGGATGACGGGCTGATGCAGAAGGGCAATGTGGCCGATCTGGTGGTGGAACGTGCCGCTCGGGCCTTCGAGGCCGGAGCCGACGGCATCATCGCCTCGCCCATGGAAGCCGCCCGCATCCGCGCGCTGCCCGAGGCCGAGGGCCGCCTTATCGTCACCCCTGGCGTGCGCCCCGTAGGCGCCGCAGACGACGATCAGAAGCGCATCGCCACGCCCGCCAGCGCCATGGCTGCCGGGGTTGACCACATCGTGGTGGGCCGCCCGGTCTGGCGCGCGCCCTCGCCGCGCGATGCCGCGCTGGCGATCAACGCCGAACTGGCATCGCCGCAGGCGCAGCGCCCGAACAAAGCCTGAAAGGCTTGATCTGCGGCGCGCGCGGGGCTAGGCAGTCTGCATGACACGTCCGATGCCCCTTGCGAACCTTTGGTGGCCCGCCTGACATAGGCGGCCGGACATCTCATGTTTTTCAAACAGGCCGCCGCATCGGGCGGCCTTTTTGATGTAACACACCCCATCAAGACACCCATGCGGCGACCTCCTGTTCCACACGGAGACCCACATGGACCAGACCACACTGACCCGCCCCGAGACGGAAACGCCCGCCAAGGCAAAACCCGTCATCCTCACCGGGGACCGCACCACCGGCCCGCTGCATATCGGGCATTATGCTGGCTCGCTGAAGAACCGGCTGGCGCTGCAGGACAGCCACCGGCAGTTCCTGCTGCTGGCCGACACGCAGGCGCTAACCGACAATGCCCATGATATCGGCAAGGTGCGGCGCAACGTGTTGGAGGTGGCCTGCGACTACCTTGCGGTGGGCATCGACCCGGCCAAGACCACGATCTGCCTGCAGTCCCATCTGCCCGCGCTGGCCGAGCTGTCGATGCTCTATCTCAACTTCGTCACCGTCGCCCGGCTGGAGCGCAACCCGACGATCAAGGACGAGATCCGCGCCCGCGGCTTCGGGCGCGACATCCCGGCAGGTTTCCTGTGCTATCCCGCCGCGCAGGCCGCCGACATCACCGCCTTCAAGGCCACCGTCGTGCCGGTGGGCGAGGATCAGGCACCGCTGATCGAACAGTGCAACGAGGTGGTGCGGCGGGTGAACGGCGCGGCGGGCCGCATGGTGCTGCCCGAAGCGCAGGCGCTGATCCCCGAGGCCGGGCGGCTTCCGGGCATCGACGGGCGCGCCAAGATGAGCAAATCGGGCGGCAATGCGATCCCGCTCTCGGCCTCGGAGGATGAGATCAGCCGCGCGGTGCGCGCGATGTTCACCGACCCCGATCACCTGCGCGTCGAAGATCCGGGCCGGGTCGAGGGCAATGTGGTGTTCACCTATCTCGACGCCTTCGACCAGGAGAAGGACGAGATCGCCGCGCTCAAGGAGCATTACAGGCGCGGCGGGCTTGGGGATGCGGTGCTGAAACGGCGGCTCGAGGACATTCTGCAGGCGCTGCTTGCACCGATCCGCGCGCGGCGCACCGAGGCGGCCTCGGACCCGGCAGAGGTGTATCGGATCATCGCCGAGGGCACCCAGACCGCCCGCGAGGTCACCGAGGCGACCAAGCGCGAGGTGATGGATGCGCTGGGGCTGTTCCGGTTGTGACAGAGGCCTGTGCCGAAAGGGGGAGCGCCGCGGCGCTCTCCCTCAGTCCTCGTTGATGTCGCGCGTCCAGATTTTCGTCTGGCCCTTGCGCACGCCCATGAAGCGGCGCAGCAGCGCCCATGCGATCAGCGCGACAACGGCGCAGATCAGCAGCAGCATCGGCCAGCCGGTGGTGAGGCCGAGCAGCTGCAAAACGCCAACCACCGCCGCGCCGATGGCGAAGCCGAGGAACACATAGGCCGGGCTCACCACCTCGAGCACCAGCAGCACCACCGCCGCCGCCATCCAGACCCACCACAGCTGGATCATGGTTTGCGCCCGGTGAGCAGGGTGAAGGCGTCGGCGAAAGCGTCGAGCGCATTGGAGGGCAGCACGATGGTCTGTTTGCCGTCGCCCTGTCCAAGCGCCACCAGCGCCTCGACCTGTTTGAGCGCCACCTGATATTGCGCCGCCTCGAGGCCGTTCTGGGCAATCGCCTCGGCCACCACCTGCGTCGCATAGGCCTCGGCATCGGCAGAGATACGGCGGGCCTTGGCGGTCTGCTCGGCGGCATAGAGGTCGGCGTCGGCGGCCAGTTCGACCGCGCGCTTGCGGCCCTCGGCCTCGGTGACCTGCGCGCGGCGGGCGCGCTCGGCGTTGAGCTGCTGCAGCATGGCGTCGCGGGTCTGCTGGTCGAGGTTCACGTCGAGGATCTCGGCGCGGGTGACCTCGATGCCCCAGTCGTCCACCGCGTCCTCGACGTTGCCCTTGATGGTGGAAATCAGCGCGGCCCGGTTGGACTGCACCTCATCAAGCTCCATCTTGCCGATCTCGGCGCGAACGATGCCCGCGACCGTCGTGGCAATGGCGGCATCCACGTCGCGGATGCGGTAGACGGTCTTTTCCGGCTCGAGGATGCGGTAGAACACCGAGGTTTCCACCTCGACCAGCACGTTGTCGGCGGTGATCGCATCCTGATTGGCGTTGGGCAGTTGCCGCTCGAGGATCGAGACCTTATGGGCGATGCGATCCAGAAACGGCACGATGAAGTTGATCCCCGGCCCGAGCACCGCGCGCAGCCGCCCGAAGCGTTCGACCACATGTTTCTCGGACTGCGGCACGATCCGCACGCCCAGCACGATGCACAGGATCACGAAGCCCGCGAGCAGCAGGATCACGAGGTTGCCCCCGAGCAGGTCGAGTATCACATCTTCCGCGGTCATCGTCTTTTCCCCATCGTGTCTTTTCCCATCCCCTAGAAGCGCGCTGGCGCTTGGTCCCATCCCATGGCAGGGGGCGCTGCCCCCTCGGCGCATGCGCGCCTCACCCCCGGCGTATTTTTAAAGAGAAGAAGGGGCTTGGAGAAATTATGCCCGCAGCTTGACGCGGCGGGAAGCGATTTTGGGCGAAGCATTTCGAGGTGTCGCGTTCGCGCCTCACGCGGCTGTGTAAAGCGCAAAATCGGCGGAATGGAACTGTCTGGCGAATTGTGACGTTTTACCCACAATCAGGAGACAAGCCATGACCGAGATGACCACGCAGATCGGCGAAATGCGCTACAACGCCGCCGAAGGACAGTTCGAAGCCCTCGTGACCTTTCATACCGACGCGGGTCGGCTGCGCGTTGCCAGCAGTTTTGCCGCCCCGGTGACCACCCAGCCCGATGCCGCCGAGCGCGTGCTGATCTCGCGCGCGCTTGCGTCGCTCGACCAAGAGGGCACGCTGCAGGCGCGCACCATGCCGCTGCCGTCGGAGCGCGTGCGGCGCACCCGTGCCGCTGTTGCCGAACGCCGGGGCCTCGGCTGGCTGTCGCTGTTCCGCGCGGCCTGAATGCCTTGCGCCGCGCTGGCGCGGCCTCAGCCCGCCGCGCTTTGCAGGATTGACAGATAGTCGCGCAGCACCGTGCGGAAATGCGGGATCGCATCCTCGCGGGCAGCGAATTCTTCGGCCGCCATCATTTCCCAGCCCTCGCCCTCGCCGCCCCAGACGACATTGTCGATCCGTTCGGCGGGCAGATGGGCGGCGTAATACCACAGCCCGTCGCGGAAATGCTCCCATGTGAGCGAGTCTGGCGTCAGCGTCAGGCCGACCTCTTCGGTGGTCTCGCGCAGGGCGCATTCGGCGGGAGACTCTCCGGGCTCGCGCGCGCCGCCGGGGAAATCGAGATAGCCGGGCCAAGGGATGCCCTCGGTGTGGTCGCGGCGCAGGATCAGCAGGTCGTCGCCCAGAAACAGGATCAGCTTGGCGCCCCTGAAGTCGTCTCTGCTGGGGTCTTTCTCCGGTTCGGTGCTCATCAAAAAATCGCCTTTCGCAAATCCTGTACTGGTGACTGTGGCAGCCGCCCGGGAAGCTATTCTATAGTTCCCCCGTAGCAGCTTCAGCCCGAAAGATCCCCCCATGCCCGCGCTCTGCCGCGATTGCCTCACCGAGTTTGACCACGGATCGCGCTGCCCGTCCTGCGGGCGCCCGCGGATCGTGCGGCATGAGGAGCTATGGGACCTCTCCATCGCCCATATGGATTGCGATGCCTTCTATGCAACCGTGGAAAAACGCGAAAATCCCGAGCTTGCCGACAAGCCGGTGATCGTCGGCGGCGGCAAGCGCGGGGTGGTCTCGACCGCCTGTTACGTGGCGCGCATTCGCGGGGTGCGCTCTGCCATGCCGATGTTTCAGGCGCTGAAGCTCTGCCCCGACGCGGTGGTGGTGAAACCGCGCATGGAGCTTTACGTCGAGGTCTCGCGGCAGATCCGCGCGCTGATGGAAGAGCTGACCCCGGCGATCGAGCCGCTGTCTCTGGATGAGGCGTTTCTCGACCTCACCGGCACGGCGCGGCTGCATGGCCATCCGCCCGCGGTGATGATGGCGCGGCTGGTCAAGCGCATGCGCGAGGAGCTGGGGGTCACCGGCTCGGTCGGCCTGTCGCACAATAAATTCCTCGCCAAGATTGCCTCGGATCTCGACAAGCCGCATGGGTTTTCGGTGATCGGCAAGGCCGAGACCGCCGAGTTCCTGCGGCCCAAATCGGTGCGGATGATCTGGGGCGTCGGCATGGCCTCGCAGGAGGCGCTGGAGCGCGCCGGGATCCGCACCTTCGAGGATTTGCTGCGCTGGGAGCAGCGCGATCTGATCCAGCGCTTCGGCTCGATGGGGCAACGCCTGTGGCATCTGGCGCGCGGCGAGGATAGCCGCCGGGTGACGCGCAACGCGCCGGTCAAAAGCATCTCTAACGAGACCACGTTTTCCGAAGACACCGGCGATCCCGATCTGCTCGATGGGCACCTTTGGCGCATGTGCGAGAAGGTCGCGGACCGCGCCAAAGCCAAGGGGCTGGCGGGGCGGGTGGTGACGCTGAAGGTCAAACGCGCCGATTTCAAGCTGATCACCCGGCGCCAGTCGCTGGCTGATGGCGATGCCACGCAAATGGCCGACCGTATCTACCGCACGGCGCGCGCCATGCTCGACACGCTGGAGCGGCAGGGGCCGTGGCGGCTTTTGGGGGCGGGGATTTCCGAACTGGTGGACGCCGAACAGGCCGATCGCGGCGGCGATTTGCTGGACCCGGACGCGGGCAGGCGCGCGGCGGCGGAACGGGCGACGGATGCGATCCGCGCGCGGTTCGGCGACAGTGCCATCGTCAAGGGCCGCGCGCTGCGTTGAAACAGCTCAGCGACCGCGGTTCAGCAACTCGTCCTCCTCGTCCTCGGGATCAAAGCCGAGGGCTTCGAGCCCGGCTTCGAGATGGTCGGCAAGATGCGGCGTGCCGATCAGATAGTCGGCGGTGGGCGTAGAGGCTTCGGTGAGCGCGGTGCGATAGGCCTCGGCCCATTCGTCGGCGTCGAAGGCATCTCTGCCGATCCACATCACCGCGACCAGCGCGGCCTGCTCCTCTTCGCTCATGCGGTCGATGAAGCCGCGCAGCTCGCCCTCGGCACGCTCGATCTCGCGGGCCATCAGGATCACGGCGGCAATTGTGCGGACGCTGATTTCTTCCATGGCGCGTCTCCTTTCTTCGCGCACACCATGGAGAAAAGCCTACACCCCCACCTTGATCTGCGACAAGCGACGGATGGAGATCAGCGGCGTGTCAGCCGGTCAGTGTCAGCCGGTCAGGCCAAGCGCGCGGTGCAGGAAGTGCAGCGCGTCGGAGGCCACCGCTTCATGAACCGCCGCGCGGTCCTCGGCGGTGCTGCCGCAGAGCGCGGGATCGCCGCCTTCTTCTTCCAGCAGCTTGGCGCCATCGGGCGTGCAGCGGGCAAAGAGGTCGTAGAGCCGGGCATCCTCCAGCGGGCGCACCTCGATTCCGGCTTGCACCGCGAGGCGCGTCTCTCCGGCGGCAGGCTCGGCAAGGCCATAGACCTTCGTCGCCGCGCGGCGCGGGGCCAGCGTGTCGGGGCGGAACTCGGCCAGATACTCGGGCGCCAAGGCGAGCACCGCGCGGACCCGAGGGTCGCGCCGCTCGAGCGAGAGGGCCTGCACATCGACACTGGCCGGATCGACGCCGCCTTTGGCAAACCAGTCGCAATCGGGCGCGGGATGCGAGGAGTCGCAGTTGCGGGCATAGGCCGCGGCATCAATCTGTCCGCCGCCCAGCATCAGCGCCGCCGTGCCGCCAAGCGCGACACCGGCCACCGCCACGCGGGTCTCGTCGATGCGCATCTGCCAGTCGGGATCGCTCAGCAGCAGATCAAGCGCCTGACCGAGTTCCGCCGGACGCCGCCAGATCTCGCCCACCGCGCTGGCCTGATCGCGCGGGCGCTGGCCGCTGACCTCGGCGACGATGAACCCGCCTGCTGCCAGTCGCGCCGCGAGCCACGCGCCGCTCTGCTCGGCAGAGCGCAGCCCGCCGTGCGACAGCAGAACCAGCGGCAGCTTGCCGGGCTGCGGCGAGGCTTCGCGCTGCGCGGGGGTGCCCTCGAACACGGCGTTGCGGCCAACCAGTTCCGAGGCACCCGCATCGCTTTGTGCGGGGTACCAGATGGTCATCGAAATGCCGCGGTCGAAGTTCGCCTCGGGCCGGACCATGGTACTGACACCGACGGCGGTCTCGCCCTCTTCGGCAAAGCCGGGAACGGCGAGCAGGGCCGCAAGGGCAAGGCCGGTCAGGCGGGCAATCATGTCATGTCCTTGGCGAGTCGAACGGAAAGTCAGGTCTGCCGTGGCAATGGCACGATCTGACCCTCGGGCGCCAGATCTTCGAAATCAAAATTGTCCAGTTTTTGAGCACGCCGCCCGGCTTTCTCGGCGCTGGTGCGAATTTCCGAGAGATCCCGCGCGGCCATGCCGAAGTGCCGGTCGAGGTTCTCGACGCGCGCGCCGAGCCGGTCCATGTCCTGCGCAAGCAGCGCCAGCTCGCGGCGGATGGCGCCCGCCTGCTCGCGCATCCGCGCGTCTTTCAGCACCGCGCGCAGCGTGTTGAGCGTGGCCATGCAGGTGGTCGGCGACACGATCCAGACCTTCATGCCGAAGCCCTCGCGCACCATCTCGGGAAAGTTGCCGTGCAACTCGGCATAGACCGCTTCGGAGGGCAGGAACATCAGCGCGCTTTCGGCGGTCTCACCGTCGAGGATATAGCGGTCCGAGATGTCGCGGATGTGCTTGCGCACCGACATGCGGAACGCCTGAGACGCGCGCTGCTTGGCCTCGGGCGTCTCGGCGCGGCGCAGCATCTCATAGGCTTCGAGCGGGAATTTCGCGTCGATGACGATATGGCCCGGCGGCTCTGGCAGCTTGATCAGGCAATCGGCGCGGCGGCCGTTCGGCAGGGTGGCCTGCAGCCGGTAGCTGTCGGCGGGCAGGGCTTGGGTGACGATGTCGCGCAGCTGGATCTCGCCAAAGGCACCGCGGGTCTGCTTGTTCGACAGGATGTCCTGCAGCGACAGCACGTCGCCCGAGAGCCGGGTGATGTTCTCCTGCGCCTGATCGATGGTCTTCAGCCGCTCTTGCAACTGGCCCAGCGAATGCGCGGTGCGGCGGGCATTGCCGTGCAGGTTCTCGGCCATGCTCTGCTGCACCTGCGCCAGCCGCTTTTCCATCAACTGCAGCATGGCGTTCTGGCTCTTGACCTGCGCCTCGGACACATGGTGCAGCCCGCCCGACAGCCGTTCCTGACCTTCGGACAGCGCCTGCACCCGCTGCGACAGCTGGCTGAGCGGGTAGCCAAGGCGGGCGGCGCGGTTCGAGGCGCGGATCGCCATGATCATCAGGACCGCCAGCAGCGCTGCCCCGGCAACGGCCCAGAGGCGCGGGTCACTCGCGGCGATGCTCTGCCCGGCGATTTCGATCATGTGCGGCCGAACAGCCTCTCGATATCGGAGAGCCGCAGTTCGACATAGGTGGGGCGCCCGTGGTTGCACTGGCCGGAATGGGGCGTCGCCTCCATCTCGCGCAGCAGGGCGTTCATTTCTTCGGCGCGCATCCGGCGGCCCGAACGGATCGAGCCGTGGCAAGCGACGCGGCTGAGGATCGCCTCGAGCTTTTCCTGCACCAGTTGCGAGCTGCCGTAGTCCGAAAGCTCGTCGAGGATGTCCTTGATCAGCGCCTCGGCATTGACCTCGCCAAGGATCGCCGGGGTTTCGCGCACCGCCAGCGCCGAGCCGCCGAAGGGCTCGACCGACAGACCCATGCGCGCCAGATCCTCGGCGATGTCGAGGATGCGCGAAAGATCGTCCTGCGACAGCTCGACGATCTCGGGGATCAGCAGCGCCTGCGCCGCGACGCCGCGTTCGGCCATCTGGCGCTTGAGCTTTTCATAGACCAGCCGTTCATGCGCCGCGTGCTGGTCGACGATTACGATGCCGCTTTCGGTCTGGGCGATGATGTAATTCTCGTGCACCTGACCGCGCGCCGCGCCAAGCGGCAGATGCGCGGCCTCGGGCTCGGCCGGAGCGTCTTCGACCACGCGGCCCGACCAGCTGCCCTGCATCTCGGCAAAGCCCTGCGACTGCGGCACGCGCGGCGGGGCCGGGACGAAGTTGGGATCGGGGGCCTGCGCGGCATAGGCGGCGCTGCGCGCGCCTGCCGAGGGGCGGTCCATCTGGTAGACGCGCGGGCTGCTCATGGCTTGCTGCGGCGCACCCAGCGGCGCGCCGCCGCCATAGGCACCGAAACTGTCGGTCTGCGAGGGCTGCTGGTGCAGCGGCATCTGCTGGCCGTCCGGCAGCGGCGCGCGCATCTCGGGACGCAGCGCCGCTAGCGTGTCGGCAGCGACGGTGCTTGAGGCGCGGTGCCCTGCCTCGGCCAGCGCATGGCGCAGCGCCGAGACGATCAGCCCGCGCACGATGCCCGGCTCGCGAAAGCGCACCTCGGATTTCGCCGGGTGCACGTTCACGTCCACCTTATGCGGATCGCAGTCGACAAACAGCGCCACCGCCGGGTGCCGCTCGCGGCTGAGGTAGTCGGCATAGGCGCCGCGCAGCGCGCCATGCAGCAGCTTGTCCTGCACCGGGCGGCCGTTGACGAAAAGATGCTGCGCCACCGACGAGCCGCGCGAATAGGTCGGCAGGGCGGCGTAGCCGGTCAGCCGGAAGCCCTCGCGCTCGGCGTCGATGGCCAGCGCGTTCTCGGTGAACTCGGCGCCCAGCACCTGCGAGAGCCGCCCGCGCAGCGCGTCGAAAAGATCGCCCGAGACCGCGTCGGCGCGGAAGGTCACCCGGTCCTTGCCCTGCGACACGTCGCGCAGGGTGAAGGCGACCGAGGGCTCGGCCATGGCGATGCGCTTCATCACGTCCGAGATGCCCATCATCTCGGCGCGGTCGGTGCGCAGGAACTTCAGCCGGGCCGGGGTGGCGAAGAAGAGATCGCGCAGCGTGACCACCGTGCCGCGGTTCAGGGCCGCCGGTTTCACCGCGCCCATCTGCCCGCCCGAAACGCTGATCTCGGCACCTTCCTCACCCGGAATGCGGCTCTGGATGGTCAGCCGCCCCACCGCGCCCAGCGAAGGCAGCGCCTCGCCGCGGAAGCCGAAGCTGTGGATGTTCAGCAGGTCCGAGCCGTCGATCTTCGAGGTGGCGTGGCGCGATAGTGCCAGCGGAAGCTCATCGGCGCCCATGCCGCAGCCATCGTCGGTCACCCGGATCAGCGTCTTGCCGCCATCGGCGATCTCGACCGTGACGCGGGTGGCCCCGGCGTCGACGGCATTCTCCACCAGTTCCTTCACCGCCGACGCAGGCCGTTCCACCACCTCGCCAGCGGCGATGCGGTTGATGGCGGCGTCGTCGAGCTGACGAATGACGGGACGCATATTGGGGGTGTGGGTGTTCATGCCACCATACCTAGCAGGGTTCGCGCGATTCTGGAACGGGGCGCAGGGCGCTCAATCCGCCGCCAGAGGCGCGGCTTTTCCGCCCGAGACGGCCAGCGCATCACCCAGAGCGACCACCACCATCAGCCCGCGCTTGCCGCCGTTGAGCACGATCCGCTCGGCCCCCATCGCAGCGGCCTCGAAGGCCACGGGGGCGCGCTTCTTTTGCCCGAAGGGGCTGATCCCGCCGGTGTGCATCCCCGTCAGCCGCTCGGCCTTGGCGGGGTCCATCATCTGCGCCGACTTGCCGCCAAAGGCGCTGGCCACCCGCTTCATCGACAGCGAGGCGCCCGAGGGGATGACCGCGCAGCAGGGTTTGCCGTCAACTTCAACCATCAACGTCTTCAGCACCTTGTCGGGGTCCCAGCCGATCGCCTCGGCGGCATGCAGCCCGATCTGCGCCTGCCCGGAGACATAGTCGTACTCCAGCAACTCGAACGCCACCTTGGCGCGGGTCAGAGCCTGCGTGGCCGGTGTGCCCTTGCTCATGTCAGACCTCTCATGCCCGATAGCCCATCTGCCGGTCGATCCACATGAGGACCACCGCAACAACCTGCGCCTGCTCCGCGTCGCTCAACACGCGCCCCGCCGGCATCCCGTGCCATGTCGCCAGACATCCCCGGCAGCAGGTCGCCGTGGCGTGCTGGGCGATGAACACCGGATGGCCGCGCATGGGCGTCTGCTTGCCGTCGTTGCGCGGCTCGGCCGGGGCCAGCCGGTCCGCGATGAAATCGCGCGCATGCGAGAGGATCGTATCGCGCCCTTTGGCGTCGGCATAGGCCCGTTCCTTGGGGCCAAGGCGAAAGCGGCTGCGGAACTTCGACCGGGCCAGCCGTTCGAACAGCTGATCCGGGGCGCTCATTCCATGCTCTCGATATAGGTGCGCACCGCATCCTGCACGTGGCGGAACCGATCGCCGCCCAGATGCTTGCCGCCGTACCAGCGTGTCACCACGATGATGTGGCCCTTCAGCCCCTCACGCTCGAGCATGCGCAGGATCACCATGCCCGCGCCGCTCTCGCCATCATCGTTCTTGATCGGCGCGTCCTCGGTCAGCAGACCCCATGTGTTATGCGTGGCCTTGGCGAACTTCTTGTTGCGTTTCAGCTCTTTGAGGAAGGCCTTGGCCTCCTCCTCCGAGGCGCAGGGCCCGCCCGAGACGGCATATTTGGAGCCGCGGTCGCTGATGATGTTCTCGAGAATGCGCATGGCGAAGAGGTATTGCGCGCCGCGGCAGGGCGCAAGACCTCAGCCGCCGAGGTAGCCGCGCTCGATCTCCAGCAGCCGTTGCTTGCGCCAAAGCCCGCCGCCATAGCCGGTGAGCGAGCCGTCGGCCCCGATCACCCGGTGGCAGGGGATCACCAGCGCGATCTGGTTGGCACCATTGGCCTGCGCCACCGCCCGCGTGGCCGTGGGGCGCCCCAGCGCCTGCGCCAGCGCGCCATAGCTGCGGGTCTCGCCCGCCGGGATCTCGCGCAGGGCGCGCCAGACCGATTTGGTGAACTCCGAGCCATGCAGCGCCAGCGGTGTGTCGAACTGCGCGCTCTCCCCGGCGAAGAACCGCGCCAGCTCGTCGCGG
Organism: Salipiger sp. PrR002; assembly: GCF_010500775.1. NCBI lineage: Bacteria > Pseudomonadati > Pseudomonadota > Alphaproteobacteria > Rhodobacterales > Roseobacteraceae > Salipiger > Salipiger sp. PrR002. Next base: position 120,941 of record NZ_JAAGOU010000005.1, read on the forward strand.
ATCTGCTCCGATGGCGCGAACTGCCCCACGCCGATCTCGCCGCCCGCGCCCTTGCGCAGCTTTTCCAACTCGCGCGGCAGCGCCTTGCGGTCCATGAATTCGAGCAGGTGCAGATGGCTCTTGGAGCAGACCGAGACCATGTCGCCCAGCGGTGTCTCGATCCAATCGGCGCGCAGCATGGCATCCGGCCTCAAGGCGCCCGGCGCCACCCCAAGCGCCTTGGCAAAGCCCGCGCGGAAGGCCGAGGCGCTTTCGAACCCGGCATCCAGCTGCGCCTCGATCACCGGCGCGCCCGAGGCCAGCGCGGTGAACCCCTCGCGCAGCCGCCGCTGCCGGGCCATTTCGAGGAAGGTCATGCCGAACTGCCGCTTGAAGGCGCGGCGCACGGTCGAGGGATCAAGCCCCATGGCCACCAGATCCGGCTCGGACCAGCGGAAGGCGGGGCGCGCGTCCAGCGCCTGCAGCAGCTTGGCAATCACCGGATCGCCCTTGGCCATGGGCGCCAGCGGGTGGCAGCGCTTGCAGGGCCGAAAGCCCGCGGTGATGCAGTCGCCCACGGTCTCGAAAAAGCTGCAGTTCTCGCGCAGCGGTTTTCGGGCCGGGCAGGTCAGGCGGCAGAAGATGCCGGTCGAAGCGACGCCGACATAGGCCCGCCCGTCAAACGACGGGTCCCGGTCGAGCAGCGCCTGATAGAGCGTGTCGGGATCTGGAAGAGCAAACAGCATGGGGCGACTCTACCTTATCCCTGCGCGGCGCGCCGCCGGAAATCGGGCGTCTATTACTGCGCTCGCGCCGCCCCCCTTGTCATCGGCTCAGGCAGGCCCAATTGTCAGGACAGGTTCAGAAATCGCGATATGAAAGGAGTCCCGTCATGAAGACCGAAGAAGTGGGCAGCGCCCTGCTCGAGACATGGTCGGTGGACGAGGTGGCCGAGGCCTTCGACAAGGGCGAGATCGTGCTGATCGACGTGCGCACGCCGCAGGAATATATGTTCGAGCACATCGAAGGCGCGCTCTTGATGCCCATGGCCTTCTTCCGCGCCGACAAGCTGCCGGGGCAGAGCGACAAGCGCATCGTCTTCCATTGCGGCTCGGGCGTCCGGTCCGAGAAAGTGGCGCGCGCCGCCATCGCCGCAGGCTTCTCGCGCGTGGCGCATATGGAAGGCGGCTTCGGCGGCTGGAAGGGCGCCAAACAGCCCTACATCGGCACCAATATGGCCACCGGCGCGCCGACGCCGATCAGCTGATCTTCTTCTCTTTGAAAATACGCCGGGGGGTGAGCCCGGCACGGGCGAGGGGGGCAGCGCCCCCCTGTGTCCCCACTCAGCTTCGGCTGGTCACCCGGTCGTAGCGCTGCCGCGCCACATCCTCGTCGCGTGTCGCTTTGCGATCGGCGGCCAGCGCCGCTTCCACATACCCCAGATGCGCCTGCACCGCCGCGCGGGCCGCCGTGGCATCGCGCGCCTGCAGCGCCGCGTTGATCGCCCGGTGCTGCTCCAGCAGCGCCTCGCGGGTGGTGCGTTGCTTGAACATGATCGAGCGGTTGTAGAACACGCCTTCGCGCAGCAGCTGATACATCGAGCGCATCATATGCAGCATGATGACATTGTGGCTGGCTTCGATGATCGCGAGATGGAAATCCGCATCGAGCCGCGCTTCTTCGGAGGGGTTGCGCTTCTGATGTGCCGCTTCCATGCGGGTGAAAAGCGCGTCGATCACCTTCAGGTCCGATGGCGTGCCGTGCAGCGCCGCGCGCTCGGCCGCCAGCCCCTCCATGTCGCGCCGGAAGCTGAGGTAATCAAAGACCGCCTCGTCGTGCTTTTCGAAAAGCTGGATCAGCGCGTCCGAGAATGCCGATCCCAGCACCTCGGTGACGAAAATGCCCGCACCGGCGCGCGTCTCCAGCAGGCCGCGGCCCTGCAGGTCGGCCACCGCCTCGCGCAAAGACGGGCGCGACACGCCGAGCCGTTCCGACAGTTCGCGCTCGGCGGGCAGGCGCTCGCCGGGGCGCAGGATGCCGCGCAGGATCAGCTCTTCGATCTGGCGCACCACGGCGCTGGAAAGTTTCTCGGACTGGACGGGGCGAAAGGGCATCGGAAGGGTCCTGAGAGGCGGGAATTGGTCAGATCATATGACCACGCACGCCATCTCTCAAGCGCGACGGAAGGATAGCCTCGCCGCAGCGGGGCGCTTACCAGCGCGAGAGCGCGTCCTCGTCCTCATCCTTGGCGGCGACCCATGAGGTGCCCTCCGCGCCACTTTCCTTCTTCCAGAAGGGCGCGCGGGATTTGAGGTAGTCCATCAGATACTCGGCGGCCTCGAAAGCATGGCCGCGGTGCTTCGAGGCAGTGGCGACCATCATGATGCGCTCGCCCGGACCCATGCGGCCATAGCGGTGTATCACCAGCACCTCGCCAAGATCCCAGCGCGCCTCCGCCTCGGCGGCGATTTTCTCCAGGGCTTTCTGGGTCATGCCCGGATAATGCTCGATCTCCATGGTCTCGAGCGTGCCCGACACGTCGCGCACCACGCCGGTGAAGGTCACCACGGCGCCCATGTCGGTGCGGCCCGCGGCGAAGCCCTCGGCCTCGGCCCCGAAATCAAAGGGCTCTTCCTGCACGGAAACGCGGATCGCCATGGGCTCAGCCCCCGGTCATCGGCGGAAAGAAGGCCACCTCGCGCACGCCCGCAAGCGGGGCGTCGAACTCCGACAGTTCCTGATCCAGCGCCACGCGCAGCGCCGAAAGGTCGGAAAAGGCCATGGCGTAGCGCTCTTCGCGCCCGCGCAGTTCCTCGATCAGGTCGTTGACCGTGGCGGCTTCGGTCTCGATCCGCTCTTTCGGCAGGCCGATGCGCTCGCGCACCCATGCGAAATACAGAAGGTCCATCAGCGGTCGTCCTTCAGATGCGGCAGGGCCTTGGTGAAATAATCCCAGCCGGTGATCATCGTCAGCGAGGCGGCGATCCACAGCAGCGTAAGGCCAAGGTGGCCGGACCAGATCATCCCGGTCTCCTGCCAGCGCAGCCCATGCGGATCGGCGCCGCCAGCATCCAGCGCGCGGGTCACCACGCGGTCATCCAGCGCCTCGATGCTGAGAGCAAGGTAATGCTCGAACACGCCCTGTGCAAAGAGCGTGGCGATGGCGATCATCTGGAAGGTGGTTTTCCACTTGGCCAGCTTGGTCACCTTCAGCGTGCCCGCCACATCGCCGAGATATTCGCGCAGCCCCGAGACAAAGACCTCGCGGAAGAGGATCATCGTCGCGGGCAGCACCAGCCAAGGCGACATCGACGAATAGCCGACGATCACCATCAGCGCGATCACCACCATCGCCTTGTCGGCGATGGGATCGAGCATGGCGCCGATCTTGCTTTCCTGCCCCCAGAGCCGGGCGAGATAGCCGTCGAACCAATCGGTGATCGCGGCGCCGACAAACAGCAGCAGCGCAAACCAATCGGCCAGCGGTCGCGAAAAATAAAGAAACATCACCGCCACGCCGGGAGCGGCGAGCAGGCGAAGGGCGGTGAGGATATTTGGCAGGTTCCAGCGCATGCGCCTTACGTAGCGCGGTTTATCGGGCGGGGAAAGACGCCTCACGCGTCGGTGCTGCGGCGAAATCGCTCGACATAGGCGGCGCGGGCCAGCGGCAGTGGACGGTCGCGCAGCGTGGGGGCCATATGGCTTTCAAGAAAGAAGCCGGTGGTGCGCAGCGCTTCGAGGATCTCGCCGTCGCCGCCGGGGCCTTCACCTTTGAGAATATCGGGCAGCGGCAGCAGCCGGTCCGCCCATTTGCCTGCAGCCTGCCGCGACACGGCGCGGCCGGTGCGGGGCGAGACGAAACACAGCTCCTCATTGGTGCCGCGCACCGCGCAGGCCGAGAGATCAAGGCCAAAGCCCATCTCGTCGAGCAGTGCCATTTCCCAACGCAGATAGGCCAGCGGCCAGAGATCGCGCTCGGGCAGCAGATCCAGCAGCTGCTCGGTGCGGGCATAGAGCTTGGGGTGGGGCTCGCGCTCGGGCAGCGAGAAGCTGAGCAGCGCGCAGACCGCGTTGAGCCCGGCTAGCGACAGGCGGTCCGACAGCGCATTGGCGGCGCGCGAACGTTGCGGCTCGGCGGTGAAGGCCCCCATATGATCCTCGAGCCGGGCCTTCCACGTCAGGTCAAGCTGGGCGCCGGGCTGCAGGCTGGGCGCGATGCGGCGCGAGGCTCCGCCGCGCAGCACACCCAAGTGCCGCCCGTGATTTGGCGTGAAGACCTCGAGGATGGCCGAGCTTTCGCCGTGCCTGCGCGAGGTCAGAAGGATGCCGGTGTCGCGCCATTCCATGCGCGCACTGTCGGGCTTTGGCCCTGTGGGGGCAAGAGGGGGCGCGGCATACCTCGGCGCGCTGCTGCGGGAGGGGGCGGCTGTCACGAAAGCCTCGGATTTGTGCCCTAGGCTGGCAAGGGTCTCTGTGGTGCCCAACCTCCGCCGGTTTCACCTCGGTGTGACGCGCCTTCGCTTGATCTCGCAATAATCCCCGCTTTGCAGTAGCATGGACGACCGCGGAGACACGATATGACCCAGACACGCCGCCTGACCGCCCTGCTCATCGCCGTGCTCGCCTTCGGCGCGCTGTGGCTGCAGGTGCATGTGGGGCTGGATCGCAGGCCGGACCGCGAGGTCTGGGAAGAGCTCTGGCGGCTGGGGCGCTATTTCACCATCCTGACGAACCTCATGGTTGCGGTGACTTTCGCCGCCATCGCCGGTGGCCACCGGCCAAGGCCATGGTGGACCGCCGCCGTGACGCTGTGGATTCTCATCGTCGCCATCGTCTACCACGGACTGCTGGCGCGCCCGCTCGACGGCATCCGCTGGTGGTCGGACATGGCGGTGCACACCTTTGTGCCTACCGCGGTCGTGGTCTGGTGGCTGATGCTGGCGCGCAAGGACGGGCTGGTCCCACGGCATGCGGTGTACTGGCTGCTCTGGCCGCTGCTCTATGTCAGCTACGCGCTGATCCGCGGCGAGTTCGACGGGCGGCACCCTTACTTCTTCATCGACCCGCATGAGGTCGGCTGGCCGGGGGTGGGGCTGTGGTGCGTCGCGCTGGGGCTGAGCTTCTGGCTCGGCGGTCTGGGGATGGTGGCGCTGGGACGGTTTCTCAGCCGTCCATCTGATCGAGCAGATGGCGCCCCTGACGGTCCTCAAGCTCGATGACCCAGAGATCGGGGTCGAACTCGCGCTGTTTGCTCACGCGCGCATCGACCTCATATTCGGGCCCTTCGGCCAGCACGGCCCAGCGGCGCGCGCCGGTCATCAGATCCCATTCGCGGGAATAGGCCACCGCCTGCCCGTCGAGCGTGGCGAGCTTGACGATCACCGCGCCCGCGGTGTCGTCGCCATGGGCGGTGACATAGGCGGGGATGTCCTGCAGCGATAAAAGCCGCAGGTAGCCCCCGACCCAGACATGCGTGGCGAGCCGAGGCTCAGGCATTGCCGTCCTTGAAATCGAGGCCCATCTCGGAATAGCGCTCGGCGTCTTCGAGCCAGTTCTCGCGGACCTTCACCTGCAGGAAGAGATGCACCTTGCGGCCAAGGAACTCTTCAAGCTCGGCGCGGGCGGCCTGCGACACCGCCTTGATCGTCTCGCCCTTCTTGCCCAGCACGATGCCCTTGTGGCCGTCGCGGGTGACATAGATCATCTGGTCGATGCGGGCGGAGCCATCCTTGCGCTCTTCCCAGTTCTCGGTTTCCACCGTCAGCTGGTAGGGCAGTTCCTGATGCAGGCGCAGGGTGAGCTTCTCGCGGGTCATCTCGGCGGCGATCATGCGCATCGGCAGATCGGCGATCTGATCCTCGGGATAGAGCCACGGGCTCTCGGGCAGCTGTTCGGCCAGCCATTTGCGCAGCGTGTCGACCCCATGGCCGCGCTCGGCAGAGATCATGAAGGTCTCGGCGAATGTGTAGGCGTCGTTCATCTTCTGGGTCAGCGCCAGCAGATCCTCGGCCTTCACCCGGTCGATCTTGTTGATCGCCAGCGCCACCGTCCGGCCCTGCGGCAGGTCACGCAGACCTTCGAGGATCGCCTTCACCCCGTCGGTCATGCCGCGGTGCGCCTCGATCAGCAGCACGATCACGTCGGCATCCGACGCGCCGCCCCATGCCGCCGCCACCATGGCGCGGTCGAGCCGACGGCGCGGCTTGAACAGGCCCGGCGTGTCGACGAACACAAGCTGGCTGTCACCTTCAAGGGCCACGCCGCGAATGCGGGCGCGGGTGGTTTGCACCTTGTGGGTGACGATCGAGACCTTGGCTCCCACCATGCGGTTGGTGAGGGTCGACTTGCCCGCGTTGGGCTCGCCGATCAGGGCGACAAATCCGGCGCGTGTGGTCATTGGGGCGTATCCGTTACTGACGATCAGTGGCCCTTACAGGCTTTTGCGGCGCGGGGCCAGAGCGGCCGCTGCGGATCAAGGTATAGCATCCCGAGACGACAATCAGCAGTGCTCCTGCAAGCGTCCAGAGATCCGGGCGCTCACCGAAGAGCAAATAGGCAAAGACCAGCGCTACCAGCAGCCGCGAATAGCGGAAGGGCGCAACCACCGAGACCTCGCCGGTGCGCATGGCGCGGGTCAGCGCGGTATAGGCGGTGACCCCCACCACTCCGGTGGCCAGCAGACGCAAGATCTCGGAGGTCTGCGGCAGGCGCGGCGGCGCCGGATCGAAGGGCAGCAGCAGCAGCCCGGCGACGGTGACCACCGCAAAGCCCAGCACGCCCAGTTGCTTGGCCGAGACGGCGGGCGGCGCGGCGCGGGTGTAGAGATCGCGCATGGCAAAGCCGAACATCGCCGCCAGCGAGAGCAGCGCGTCGAGGCGGAAAGCCTCGGGGGTGGGGCGCACGATCAGCAGAACGCCGATGAAGCCCACCGCCATGGCGGCCCAGCGGCGCGGGCCAACCGGCTCTTTGAGCAGCAGCGCGGCCCCGGCGGTGACCACCAGCGGCGCGGCCTGCAGGATCGAAGAGGTGACCGACAGCGGCGTATAGGCCAGCGACAGCGCGAAGAAGAGCCGCCCCATGATCTCGAAGAAGGTGCGGATCATCAGCTGCGAGCGGAACATGGCCGGATGCAGCACCGCCTCGCCCGCGCGCAGGGTCATGGCGACATAAAGGCTCATGCCGGTGAGGCCGAAGATCACCGTCGCCTCGCCCGGCGGCAGGCCGGGGGTCACGGATTTGAACAGCGCGTCCTCGACGGCGAAAAGCGTCATGGCCAGCACCATGAAGGCCGCTCCGGCGGCGTTGCCGCTCAGCCGCGGGGCGGCGCTGTCAGCCATCTGCGGTGAGGTTTGCAAGCAGTGTCGCGGCGGCTTCCTGTTCGGCCTTGCGCTTCGAGCCGGCGGTGGCCTGCGCGCTTTGGCCCGAGGTCAGCCGCACCTCGATGGTGAAGACCGGCGCGTGATCGGGGCCGGAGCGCGAGGTCTCGACATAGGCGGGCGGGGTCATGCCGCGCGCCTGCGCCCATTCCTGCAGCGAGGTTTTGGGGTCGCGCGCATCCTGCTGCACGGTCGAGACACGGTCGCCCCAAAGCCGCAGGATCATCTCGCGCGCCACTTCGAAGCCGCCGTCGAGATAGACCGCGGCGATCACCGCTTCCATCGCATCGCCCAGCAGCGCCTGCTTGCGCCGTCCACCCGACATCATCTCGGAGCGGCCCAGTTTCAGCGCCGCGCCCAGATCGACTTCGCGCGCCACTTCGGCGCAGGCCTCCTTGCGCACCAGCGCGTTGTAGCGCGGTGCAAGCTGGCCCTCGCTGGCCTTGCGATCCTCGGACAGCAGCGCCTCGGCCATGACGAGGCCGAGCACGCGGTCGCCGAGAAACTCGAGCCGCTGGTTGTCTTCGCGGCCGGGGCCGGACATCGACGAATGGGTGACCGCACGGCGCAGAAGCTCGGGCCGGTCGAACCGGTGCCCGAGCCGCTGCTCAAGTGCTTCTATCTCGGCGGAACGCTTCATGTGATCTTGTGGAAGAACCGGTCGGAGCGCCACGTCCAGAAGAACAGCATCGACCGGCCCGCAGAAGAGAACATGACGCGGGTCGCCTTGCCGATGATGTTCTCGAAGGGCACGAAGCCGACGCCGCCCGCGGCATTGGGCACGCGGCTGTCGGCAGAGTTGTCGCGGTTGTCGCCCATCATGAAGAAATGACCCTCGGGCACGGTGTAGATCGGCGTGTTGTCCGACCCCTGCATGCCGATGTTGAGGATATCATGCTTCACGCCGTTGGGCAGCGTTTCCGTCCAGCGCGATTTCTCGCAGACCCCGCCGGTGCCCACAGGGCCGTTCTCGCAGCGTGGACGCAGACCTTGCGGCCCCTGCGGCTCGGCGGTTTCGGTGAAGGTGCCGTTGGCTTCGACCTCGACAGGGGTGCCGTTGATGTAGAGCAGACCCTGCTTGACCTGAATCTGATCGCCGGGCAGGCCGATCACCCGCTTGATGAAGTCGGTGCCATTGACCGGGTGACGGAAGACCACCACGTCGCCGCGCTCGGGCTCGGAGCCGAACAGGCGGGTGTTGTCGCCGTCAAGGAAGCCGCAGATGTCGCGCGCGTCGATGTCGATGCCGATCGAGTTCAGGCGGATCGACGGGCAGGAGGCGTAGGAATAGCCGTAGGTCATCTTGTTGACGAAGAGGAAGTCGCCGATCAGCAGCGTGTCCTTCATCGAGCCCGAGGGAATCCAGAACGGCTGGAAGAACAGCGTCCGGAAGACGCCCGCGATGACCAGCGCCCAGAACACCGTCTTGACGGTTTCCCAGATCCCGCCCGATTTCTCTTCTTTCGCCATGGAAATCCGCCCCTGTGCCTCGATGTGCCTTGGTTTCTTGGCTTCATGGGCGGGGGAGGGGAGAGTGTCAAGCGGCGGCTGCCGCATGGCAAATCTCTTCGAAGGGATTTGCAAAACCCTTCGAAGGGTTTTGTGCGCGCGTTACCCTTCCGTGATCGGCCCGGGGTGGGCCTAGGCGTGGGCGTGGGGGCGGGCCTCAATGACCACGAAGGCCTGCGCCCAAGGGTGATCGTCGGTGAGGGTGACATGGATGATCGCCTCGTGACCCTCCGGCGTCATCGCGTCGAGCCGCTCCTTCGCCCAGCCGGTCACCTGCATCACCGGCTGGCCGGTGGGCAGGTTGGTCACCGCCATGTCCTTCCACGCGATGCCCATGCGCAGCCCGGTGCCGAGCGCCTTGGAGCAGGCCTCCTTGGCGGCCCAGCGTTTGGCATAGGTGCCCGCGACATCTCGGCGGCGTTCGGCCTTGCGCTGCTCGGTCTCGGTGAAGACACGGTTGCGGAACCGATCCCCAAATCGCGCCAGCGTCGCTTCGATGCGCTCGATATTCGCAAGATCGGTGCCGATGCCGAGGATCATCCGGGCAGCTTCCTTTGTTCGGGGGCGGACCTCAGGCCCGCGCCGCGTCCATCAGACGGCGCATCTCGGTGATCGCCGGGCCGAGACCGCGGAAGATCGCCTCGCCAATCAGGAAATGGCCGATGTTGAGCTCCATCACCTCGGGGAAGGCGGCGATGGGAGTCACCGTGTCATAGGTCAGCCCGTGTCCGGCGTGCACCTCAAGCCCCAGCGAATGGGCAAAGGCTGACATGTCGCGCAGGCGCTCAAGCTCGGCGTCCCGCTCGGCGAATTTCTCTTCGGCGTGCAGGTCGCAATAGGCGCCGGTGTGCAGTTCGATGACCTGCGCGCCGATCCGGTGCGCGGCTTCGATCTGCGGCTTGTCGGGGGCGATGAAGATCGACACCCGGCAGCCCGCCTCGCGCAGCGGCGCGATGAAATGCGCCAGCCGGTTCTCTTCGCGCGCCACTTCCAGCCCGCCCTCGGTGGTGCGCTCCTCGCGCTTTTCGGGAACGATGCAGACCGCGTGCGGCTTATGGCGCAGCGCGATGGCCTGCATCTCGTCGGTGGCGGCCATCTCGAAGTTGAGCGGCACCGACAGGGTGCTCATCAGCCCGTCGATATCCGCGTCCGAGATGTGGCGGCGGTCTTCGCGCAGATGCGCGGTGATACCGTCGGCGCCCGCCTCTTCGGCCAGTTTCGCGGCGCGCAGCGGGCAGGGGTAGGCGCTGCCGCGCGCGTTGCGCACGGTGGCGACATGGTCGATGTTGACGCCCAGTCTCAGGCGTCCGGCGTAGTCGCTCATCGGAAATCCTCCGGGGATGGAACGAACGGGGTCAATCTGCGGCGGACCCTAGTCCGGCGCGCCGCCCTCGTCAGCCGCTTTCTGCTTCTTTTTCAACGCAGCGAGCTTTTTCTTCAGCGCCCCACGGCGGCGGTTCTGATAGGCGCGGATGACCGGCACCGAGAGGTAATAGGCCACCAGCCCCGCGATGATGCCCGGAATGATGCCGCCGATCAGATAGGGGTAGAACACCTCGTGGAAGAAGATCCGCAGGTTCGTCCAATCGGTGGTGTCGCTGGTGAAGATGGCAAGGATGTTGTGCCACAGGTCGTGCCCGGCGTAGGTGAATTTCTCCAGCAGCGAGGCATGATGCGGCGAGTGCCGGTCGATGCCGAGCAGGAAATATCCGGTTTCCAGCGACACGATGCCGATCGGCACATAGGTCAGCGGGTTGCCAAAGAAGGTCCCGAGCAGCGCCGCGATGATATTGCCGCGCACCAGCCATGCCAGCGTGGCCGCCACAATGAAATGCAGCCCGTAAAGCGGGGTGAAGGTGGTGAAGACACCGGCAAAGATGCCGCGGGCGATGGTTTCAGGCGTGTCGGGCAGGCGGTGCAGACGGTGCTGGACATAACGCGCGGCACGCCCCCAGCCGCCGCGCGGCCAGAAGAATTCGAGCACGGCCCTCCAGACTGGCCGTTTGTCGCGCCGCTTGAAAACCAATGGCGCCCTTCCCCTTTATCTCTACTCCGCGGCGGCAGGCACGGCCGCCAGGGAGGCATCGCGATGGCGGCTCACAGAGGCCACGTCGCTTTCGGCTTCGAGTGCGGACATCACCGAGTGGAGGTGTTCGGCGTCCCTCAGTTCCAGATCGATCTGAATTCTGAAGAAGTCCGGTTTCCGGTCGATGAAGTGCAGGTCCGAGATATTGGCCCCGCGCTCGCCGATCAAGGTGCAAATACGCCCCAGCACGCCAGCGTCATTGCCGACTGTTGTATCGAGGCTCACATCATAGGCCGCAGGGTGCGTGCCATCGGCCCAATGCAGGTCGACCCAGCGCTCTGGCTGATCCTCGTATTTGGCCAGCGATTCGCAGTCGATGGCATGGACGAAGACGCCCTTGCCGCGTTTGGTGATGCCGATGATGCGCTCGCCCGGCAGCGGCTGACAGCAGCGCGCACGGGTGAAACCGGTGCCCGGCTCGAGGCCGATGACCGCGCGCTGCATCTCCACCTCGTGTTCGTCCGAGGGGGTGAGATCGGGATAGACCGCATGCACCACCTCGCGGGTGGTCAGCTCGGCGCTGCCGAGGCGGGCGAGCAGCTCGTCGGCATCCTCGATCCGCAGCGTCTGCGCGGCCTTTTCCAGCACCTTGTCGGTGGATTTCTTGCCCACATGCTCGAAGGCCGAGCGCGCAAGCTCTTGGCCCAGCTTGATGAACCGCCCACGGCCCGCCTCGCGCAGGGCGCGGCGAATGGCGCTGCGCGCCTTGCCGGTGGTGGCGATATCAAGCCATGTGCCCTGCGGCGTCTGGCCCTCGGCGGTGATGATCTCGACCGACTGGCCGTTCTTCAGCCGGGTCCAGAGCGGCACGCGGATGCCGTCAACCTTGGCGCCGACGCAGGCCGAGCCGATGCGGGTGTGGATGGCATAGGCGTAATCGAGCGGCGTGGCGCCGCGCGGCAGCTTCACCACGTCGCCCTTGGGCGTAAAGCAGAACACCTTGTCGGAATACATCTCGAGCTTCACCGCCTCGAGGAATTCGTCGTGATCCTCCTCGGCGTCGAACTGTTCGGTGAGCGAGGAAATCCACTTGGCGGGATCGACGGCGAAGGGGTTCTCGGACCTTACGCCATCGCGATAGGACCAATGCGCGGCGACGCCGGTCTCGGCCACGTCATGCATCTGGCGGGTGCGGATCTGCACCTCGACGCGCTTGCCGTCGCGGCCCGACACGGTGGTGTGGATCGAGCGATAGCCGTTCGACTTGGGCTGGCTGACGTAATCCTTGAACCGCCCCGGCACGGCGCGCCAACGCTGGTGGATCACGCCGAGCGCGCGATAGGTGTCCATCTCAGAGCGGGTGATCACCCGAAAACCGTAGATGTCGGACAGGCGGGAAAAGCCCATGCCCTTTTCCTGCATCTTGCGCCAGATCGAATAGGGCTTCTTGGCGCGGCCGAAAACTTCGGCTTCGATGCCCGCCGCCTCAAGCTCGTGGCGCATGTCGCCGGTGATCCGGTGGATCACGTCGCCGGCTTCTTTCTGCAGGTTGATGAAGCGCCGGATGATCGAGGCGCGGCCCTCGGGGTTGAGCACCCGGAACGCCAGATCCTCAAGCTCTTCGCGCATCCACTGCATACCCATGCGGCCCGCCAGCGGGGCATAGATATCCATGGTCTCGCGTGCCTTCTGCACCTGCTTTTCCGGGCGCATCGCCTTGATCGTCCGCATATTGTGCAGACGGTCGGCGAGCTTCACCAGAATCACCCGCAGGTCGCGGGACATGGCCATGAAGAGCTTGCGGAAGTTTTCGGCCTGCTTGGTCTCGGAGGAGGAGAGCTGCAGGTTGGTCAGCTTGGTGACGCCGTCGACCAGATCCGCCACTTCCGAGCCGAAGCGGTCCGCCACATCCTGATAGGAGGCGCGGGTGTCCTCGATCGTATCGTGCAGCAGAGCCGTGATGATCGTCGCGTCGTCCAGTTGCTGCTCTGTGAGGATGGCGGCAACGGCGACGGGATGGGTGAAGTACAGCTCGCCGGAATGGCGGTACTGCCCTTCGTGCATCCGCAGGCCATAGTCATAGGCCTCGCGGATCAGCTTTTCATTGGTCTTGGGATTGTAGTTGCGGACCAGTGCAACAAGGTCTTCCGCCGCGATCATGGGCGCCTATCCTTACCCTGGCCCGCTACTGCCGAGCCTCTCAGCTCTCTCCCTGCGCTTCCATAAGGGCGCGAAGGAGCTTTTCCTCGGACATGTCGTCTTCGACCGGTTTGTCCTGCTCGGCGCCCATCAGCAGCGCCATGCTGTCTTCTTCGGGCTCGTCGACCTCGATCTGAGTCTGATGCGACTCGATCAGGCGCTCGCGCAGTTCATCCGCCGACTGGGTCTCCTCGGCGATTTCGCGCAGGGCGACCACCGGGTTTTTGTCGTTGTCGCGGTCCACGGTGATCGGCGCACCAGACGCCACTTCGCGGGCGCGATGGGAGGCGAGCATCACCAGCTCGAACCGGTTGGGAACCTTGTCGACGCAGTCTTCTACCGTCACGCGTGCCATGAGCGTTTCACCTTGGGTTGACCGTAAGAACGGAGACTCCTACCGCGATGCCTGAAGATTGACAAGCGCAAACGGAGCGTCTTTTCTGCGCAATTCTATCACATCGGCACGACTTCGGCGCGCTGTTCCTGCGGCAGCTCGGCACACATTTGCGCAACTGACTTTGCAAGAATTGGGTGACGCCAATCAGCGGCAATATCCTGCAGCGGCACCAGGACAAAGGCGCGGTCCTGCAGGCGCGGATGCGGAAGAATCAGTTCTGTCGGCGTAACGCCCTGTTGCTTGTCTGCCGGAATATTTCGCCACTCGCTCTGCGTGGTTGTATTTGGCATTACGATTTCGCCAATGGCGATGAGATCAAGATCCAGCGTGCGGCTGCCCCAACGTCTTTCTCTTTCGCGCCCGAACTGTGCTTCGACCCGGTGCAGCGCTGCCAGCACCTCGGCGGGATGTCCGCGACCCGACAGTCGGGCGCAGGCGTTGACATAGTCGGGGCCGAAACCTGCGGGAAAACACGGGGTTGCATAAAAGCGGCTCACCGCCTCCACAGTGTAACCCTCGCTTTCAAGAGCGGTCAGCGCGGCCCGCAGGGTTTGCAGGGGCGATCCTGCTTCGGAGGGCAGGTTTGCGCCCAGTGCCACCAGTATTTGCTGATCCGAAGCCATTAGCGTGCTATCCTTCTGCATATATTGCTCTGCTTGAAAAGCTGATCGAAAGGCTTACTCTCAGAAATGGGCGCCTCCCACACTCATTTTTTCCCACTCACGGATCATGGCGCCCTGATTGCTCGAAAGGACATTTGATGTTTTACAAGGACGAACGGTTGGCGCTGTTCATTGACGGGTCCAACCTGTACGCAGCCGCCAAAGCCCTCGGCTTCGACATCGACTACAAGCTGCTTCGACAAGAATTCGTGCGCCGCGGCAAGATGGTGCGCGCGTTCTATTACACCGCTCTTCTCGAAAACGACGAATATTCGCCGATCCGCCCGCTGGTGGACTGGCTGCACTACAACGGCTTCACCATGGTGACCAAGCCGGCGAAGGAATACACCGACGCCCAGGGCCGCCGTAAGGTGAAAGGCAACATGGACATCGAACTGACCGTTGATGCCATGGAACTGGCGCCGCGCGTCGATCACATCGTGCTGTTCTCTGGGGATGGGGACTTCCGGCCGCTGATCGAAAGCCTGCAGCGTCAGGGCGTGCGCGTTTCTGTCGTATCGACGATCCGCAGCCAGCCGCCGATGATCGCTGACGAACTTCGTCGTCAGGCCGATAACTTCATCGAGCTCGACGAGCTTCGCGAAGTGATCGGTCGTCCGCCGCGGGAGCAGCAGGCGGAGCGCAACTTCGAGGTCGCCAACGGGCACTAAGCCCGATGACGATGCATTTGGGACTGCGGGTGTTATGGGGATGAGGTCCGCAGTAAATGCTTAGTGAGGCTGCCGGTCTTGGCGGCCTCTTCCTCGCGGCGTTTGGCGCCGCGACCATACTGCCGTTCCAGTCCGAGCTGATTTTCGCCGGACTGCAACTGCGGACCGAGATTCCGGTCTGGGCGCTGGTGCTCGTGGCGAGCATCGGCAACACGCTCGGCTCGGTGGTCAACTATGCGCTTGGCGTCGGGCTCGAGCATTACCGGCACAAGCGGTGGTTTCCTTTGACCGAAGCGCAGCTTGATCGTGCACAGCGCTGGTACGCGCGCTGGGGCATCTGGTCGCTGCTGTTCAGCTGGGCGCCCTTGGGCGACGGGTTCACCGTGGTCGCAGGCATCATGCGCACGCCGCTGTGGCTGTTCGTGTCGCTCGTGGCGATTGCCAAAACAGGCCGCTACATCATCCTTGCGTGGCTCACCAGCGCCACGCTGGGCTGAGCGCCTCTGGACCCGCGCGGTCAGAGCCACTAGGTCTTGGGGTAACGGCAGGCGCCTTTGACCGAAGGTCAGCCAAAGCCCTCACCGATGCTGCGAGCCCTTTCGTGACCGAGACCATGACCAAATCCCCGCTTACCCTCTATCTGGCCGCGCCGCGCGGGTTCTGCGCTGGTGTCGACCGGGCGATCAAGATCGTCGAAATGGCGCTCGAGAAATGGGGCGCGCCGGTCTACGTGCGCCACGAGATCGTGCACAATAAATTCGTCGTCGACGGGCTGCGCGACAAGGGCGCGGTGTTTGTCGAAGAGCTCGAAGAATGCCCGCTCGACCGCCCGGTGATCTTCTCGGCGCATGGCGTGCCCAAGGCCGTGCCCGCCGAGGCCGCGCGGCGCGAGATGGTCTATGTCGACGCCACCTGCCCGCTGGTGTCGAAGGTGCATATCGAGGCGGCCCGCCACCACGAAAACGGCCTGCAGATGATCATGATCGGCCATGAAGGCCACCCCGAGACGATCGGCACCATGGGGCAGCTGCCCGAAGGGGAAGTGCTGTTGGTCGAGACCGTCGCCGATGTGGCGCATGTTGACGTCCGCGATCCCGAAAAGCTCGCTTTCGTGACGCAGACCACCCTGTCGGTCGATGACACGGTGGATATCGTGGCGGCGCTGAAGCAGCGCTTCCCGGCCATCGTCGGCCCCCATAAGGAAGACATCTGCTACGCCACCACCAACCGTCAGGACGCGGTGAAGGCCATCGCGGGCGACTGCGACGCGCTGCTGGTGGTTGGGGCGCCCAATTCCTCGAACTCCAAGCGTTTGGTCGAAGTGGCGCGCAAGGCGGGCTGCTCTTACGCCCAACTTGTGCAGCGCGCCGATGACATCGACTGGCGCGCGCTCGAAGGCATCCGCACGGTGGGTGTCACCGCGGGCGCCTCGGCCCCCGAGGTGCTGATCGACGAGGTCGTCGCCGCCTTTGGCGCGCGCTACGACATGACCGTCGAGCAGGTGGAAACCGCGCAGGAAGACATCGAATTCAAGGTGCCGCGCGTCCTGCGCATGCCCGCATGAGCCTGCCAAAGCTCTCGCTGGTCCTTCTGCCGCAAGAGCATGCGATCCTGCGTCTTCCGCCCGACGCCCCCTTTCCCGACTGGACCGGCGCCTCGGGCTGCGTCAGCCTGACCCGCGCGCCGGATGAGCTGTCGGTGGTGTGCCCCGCCGCCGCTGTCCCCGCGGGGACAGAGGGCAGCTTTGGCTGGCGGGCGTTCCGTGTCGACACGCTGGCGGGACTGGACGAGCCGGGCGTGGTGCTCGCCGCGGTGAAGCCGCTGTCCGAGGCAGGGCTCGGCGTCTTCGTGATTTCGACCTTCCTGCGCGACTATCTTCTGGTCAGTGGCGAGAGCTTGGGCAGGGCGCATGCGTTGCTCACCGAGGCCGGGCATCGCATCACCGCAGGCTGACCGCCGCAAGCAACGCCGGCGCCCGTTGACAGGGCAGAGGCGATCGGGAACCTTGCGGCCAGAGCAAGACCCGCCGCGCCCTCGGCCAAGACATTCGGAGGAGAGACCATGCCCCGCCCATTCCCGCTGTGGAGCCGCGCATGAGCTCGGTCCCTCGCGCCCCGCTGTTTCTCGCCCTCGCCGGTCTGCTGCCTTTCCTGTGGTCGGTAGGGACGCGTTACAGCGATGACCTTTATGCGTGGTCCATGGCGAACCTCGGCAGCCGTTTCGTCGCGCCCTATCTGCAGCTGTCCTATGGCACGGTGATCCTCGCCTTCATGTCCGGCGTGCTCTGGGGCTTTGCCACGAAGGCGGGCGGCAGCAAGGCCGCGGTGGCCTATGCGCTGTCGGTGCTGCCGGCGCTCTGGGCCTTCTTCATGGTGGGCGGCGGGCCGGTCTCGGCGGGGATGAATCTGATCTTCGGCTTTCTCGGGCTGCTGTTGCTCGACGCCTTCTTCCAGCTCTGGGGGCTGACGCCGCGCTGGTGGCTGGCGCTGCGCGTGCCACTTACCGCGGCGGTCATCGCCTGCCTGTCGGTGGGTGTGTTCCTGTGACACGCGGCAGCGGGACCGGGCTTGACGGCACCTCGTCGCCATGGCTTAGCGTGCTCGCCCATGGCTGACCTATTTGCATATACCGACGGAGCGTGCTCCGGAAATCCCGGCCCGGGCGGCTGGGGCGTTCTGATGCGCGCGATGGATGGCGACACCGTCAAGAAAGAGCGCGAGCTCAAGGGCGGTGAAGCCGAGACCACCAACAACCGCATGGAACTGATGGCGGCGATCAGCGCGCTCGAGGCGCTGTCGCGCCCGACGCAGATCACCGTGGTGACCGACAGCGCCTATGTGAAGAACGGCGTCACCGGCTGGATCCACGGCTGGAAGCGCAACGGCTGGAAGACCGCCGCCAAGAAGCCGGTGAAAAACGCCGAGCTGTGGCAGCGGCTCGACGAAGCGCAGAAGCGCCATCAGGTGACCTGGGAATGGGTCAAGGGCCACGCCGGCCACCCCGAGAACGAGCGCGCCGACGAGCTGGCGCGCGCGGGCATGGCCCCCTTCAAGGGCTGAGGCGATGAGCCCGCTCGTCCTTCTCGACTATGCTTCGGTTCTGATCTTCGCGCTGACCGGCGCGCTGGTCGCCAGCCGGGCGCAGCTCGACGTGGTGGGCTTTGCCTTTCTCGCCTGCCTGACCGCCGTCGGCGGCGGCACCACGCGCGATCTGCTGCTCGACCGGCACCCGGTGTTCTGGGTGGCCGAGCCGACCTATCTTGGCATCGCCTGCGCCGCGGCACTGCTGGTCTTCTTCACCGCGCACCGGCTGGAGAGCCGCGCAAAGGCCATCCTCTGGCTCGATGCGGCGGCGCTGTCGGTGGCGGTGGCCGCAGGCAGCTCCATCGCGCAGGCCGAGGGCGCGGCCTGGGGCGTGATCCTCGTGATGGGGGTGATGACCGGCTGTCTTGGCGGGCTCATGCGCGATGTGGTGGCCAATGAGGTGCCGCTGCTGCTGAAACAGGGCGAGCCCTATGCCACCTGTGCCTTATGCGGAGCGCTGGCGCTGCTGGGGGCCGAGGTGCTGGGACTGCCGCCCTTCTCCGCCGCGCTGGTCTGCGCCGCGGTTACCTTTGCGCTGCGCGCCTCGGCCATCGCCTTTGGCTGGGGCATCCCCGTCTACAAGTCGCGCCCGCCGCGGAAGTGATCGCGGCTTGGAGGTCAGGCGAGGGGCGCTGCCCCTCGCGCTCCCCGGCGTATTTTCAAAGAGAAGAAGGGGCGGGCTTGGTCTGCGGCGCCCCTTATTTGGCTCACTGCAGGTCGGCGAAGGCCTTTTGCAGGCGGGTGCCGGCCTCTTCGATGGTGGCGCGCGGCGCGGCGAGGTTGATGCGCATGCAGGTCTCGCCACCGGCGCCGAAGGACGGGCCCGGGCTGACGGCGATCTTGGCGATGTCGCGCACCCGCGCGTTGACCTCTTCGAAATCCATGCCGGTGCCGGAGAAATCCACCCAAGCGAGATAGGTCGCCTGCAGCGGCATCGAGCGCAGGCCGGGGATGGCATTGACCATCTCGTCAAAGACCGCGCGATTGCCGTCGAGATGGGCGATCTGGGCATCCACCCATTCCGCGCCTTCGGGCGAATAGGCGGCGGCGGTCATGATCAGACCCAGCGCGTTGGGCTTGCTGTCGAGCGCGGTCAGCCGGTCTTCCATCTGCTTGCGCAGCCCGTCGTTGCTGATCGTCAGCGCGCCGACCCGCTGGCCGGCGATGTTGAAGGTCTTCGAGGCGGCGGTGAGGGTGATCAGACGGTCCTCGCTCTCGGGCGCGGCCACGGCCATGGGCACGAAGGTCTCGCCGGGGTAGATCAGGTCGTGGTGCACCTCATCCGAGAGCAGCATCAGGCCGTTGCGCTTGGCGAACTCGGCGACGGCGCGCAGCTCACCCGCCGTCCAGATACGGCCCGAGGGGTTCTGCGGCGAGCACCAGATCAGCATGGTCTCCTTGCCGGTGAGCCGCGCCTGCGCATCCTCGAGATCAAGCTCGTAGCGGTCGCCCTCGCGCTTCAGCGGGCATTCGGTGACCACCCGGTTGGCGCGGCGCACCTTGGCGGCGAACTCGTGATAGACCGGCGAGAAGATCGCCACGTGATCGCCCGGCGCGGTGTAGACGTCGAGGCACATGGCGACACCATTGCCGAGCCCGTGCACCGGCACGATCCAGTTCTGTTCGATGTCCCAGTCGTGCCGCGTCTTCATCCACCATTGCACCGCGCTGGTATAAAGCGACATGGCCGAGAAATAGCCGAAGATCCCGAGATCGACCTGCGCCTGCAGCGCGTCGCGCACGCAGGGCGCGGTGGGATAGTCGGAATCTGCGGTCCACATCGCCAGACCGTCGTCCTGCGGCACGCCGAAGAGTTTCTCCATCAGGTCCCATTTGGCGGAGCCGGTGCCCCGGCGGTCGATCGGTTGGTTGAACAGGTCTTTCATCGGCGACGTCACTTCCCTACAGCATCTCGGACAGGTCTCGCGCCGACGCTAGCGAACGCGCGCCGGAGTGCAACCACTGCACTGCGCGCATCTTGCGCGATCACGTTCATTTGCCTAAGTGACACCCATGAAACGCCCTATCCTCATTCACCCCGATCCGCGGCTGAAGAAGCTCTGCGCGCCGGTGCCCGATCTGTCGGACGAGCTGCGCGTGCTGGCCGACGACATGCTCGAAACCATGTATGACGCGCCGGGCATCGGGCTGGCCGCGCCGCAGATCGGCGTGCTGGACCGGCTGATCGTGCTCGATTGCGCGCGCCCCGACGACGGTGAGACGCCGCGCCCGCTGGTGATGTTCAACCCACGGGTGATCGCCAGTTCGGACGAGCGCAACGTCTACGAGGAAGGCTGCCTGTCGATCCCCGAGCAATATGCCGAGGTCGAACGGCCGAAGATCGTGCAGGTGGAATGGCTCGACCGCGACGGCAAGCTGCAGACGGAAGAGTTCGACGGGCTCTGGGCGACCTGCGTGCAGCATGAGATCGACCACCTCGATGGCAAGCTCTTCATCGACTACCTCAAGCCGCTGAAGCGCCAGATGATCACCCGCAAGATGCAGAAGCTGAAGCGCGAGAGGGCGCGGATTTGAGCCTGCTGCCGATCCTGCGCTGGCCCGACCCGCGCCTGTCGCAGGTTTGCGCCGAGGTGGCCTCTGTGGCGGAGGTGACCGAGCTGGTCACCGATATGTTCGAGACGATGTATGACGCGCCCGGTCGCGGGCTGGCGGCGCCGCAGGTGGGCGCCATGGTCCGGGTCTTCGTGATGGACGCGGGCTGGAAGGACGGCGAGATGAACCCGCTGGCCTGCATCAACCCGCGCATCCTCTGGGCCTCGGACGAGACGGTCACCGGCGGCGAGGGCTGCCTGTCGATCCCCGGCGTGACGGCGCAGGTGACGCGCGCGGCGCGGATCCGCCTCGGATTTACCGATCTGACCGGCGCGGCGCAGGAGGTCGAACTCTCCGGCCCCGAGGCGATCGTGGCGCAGCATGAGTATGACCATCTTGACGGGCTGGTGCATTTCGACCGGCTGGAGCCCGCGGCGCGGGACGCGCTGACGGCTGAGTACGACGCGCTGGCGTAAAATTCCGGCCAGACCTTTGGCCTGACGACCCTGACAAGGAGCGTGGCATGACTGCACGCAAATGCATTCCCTGGCCCGACAAGCGCCTGCGGACCAAAGCCGAGCCGGTCGAGGCGATCACCGATGAGATCCGCGCGCTCTGGGACGATATGATCGACACGATGGAGGCGATGCCCGGCGTCGGTCTGGCCGCGCCGCAGATCGGCGTGATGCTGCGGCTTGCGGTGGTCGATGCCTCGGAAGAGCGCGGCAAGGCGATCCGCATGGCCAACCCCGAGATCCTGCATGCCTCGGTCAAGATGAACACCCATGACGAGGCCAGCCCCAACCTGCCCGGCGTCTGGGCGAAGATCGAGCGCCCGCGCGGCGTGACGGTGCGCTTCATGGATGAGACCGGCGAGACGCGGGAGCAGGATTTTGTCGGGCTCTGGGCGACCTCGGTGCAGCATCAGGTCGATCATCTGAACGGCAAAATGTATTTCGACCACCTGGGCAAGGTGAAGCGCGACATGCTGATCCGTAAGTCGAAGAAGCGCGGCTGAGATCGGCCTTCGTCTTGGCCCTTGTCTGTGGCCGCGCTGGCGGGTTTTGCGTATTTGAGGAACAATGAAGCCGCGGCGCCGGTGCGGTGCCGCGGGTTTCGAGTATTTTTGGAAAGATGAAAGGGAGCGGGCGGATGCGCGTGGTCTTCATGGGAACGCCGGAGTTTTCGGTGCCGGTGCTGGAGGCGCTGGCGGGCGCCGGGCACGAGATCGCCGCGGTCTATTGCCAGCCGCCGCGGCCCGCCGGGCGCGGCAAGAAAGAGCGTCCCTCGCCGGTGCAGGCGCGGGCCGAAGAGATGGGGCTGGAGGTGCGCCACCCGGTGAGCCTGAAAGGTGCGGAGGCGCAGGCCGAGTTCGCCGCGCTGAAGGCGGATGTGGCGGTGGTCGTGGCCTATGGGCTGATCCTGCCGCAGGCGGTGCTGGATGCGCCGGCCTATGGCTGCCTCAACATCCACGCCTCGCTGCTGCCGCGCTGGCGCGGCGCCGCGCCGATCCACCGGGCGATCCTGTCGGGCGATCCCGAGACCGGCGTGTGCATCATGCAGATGGAGGCCGGGCTCGACACCGGGCCGGTGCTGCTGCGCGAGGCACTGGAGATTGGCGCAGAGGAGACCACCGGCGCGCTGCACGACCGGCTGTCGGCGCTGGGATCGCGGCTCATCGTCACCGCGCTGGAGCGGCTCGACGATCTGACGCCCGCGGTGCAGCCCGAGGCGGGGGTGACCTACGCCCAGAAGATCGACAAGGCCGAGGCGGTGCTTGACTGGTCGCTGAGCGCCGAGGAAGTGTCGCGGCACATTCGTGGGCTGGCGCCGTTCCCGGGCGCGTGGACCATGGCCGGGGACCAGCGGATCAAGCTGCTGGGCGCGCGTGTGGTGCCGGGCGAAGGCGCGCCTGGCGAGGCGCTGGACGACGGGTTCGTCATCGCCTGCGGCAGCGGCGCGGTGCAGGTGACGCGGGCGCAGCGCGCGGGCAAGGGCGCGCAGGACGTCGAGACATTCCTGCGCGGGCTGCGCATTCCTGCGGGCATGGTGCTGGGCTCGGGGCACGACAGCGGTCATCATGGCGGGCATAAGACTGGGCTTAAGACTGGGCATCAGGCGGGCTGAGCCCCGCGAAAGGAGGGCGGCATGGGACTTCTCTGGCTCATCATCCTTGGCGCGGCGGCGGGGTTTTTTGCCACGCGCGTCATGCAGGTGCGCACCGGTGTCCTTCAGACGGTGCTGATCGGCATGGGCGGTGCGCTGATCGGCGGGCTGGTGCTGCGCGGGCTGATCGCGGTCACCGGGGCGTTGGCCGGTCTGGTGGGCGCGGTGCTGGGCGCCATACTGCTGATCTGGATCTTCCAGAAATTCGGCCCGCGCTGACGGCGGTTCCGCCTCGGAGTGTGCGCTCATGCGAAGGGGCTGCGCGCCCCTGCCTGTTTGCTTGGCCGCCCGATGCCACTAGCTCATGGCCCAGAGCAACGCAGGAGTGCGACAGATGGGCCTACTGGTCGACGGCAAGTGGCAGGACAAATGGTATGACACCGACAAGACCGGCGGCAAATTCGTGCGGTCCACGGCAAAGTTCCGCAATTGGGTGACCGCTGACGGATCAGCCGGGCCCTCGGGCGAGGCGGGCTTCAAGGCCGAACCCGGACGCTACCATCTCTATGTCAGCTATGCCTGCCCCTGGGCGCATCGCGCGCTGATCTTCCGCAAGCTCAAGGGGCTGGAGGATCTGATCTCCTACAGCGCCGTGCATCCCGAGATGCTGTCGGAGGGCTGGGAGTTCCGCACCGATTTCGACGGTGCCACCGGCGACCGGCTCTATGATCTTCCCTACCTGCGCGACGTCTACCTCAAGGCCAACCCGACGGTTTCGGGGCGGGTGACGGTGCCGGTGCTGTGGGACAAGGAGCGCAAGACCATCGTGTCGAACGAGAGCGCCGAGATCATCCGTATGTTCAACAGCGCCTTCGACGGGCTCACCGGCAACACCGACGACTATTGGCCCGAGGCGCTGCGCGAGGCGATCGAGCCGGTGAACGAGCGCATCTACGACACGGTCAACAACGGCGTCTATAAGGCCGGGTTCGCCACCACGCAGGAGGCCTATGAAGAGGCCGTGGCGCCGCTGTTCGACACTCTGGACTGGCTCGAGGAGCGGCTTTCCGGCCAGCGCTACCTGATGGGCGCGCAGATCACCGAGGCCGACTGGCGCCTCTTCACCACGCTGATCCGCTTCGACACGGTGTATCACGGCCACTTCAAGTGCAACCGCGCCCGCATCGTCGATTACCCGGCGCTCTGGGCCTATGTGCGCGAGCTTTATCAATGGCCGGGGGTCGCCGAGACAGTGCGGCTCGACCACATCTCGCGCCACTATCATTACAGCCACGACACGATCAATCCGCACCGCATCGTGCCGGTGGGGCCGAAGCTTGACCTTAACGCGCCGCACCAGCGCGAGCGTCTGGCAGCGGCCTGAGCCATGTCACGGGGCGCAATGCGCCCCGTAATGCTCGACCATGGCCACAAGATCGGCCGGGGCGGTGGCGCTTGGCAGATAGGCGCAGGCGTTGCCGCAATGGCGGAAGATCGAGCCGTCCGAGAACACC
Source organism: Salipiger sp. PrR002 (assembly GCF_010500775.1). Taxonomy (NCBI): domain Bacteria; kingdom Pseudomonadati; phylum Pseudomonadota; class Alphaproteobacteria; order Rhodobacterales; family Roseobacteraceae; genus Salipiger; species Salipiger sp. PrR002. Next base: position 145,016 of record NZ_JAAGOU010000005.1, read on the forward strand.
GCCGTGTCGGTGACAAAGACCACACGGCAGTGCGGCTGGCGGTAAGAGGCGAAATCCGCCACCGCGAGCGCGCTGCCCTCGGCCAGCATCAGGTCGAGCACGATCACGTCGATCTGCTCTTCGAGCATCACCCGTGTCGCCGCCTCCTGACCTGACGCGACGCGGACCTCGGCACCACGGCTTTTGAGATGTCGGCCCCAGAGCCGCGCGAGAGTCTGATCGTGTTGGACTATGAGCACCTTCATCGCATTCTCCTGACAGGTACTCCCCTGATGTGGTTCCGCATCCGGAACGCTGTCCGGAGGCAGGTGAGAGTTTTATTTGTTTTTTACCCTTCCACCTCCGTTTTCGGCTCGCTTCCTAAAGAAATGATTAATTTTGCTTTCCGATCCCAAGTTTCAGGGGTGCCGCTAGGTCACGCTTGTGTGTTCACAGGCCGCTGCACGCGATGTGATCGCGCGCCAAGGCGGCGCGGTTGCCTGCCCCGTGCGGGCTGATAGGGTAACGCAAATTTTCCCAAGAGGTCCCAATGCGTATCTGGCCCCTTCTGACCGCCCTCCTGCTGCCCGCAGCGGTGCAGGCCCAATCCCTGCAGGCCGTGCCCTGCGGCGGCGATTTCCGCGCCTTTCTGGACGGGGTTGCCGATGAGGCGGTGGCGCAGGGGGCCGATCCCGCGGCTGCGGCACGGTTCTTCGGCGGGCTGCGGCAGGATCCCAAAGTGCTGAAGGCCGACCGGGCGCAGGGCATCTTTCAATCGCCCTTCATCGAGTTTTCGCGCAAGCTGATCTCGCAGGACCGGCTCGACAAGGGCCGCCGCAAGGCCGAGGAATGGGACGCGGTCTTTGACCGGATCGAGAGCGAATACGGCATCTCGCGCGGGGTGCTGCTGGCGTTCTGGGCCTTCGAGACCGATTACGGCGGCTATCAGGGCAACTTCAACACCGCCAACGCTCTGGCCACGCTGGCGCATGACTGCCGTAGGCCCGAGTTATTCCGCCCGCAGTTGATCGCGGCGCTGGAGCTTTACGAGCATGGCGATTTCGATCCCGCAAAGACCACCGGTGCTTGGGCTGGCGAGATCGGCATGGTGCAGATGCTGCCCAAGGACATCATCGAGAACGGCGTCGATGGCGATGGCGACGGCCATGTGCTGCTCAAGTCCTCGGTGCCCGATGCGCTGATGTCGGGGGCGAAGATGCTCTCGGGGCTTGGCTGGCGCCCGAACGAGCCTTGGCTGCAGGAGATCACCCTGCCGGAGGATTTCGACTGGTCGATGACCGGGCTCGAGACCACCCTGAGCGTCGCCGAATGGGAGCGTCTGGGCGTGTCGGGGCGCAATGGCGCGCTGGATGATGGGCGCTTGCAGGCGTCGATCCTGCTGCCACAGGGGCGCGGCGGGCCAGCATTTATCGCCTACCCGAACTTCCGGGTCTATTTCGAGTGGAACCAGAGCTTCACCTACGTGCTGACCGCGGCCTATTTCGCCACGCGGCTTGAAGGGGCGCCGGTCTATGACGCGCGCACGCCCGCGCCGGGGCTTTCGGGGCCACAGATGCAGCAGCTTCAGCGCAAGCTGCAGTCGCGCGGGCATGACGTTGGCGAGGCCGATGGCATCCTCGGCGCGGGCACCCGTGCCGCGGTGCGCCGGATGCAGGCGGAACTGGGGCTGCCGGTGGATGGCTGGCCGACGGAGAGCCTGCTGAACGCGCTCTGAGCGGCTCGGCGGCGGGGTTTCGCGCAGGGTGAGCGGCGGGCAGCCGTCGCCACCAGCGACGCGGAACCGCTGCGCAGCGCGCTGGGTTTTGCGCGTATGATACGTTTTGCGAAACACCCCGCTTCGCTGGCGGCGCTCTTCGCGCTCGCCCTTTCGGCCTGCCTGCCGCAGGAGAAGCAAAGCCCGGCGCAGGAGGGCGCGGGAGCCGAGGACACCGCTGCTGCCATCCCGCAGGACATGCAGGGGCGCTGGGGGCTGGTTCCGGCGGATTGCACCTCGACCCGCGGCGATGCCAAGGGGCTGATGACCGTCGAAGGCGACACGCTGAGCTTTTATGAATCGCGCGCGGTTCTGGATGCAGTGGCCGAAAGCGATCCCGAGCGCCTTGAGGCGTCCTTTGCCTTCACCGGCGAGGGGCTCAGTTGGAGCCGGGACGTGGTTCTGGTGCTGCGCGGTGACACGCTGGTGCGGCAGGAGAGTGGCGAGGGCGCGAGCCCCGAGCCGCTGACCTACACGCGCTGCGGCTGATCGCCTCGCGGTGTGGCCGAAGGTACAGGGCCAGCGATCAAGCTGGCCCTTTCGCTGTCATCAAGGGTCAGGCAAGCGCGGCTTCGGCGGCGACCGACAGGCGCAGCAGGCGGTCTTCTTCCATTGGGGCCGCCATCAGCGAGATGCCGCAGCTTGGCGCGCCTGTGGGCAGCGTGGTGACGCAGAGACCCATAACGTTGCCGACGCGGGTGTTGCGCAGGGTCAGCAGGTTTTCGGTGACGTAATATTCCTCGTCGGTCATCAGCCGGTCGGCCTGCGGCGGCAGGTTCGGCGCGGTCGGGCAGAGCACCGCGTCAAAGCCCGCCGTGGCCTCGGCCCAAGCGGCGCGCGCCTGCATCATGCGGTTCCACGCATTGATATATTCAGCGGCAGAGAACTCCTTGCCACCTTCGAAACGGGCGCGGATCGGCGGGAACATCAGCTCGCCACGCGCGGTGATCTCATCGCCCCAAGCGGCCCATGCCTCGGCGGTGTAGAGCACGCCCGCGTCGCCCATGGGCACGGCCACCTCGGGCACGTCGATCGGCACGATCTCGGCCCCGGCCGCGGCCAGCTTTTCCAGTGCCGCGGCATAGGCGGCGGCGGGCTCGGGGCGCAGATCGTCCATCACGATGGTCTGCAGCGTGGCAAGGCGCACGCCCTTGAGCGAGGCACCGGTCAGGTCGGGGGCATCGCGCCCCTCGAGCGCCGCCAGCATCAGCGCCGCATCCTCGACCGTCTGGCACAGTGGGCCGACGGTGTCGAAGCGCGCCGCCAGCGGCACCGCGCCCTCAAGCGGCAGCCGCCCAGCGGTGGTCTTCAGCCCCACAAGATCGTTCCACGCGGAAGGGATGCGCACCGAGCCGCCGGTGTCCGAGCCCACCGCCGCGGCGGCCAGCCCGAAGGCGACCGAGGCCGCGGCACCGGAGGAGGAGCCGCCCGCCACCGAGCCCGGGTCATTCACCGAAGGCGGGGTGGCGGTCACCGGATTGAGCCCGAGGCCGGAGAAGGCCAGTTCGGACAGATGCGTCTTGCCAAGGCAGACAAGGCCCATGGCGGTGGCGGTCTGCAGCACCTTGGCGTCGGTGTCGGGCACGCGGCCCTTGAGCAGCGCGGTCCCCGCCTCGGTGGCGACGCCCGCGGTGTCGAAGAGGTCTTTCCAACTGACCGGCACGCCATCGAGCGGCGAGAGGCGGCGCCCCGCCTTGGCGCGGGCACTGGCGGCCTCGGCCTCGGCCAGAGCGCGCTCGGGGGTGAGACGGGCGTAAATGCGATCCTTCAGCGGGTGCGCCGCGATCTTGTCGAGGAAGGCTTGCGTCAGCGCCACCGGGTCCACTTCGCCCGCACCGATCGCCCGCCCCAGATCCGCCGCGCTCTTGCCTGTCCAGTCCGTCATGCCGCCATCCTATTTTTTGCGTTCGGCGCGACGGTAACGGCACGGCGCCGCATGGACAATCCCGGCCGCAGGACCATAGTACGCCTTATGACACAGGACAGCGATCTGCTCATCATCGGCGGCGGTCTGAACGGCCCCGCGCTTGCGCTGGCGGCGGCACAGGCCGGGCTCAGCTCTACCGTCATCGACGCTCTGCCCGGCGAGACACGCGCCGATCCGGGGTTCGATGGCCGCGCCTATGCGCTGGCCCTCGCCTCGGTGCGGCTCTTGGCCAATCTCGGCCTCTGGGACGACTTGGCGCCGCAGGCCCAGCCGATGAGCGCCATCCGCGTGACCGACGGACGGGTCGGCGAGGCAGAAGTGTTCCTCGGGCTCGATTTCGCCTCGGCGGAGATCGAGGAAGGGCCGATGGGCCATATGGTCGAAGACCGCTTCCTGCGCCGCGCGCTGCTGCAAGCCATGGCCGATGCGCCGCTTGTGACCCATCGCGCGGGATGCACGGTGATCGGGCAGGAGGTGGATGCCTCGGGTGTGACGGTGCAACTGGCGGATGGCGACAGCCTGCGCGGACGGCTGCTCATCGGCGCCGACGGGCGCAGCAGCGGCACCGCCGCGCGCGCCGGCATCCGGCGCATGGGCTGGACCTATGGCCAGACCGCGCTGGTCTGTGCCATCGCGCATGAAAAGTCGCATGAGGGCGTGGCGCATCAGTTCTTCATGCCCAGCGGGCCGCTGGCGATCCTGCCGCTGACCGGCAACCGCAGCTCGATCGTCTGGAGCGAGAGCGATGCGCAGGCCCGCGCGATCAACGCGCTGCCCGACGACGAGTATCTGCAGGTGCTGCGCCCGCGCTTCGGCGATTTCCTCGGAGAGATCTCGCTGGCCGGGCCGCGCTATACCTATCCGCTGGGGCTGACGCTGGCGAACAGCTTCATTGGCGCGCGGCTGGCGCTGGTGGGGGATGCGGCGCATGGCATGCATCCGATCGCCGGGCAGGGGCTCAACGCCGGGCTGCGCGATGTCGCCGCGCTGGCGCATGTGCTGGCGCATGCGCAGCGGCGCGGTGAGGATGTGGCCTCGGAGCTCGTGCTGGCGCGCTACCAGAGCTGGCGTCGCTTCGACACGGCGGCGCTGGCGGCGGCGACCGATCTGTTCAACCGGCTCTTCTCGAACGACAACCCGCTGCTGCGCGCCGGGCGCGACCTTGGCATGGCGCTGGTTCAGGGTATGCCGGGGCTGCGCCGCAACTTCGTGCGCGAGGCGGCCGGGCTGACCGGCGATCTGCCCGATCTCATGGCCAAATGAGCCGCGAAGCGAGCTGCCGGGGAAGGTAAGCCAAGCTCCTTCGAAGGAGCTTGCACATCTCTTCGAAGAGATTTGGCGCCGCAGGCCCTCACCGGACCTGCGGCGCCGCGCGTTCAGCGGATGCGCTGCCCGTTGGCCAGAAGATGGCCGTCGGCGTCCACTTCGATGGTCGAGGTCATCGTGTCGGGCTCGGACCCGGCCACGGTGAACATGCCCAGCATCATCCGCGCGCCCATGGCGTCTTGCTGGCTCAGCAGCCCCATGGCGATAAGCTTGTCGATCAGCCCATTGGCCCCGGCGAGGGTGAAGTTGACCGCGCCTTCGGGCCGCGGCATGCCGCCATAGCTTTCGGTGTCCTCGTTGTGGAAGGTGAAATCCCCCTCCCCGGTGATCTTGGCGCCCGCCACCTCAAGCGTCAGGCTGTTGAGCGACAGCGCATTGAGCTCGGCAGGGGCGGTCTCTTCGCCTTCAAGCTGCGCGAGATCGGCGGGATCGAAGATCGACACCAGCGGCGTCGCCTTGCCGGTGATATCGAACGCCAGCGTCGCCGGATCGCGCGGCAGGCTGCCGCCGGGATCGAAGATGCCCCAGATCTGATCCGACACGGTCAGCCCGCCCAGGGTGAGGCCAAGCGCCAGATCCTGCGGGGTGTCGGATTTGGCCAGCGGCAGGGTCATATTGTAGGCGACCTTGTCCATCGCGGCGCTGACCGGGAAGGGCAGAGAGCTGCCCTCGGCCTCGTAGTTCAGCGTATCGAGCGACAGAGCGTAGCTCAGATGCGTGCCGTCAATCGATCCCTCGAAGCTGCCGCCTTTCGAACTGCTGCTGCCGGTCATCGTCTCGCCGTCCTGAGTGACCGCAAAGCTCGCCTGCCCGGTCTCATAGGTGAAGCGCCCGTTGCCCTCGAAACCCGCGGCCATGAAGGCGGCGGCATCCTCGCTGCCCATCTCGTCGGGGATCACCGACATGCCGCTGCTGGCCAGACCGGTCATGCGTCCGGAGATTTGCCCGGTGGCATTCTCTTCCTCGGGGTTGCTGCCCGACAGATCGTAGCGCAGCTCGTCGGTCTTGTAGCTGTGGCTGTAGCGCCTTGTGCCGTCGCTGCTGTCCACTTCGGAGCTGCCGCTGAGCGGGCCCGTGGCAAGGCTGGCGCTGATCACCTCACGCGGCAGTTCCTCGCCTTCGGCCACCAGACGCACCAGATCGAGCGATGTGGCGGCGGCGCTATAGCTGTAGTCCATCGCCTCCGGGGTGCCGGACGCGATCATCTCCAGCGCCTCCTGACCCAGTTCCAGCGTCATCTCGACCGGCTCGGCGCCCTCTTCGGTGACGCGAATGTCAATCGGCATCGGGCTGGGGAAGCGGATTCCGACAGTGCCGTCGCCGAGGTCTTCGAAGGTCAGATCACCGAAGGCGACCGTCACGTCGCCCGCGGCCTGCGCCTCACCGGCGGCCACCGCCATGGTGAGCGTGAGATCGCTGAGCAGCAGATTTCCGCCGCTGGGGCTTTCGGTCACCGAGACCTCATAGCCGACCCCCTCGAGCATGCCCGACAGGTCATCCCACACCTGTTCGGGGGTGACATCCGCGAGTGCGGGCGGCGTCAGTGCCAATGCCGCAACACCGGCTCCCATGACCCCAGTCAGAACACGCATCCCCAATCCCTTCCATGGCGTATATCGCAATCAATGGCCTAGAGTTCGCCTCCGTATCCCCCGGGGTCAAGGGGGTGGACCGTGGATAGCGCTGTGTTTACCAAGGAGGGGATTTCCAACCGATGGGGCAATCCATGGACCTGACAGGGAAAACCGCGCTGATCACCGGAGCGAGCCGCGGCATCGGCGCCGCGGCGGCCCGGCTTTTTGCCGAGGCTGGCGCGAATGTGGCGCTGGTGGCGCGCAGCCGCGAGGCGGTGGCGGAACTGGCCGGAGAGATCGGCCCCAAGGCGATCGCCATCCCCTGCGACATCTCGCGCTACTGGGAGATGGATCAGGCGGTTCAGGCCTGCGTCACCGCCTTTGGCGGGCTCGACATTCTGGTCAACAACGCGGGGGTGATCGAGCCGATCGCGCCGCTGGCCGGGGCCGATCCGGACGCATGGGGGCAGGTGATCGACGTCAACCTCAAGGGCGTCTACCACGGCATGCGCGCGGCGCTGCCGCTGATGCTGGCGCAGGGCGGCGGCACGGTGCTGACCATCGGCTCTGGCGCGGCGCACCGCCCGCTTGAGGGCTGGTCGGCCTATTGCGCCTCGAAGGCCGGGGCGCTGATGCTGACCCGCATGGCGGACGAAGAGGGCCGCGCCCGTGGCATCCGCGCCATCTCGCTTTCGCCGGGCACGGTGGCGACGCAGATGCAGCGCACGATCAAAGCCTCTGGGGTGAATGCGGTGAGCGCGTTGGAGTGGGAAGATCATATTCCGCCCGAGTGGGTGGCCAAGGCGCTGCTATGGATGTGCGGGCCGGAGGCGAATGGCTTCCTCGGCGATGAGGTCTCGCTGCGCGACGAAGGCATTCGCAGCAAGATCGGCGTCGCATGATCTCGCTGGAGAAAGAGGGCGGCTACTGGTTGGCGGTGATCGACCGCCCGGAGAAGGCCAACTCTCTGACGCCGGAGATGCTCGAGCGCCTGTGTGAGATCGCCGAGGCGGCGGTCGAGGCGCGGGTGCTGGTGCTGACCGGGGTGGGCAAGGTGTTCTCTGCCGGTGCAGACCTCGAGGCGGCGCGCGCCGGGCTTGCCACCTCGCCGCTCTGGGAGCGGCTCTCGGGGGCGATCGCGGCATTGCCCTGTCTGACCATCTGCGCGCTCAACGGCACGCTGGCGGGGGGCGCTATGGGCATGGCGCTGGCCTGCGATCTGCGCATCTCGGTTCCGGGGGCGAAAGTCTTCTATCCGGTGATGAAGCTGGGGTTTTTGCCGCAGCCCTCCGATCCGCCGCGTCTGGCGGCGCTGGTTGGTCCCGCACGGGCCAAGATGATCCTCATGGCCGGGCAGAAGGTGCCGGTGGAAGAGGCGCAGGTTTGGGGACTGATCGACCGCATCGTGCCGCCCGACCACCTTATGACGACCGCGCGGGCACTGGCCGAGGATGCGCTGGGCGCGGCGCCGGATCATGCGGCGGCGATCAAGGGGCTTATTCGATAGGTTTCTAGGCATGCCGGGATTGCTCCTTTTGTGATTGGCGCAAAGCTGGACCGCGCGGCCTGTTCTGCAGGCCAAGTCATGCGGCCTGACTGCGGGGTTGCGCGGCTTGCGGGGTGCCAAGATCGAACTCGGCGACCAGAGCGGCCAGCCGCTGCGCGCCTTCTGCCAGTTCGGTCGAGGCATCGCGACTGGCATCGGCCACGGCGGTGTTCTGCGAGGTGAGGTCACGCAGGCGCGCGGTGGCGTTGTTCACCCCCTGCAATTCGCGGCTTTGCGCCTCGGCGGCGGCGCTGACGCTTGAGAGCACCTCGTCAACGCGAAGGATCTGCTCGAGGATGGCCTGCAGCGCCTCGCCGGTTTCGCCCACCAGATTGACGCCGCCGCTGACCTCTCGAGCGCTTTCCTCGATCAGCCCCTTGATTTCGAGCGCCGCGTCGGCGGAGCGGCTGGCGAGACCCTGAACCTCCATGGCGACCACGGCAAAGCCTTTGCCGAACTCTCCGGCGCGTGCGGCCTCAACCCCGGCGTTGAGCGCCAATAGGTTGGTTTGGAAGGAAATATCCTCGATCACCGCGGTGATCTGCGCGATCCGCCCAGAGCTTTCGGCGATGCGGTCCATGGCGGCGACGGCATTGCGGACCACCTCGCCCGAGCGGTCGGCGCGGCCCTTCGCTGCGTCGGCGAGCCCCTTCACATCACGCAGAGAGGCGTTGGTTTCGGCCAGCGTCCGGGTCAGCCCCGAGACCGTCTCGGCGGTGCCGCCAATGGTGGCGACCTGCTCGGTGGTGCGTTCGGCCAGATCGGCAGCAGAGCTGCGCAGGCTGCCAGAGCGTTCCTCTAGCTCGCCCACCGTGTCCGAGACCGCCCGCATCACCTCGCGCAGGCGGGTGGTGGCGGTGTTGAAATCGGCGCGGATGGCGTCGTACTCCGCGGCCAAAGGCGCGTCGAAGCGCAGGGTCAGATCGGCGCGCGCGAGTGCGTTCAGCCCCTCGGTCATGAGGTCCACGACCTGCTGGTGGCGGGCATTGAGTTGCGCCTCATCCTCGGCGCGTTTCTCGATCGCGGCGCGCGAGAGCTGTTTGAAGCGATAGATCGACTGCGCCATGCGGCCAATCTCGCCGCGGCTGTTTATATGCGGTACCCATGCCTCGAAGCGGCCCTCGACAAACTCCATCATCACATCGGTGAGGCGGCGCAGGCGGCGGGTGATGAACTCGGTCATCACGGTTGCCAAGGCCGCCAGAACAAGCGTTGCCACAAGCGTTAGCGCGCCGGTGATCATGAGTGTGCGCCGCGCAGCCTGCGTGACCGAAAGCGCCTGCGCCGAGATCTCGGTGTTTAGGTCGGTCTCGGCGGCGCGCAGCGCGTCGATCCATGCGGTGGAGGCGGCAAACCATTCCGTCGCGGTCAATGTGCCGCGCTCGCCACCATAGGGCAGGCCAGCGATCATCTCGACCATCGGGGTCAGTGCCTGCGCCGGGGCGCTGTCATTCAGATCGCTCAGCATCTGCGGGCGATCCAGAGTCAGCGCAGCCCGGGCCAGAAACGCCTCTTCCTGCGCGATGAGTTTCATGAACCGCTGGTGCACGGCGGGCGGGAAAACATCCGTGCCAAGGCCCGTCGCCCCCATGGCGCGGGCAAGGCCAGCGCTTTCCTTCGCCATTTCAATCTGTTCGCGCGCCTCCATCAGGGCGGAGCCGGGCGAGGCATGGGTATTGCCGCGCATGAGACCCGCGGCATGCATCAGATCGTCAATCAAGCCTGTGTAGAAAGTCGCGAGTTCGGGAACGCTGAGCGTGAAGCGGTCAATGCTTTGGCGGGTCTGGGTCAGCGCTTCGATCCGTGTCTGCGCAGCGGCCATCACCGTGCTTGCCGCGCGTTCGGTTTCGGGCAGCCTGCCTTGCAACTGGTCGAGGGCGGCATCGGTGGCGGCACGCTGAGACGTCAGTTCGGTGCTGAAATTCTCGCCTCTGGAGGCCGTAAACCCTGCGGAATATCCGCGTTCTTTCTGCAGTTCATGCACGAGATCCGACAGTATCTCGGATTCGGCGGCGATGGCCGCGACCCGCGCCTGTTCGTCGGCGCTGTGCTTGAGGCGCAAGACCTCGTGCCCGGCGAAGTAGAGCACAAGTGCCAGAAGCGGGCCGAGCGCGGCGAGAAGAATGAGGCGCAGGCTCATGTCAGCGTTCCATCGTCAGGGCAGTCGCGGCCCATCTGACGGGGGCTAGGTGAAGGTTTACTGAACGCCGAGGAAGAACGCGGAAGAAAATGTCTTGGAGTTTAGCGGAAATGGAAAAGCCCTGTCCCCGCGGGGACAGGGCAGGGCGCCTTATTGCAGCGCGGCGGTTACAGCCTCTTTGGCGTCGCCGCCGGCCAGCGTGGTCACCCCGTCGAGCCAGCCGTCCAGAACGCCCGGATTGGCCTGCAACCATGCGGTGGCAGCCTCCTCGGCATCGGTGCCGTCATTGAGGATCGCGCCCATGATCTCATTCTCCATTTCCAGAGAGAATGAAAGGTTTTCCAAGAGCTTGCCTACGTTGGGGCACTCTTGGGCATAGCCCGCGCGGGTGTTGGTGTAGACCGTCGCGCCGCCGAAATCGGGGCCGAACCACTCGTCGCCACCCGACAGATAGGTCAGCTCGTAATTGGCGTTCATCGGATGCGGCTCCCAGCCGAGGAAGACGATCGGCTCGTCGCGACCCGAGGCGCGGCCGACCTGCGCCAGCATGCCCTGTTCAGAGCTTTCCTTGACGTCGAACTCCTTGAGGCCGAAGGCGTCGGCCTCGATCATGTCGAGGATCAGCCGGTTGCCGTCATTGCCCGGCTCGATGCCGTAGATGGTCTCGTCCAGCTCATCGGCATGGGCGGCGATGTCGGCGAAATCCTTGATCCCGAGCGCGGCCCCGGCGGCATTGGTGGCCAGCGTGTATTTTGCGCCTTCGAGATTGGCACGCAGGGTCTCGACGCTGCCCTTCTCGCGGTAGGGGGCGATGTCGGCCTCCATCGTGGGCATCCAGTTGCCGAGGAACACATCCACATCGCCACGGTCCATCGAAGTATAGGTGACGGGCACCGAGAGCACTTTGACGTCGGTGTCATAGCCAAGCGCGCCCAGAACCACGGTTGTGGCGGCAGTGGTGGCGGTGATGTCGGTCCAGCCGACATCGGCGAAGGTGACGCTGTCGCAATCGGCCTGAGCCGTCCCTGCGGCGGCCAGCGCGGCAATCAGCGCGAGGCGGGAAATGGTCATGGTAGCTCCCCTGTTGATTTTGTGGCGCAAGTAAGCGCGCATCCTTGGATTTTTGCAACCGGATGAGGCGGCAAGCCCTCTCGCCTTTGCCGTGTGGGCTGTGGCACTGTGGGCGCAAACAACGACCCGGAGACAGGCATGGCAGAGCTCGAGACGAAGATTGCACAGGGGCGCGGCGACGCGGCGGCGGAACTGGTGCTGAAGGGCGGGCGTATCCTCGATCTGATCACCGGCGAGTTGATCGCGGGGGATGTGGCGATCTGTGGCGACACCATCGTCGGCGTCTATGAGAGCTACGAGGGCACGCGCGAGATCGACGTGAAGGGCGCGATCCTCGTGCCCGGGTTCATCGACACGCATCTGCACATCGAAAGCTCGCTGGTCACGCCCTTCGAGTTCGACCGCTGCGTGACGCCGCGCGGGGTGACTACGGCGATCTGCGATCCGCATGAGATCGCCAATGTGATCGGCGCGGCAGGGGTCCGGTATTTTCAGCAGGCCTCGGCGCATACGCTCATGGATATCCGCGTGCAGCTGTCGTCCTGCGTGCCCTCGACCCATATGGAGACCGCCGGGGCGGAACTGCTGGCCGAGGATATCGCCGAGCTGATGGGCCATCCTTCGGGCATCGGGCTGGCGGAGTTCATGAACTACCCCGGCGTGATCTTCCGCGACCCCGAGGCGATGAAGAAGCTGCGGCTCTTCGAGGGCAGGCACATCGACGGGCATTGTCCGCTGCTCTCGGGGCGCGATCTCAACGCTTATGTGGCGGCGGGCATCCGCACCGAGCATGAGGCGACGAGCGCCGAGGAGGCGCTGGAGAAGCTGCGGAAGGGGATGCGGGTACTGATCCGCGAGGGCTCGGTGAGCAAAGACCTGCACGCGCTGCAGCCGCTGCTGAACGAGCGGACATCGCCCTATATGTGCCTCTGCACCGACGACCGGAACCCGCTGGATATCGGCGAGCATGGGCATCTCGACTACATGATCCGCACGCTGATCGAACTGGGCACGCCGCCTCTGGCCGCCTATCGCGCCGCGTCGCTGTCGGCGGCGGAGGCCTTTGGTCTGAAGGATCGCGGCATGATCGCGCCGGGCAAGCGGGCGGATATCGTCGCCATCGACAGCCTCGAGGGATGCCACGCGCAGATGGTGCTGGCGGGCGGCGTGGTGGTGGATGACGCCGCTTTTGCGGCGCGCGAGACGATCCCCGAGGTGGGGCGTTCTTCGGTCCACGCGCCGAAGCTGACGGCGCAGAGCTTCCGCGCCACCGCCAACCGCGAGGAGACCGACGTGATCGGCATCCGCGAGGGGCAGATCCTCACCGATCACCTGCATGAGACCATCGTGATCGAGAACGGCGACAAGGCACCAGACGTGGCGCGCGATCTGATCCGCATCGCGGTGGTCGAGCGGCACGGCAAGAACGGCAATATCGCCACGGGCTTTGTGCGGGGCTTCGGGCTGCAGAAGGGGGCGATTGCCTCGACGGTCTGCCACGATCACCACAACATCGCCTGCGTCGGGGCCGATTATGCCGATATGGCGGTGGCGTCGAACCGACTGGCCGAGATTGAGGGTGGTTTCGTGGTGGCGGCGGAGGGCAAAATCCTCGCCGAACTGGCACTGCCGGTGGCGGGGCTGATGAGCCTCTTGCCCTTTGAAGAGGTGCGCGACCGGCTGGTGGAGCTGCGCGCCGCGGCGCGCTCGCTGGGGGTGACGCTGGAAGAGCCCTTCCTGCAGCTGGCCTTCCTTGCGCTGCCGGTGATCCCCGCGCTGAAGATCACCGATCGCGGCATGGTGGATGTCACGAAGTTCGAGATCATCCCCGGCTGAGCGGGATCACTCTTCGTCGTCGTCCTCGTCATCGTCGTAGAACGGCGTGACCTGGGCGACGATCACCGAGTTTTCCTCGAGCGCGCGGGCCATCAGCTCGCGCTCATTGTCGTCGATGTCCATGCCCTGCGCCTTGCGCTCTTCCTCGGTGCCGTAGCCGGTCACGTCGAGCGGGTTCATGTCGGCCTGCTTGAGGATCGCCACGGTCTCGCGCACCGCCTCGGCCTCGTCCACGCCCGAGGCGTAGCACAGCAGTCCGGCGCCGGTTGCGCCCTTGGGGAGCCCGTCGCCATCCTTGCGGCCGACCTCGACCAGAAGCGTGTAGACCTGCTGTTTCGACGGTTTCTTGCCCATGTTCTTTCGCTCCGCGATGCCTGCCGCCCGCAATGCGCAAGCGGCAGGGACATGTCAAGCGGGGGCATCTTTGCCCCGCGCTAGGCGTCGCCGCGAAGGCGCGGGGACCGGGGCAGGGGCACTGCGGCAATCTTCGCACATCGCGGGCGCCTCATAGCACCTTCTAATCGTGGCTCGAATCTGTCACCGTCCGCACATGCTGGATCACATGAGCATCGCTGTCTCTGACATGGCGCGTTCGCTGTCATTCTATCGCCATGCGCTTGCGCCGCTGGGGATCACGCAGCTTATGGCACGAGGGGATGATGGGGACGGCACCCCGAGCCACGTTGGGTTTGGGACCGATTTCAAACCATTCTTCTGGATCGGCGCAGGCGAACCCGTTCGCGGCAGTATCCATATTGCGTTCACCGCGGCCTCGCCCGAGGTTGTTGACCGCTTCTACGCCGCCGCGCTTGAGGCTGGTGGCCGCGACAACGGAAAGCCGGGGCTGCGTCCCGAGTATCATGCCGGATATTACGGCGCGTTTGTGCTCGATCCTGACGGCTGCAACATCGAAGCGGTTCATCACGATTTCTCAGCCTACCGCTGATCCTGTCCCTGCCAGCGGCGCGGGCTCGGACCGTCAAGCGCTGCGGCTCAGGGGGCGATCACCGCGACCGCAACGGCGCAGCCGTAGATCGCCATCAGCAGCACGCTCTCGATGCCGATGCGGGCAGGCCCCTCGCGCTGGCGCAGGATCAGCCCGCCAAGCAGGATGGCGGTCATGATAAGGCCGGTGGCCAGCCAGTAGAGATCGGTCTGGCCCATGGCGTGGTAGATCGACCCGTCGCGATAGGCGACATCCGAGAACACCATGAAAAGCGTGTCGAAGGTGTTGCCGCCGATGATCCCGCCCACGGCCAGCTGCAGCGCCCCGCGGCGCACGGCGACGAGCGTGGTGATCAGTTCGGGCAGCGAGGTGACGACGGCGGTGATCAGCGCGCCGACGAGGCTGGAGCCGAGGCCGAAGCGGGTGATGAAGGTGCTGCCGACTTGGCTGATGACCCAGCCGCAGAGCCCCATCACCGCCACCAGAGCGGCGAAGATCAGCGCCGGGCGCATCACCGGGGCATGCGGGTCGTTCTCTTCATCGGGCTCGTCATGGCGGGTGTCGGGCGTCTCCACCGGCTGCCACATGGGCTGCTCGCGCACAGAGGCAGACAGCCGCACCCCCGCGACATAGGCCGCGAACATGATCACCGAGACGGGGTGGATCTGCCAGATGGTGAACTCGGGCCCTGCGGCGGCGGCCAGCGGCAAGGTGAGCAGCAGCATGAGCATCACCGCCTGAAAGAGATTGGCGGGCTCGGCGGCGGCATGTTCGAGGTTGGCGCGGCGGTGCAGCAGGTCGGCGATCGCGAGGAACAGCGTCTGCGCGGCGATGCCGCCCACGGCGTTGGAAATGGCGAAGCTGGCGTCGCCATCGGCGGCGCCGCTGACCGAAACGACCACGCCCGAAAGCGAGGTCGCGCCGCCGAGCAGCAGCCCGCCGGCCATTGCCTCCCCCATCTTGGTGCGGTCGGCGATGACGTCGGCCAGCGTGGTGGCACGCACAGAGACGGCCACGACGATGGCACCGGCGACGGCGAAGACCGCCAGCAGAAGCGGGAGGGAAAGTTCGGAGATCACCGGGTCAGCGCAGCTTGCGATAGCCCCAGATCAGCAGGCTGGCGCCTATGATGCCGACGATCAGCTGCGGGATCCACGTGTTCGCGGCATAGATGCCGACCAGCGAGAGGATGAGGTTGAGAACCACGGCACCGATGATGCCGAGGATGATGTTGGTCAGAATGCCGGTGTCGGCCTTCATGATCATGGAAGCGATCCAGCCGGCGAGTCCGCCGACGATGATGGAAGCGATAAGGCCGAGACCCATAGCGTATACCCCTGAATAAATTCTTGACGCAGAGTGAACGCCTTGGGCGGGCGATGGTTCCTCACAAGAGGCGCAGCGCGCAGGTCTACGCAGGGCCGACAAAGAAAAAGGGGCGCTGGATGCGCCCCTTTTCCGATACCTTGCGCGGGCCGAAACCCCAGCGCGATCAGTCGCGCAGCAACTCGTTGATGCCGGTCTTCGAGCGGGTGCGCTCGTCGACGCGCTTCACGATCACCGCGCAATAGAGGCTGACGCCGTTCTTCGAAGGCATGGAGCCCGCGACGACCACCGAGTAGGGCGGCACTTCGCCGTACATGACTTCGCCGGTCTCGCGGTCGACGATCTTGGTCGACTGGCCGAGGAAGACGCCCATGCCGATCACCGAGCCCTCGCGGACGCGCACGCCTTCGACCACTTCCGAACGGGCACCGATGAAGCAGTTGTCCTCGATGATCACCGGGTCCGCCTGCAGCGGCTCGAGCACGCCGCCGATGCCGACGCCGCCCGACAGGTGCACGTTCTTGCCGATCTGCGCGCAGGAGCCGACGGTGGCCCATGTGTCGACCATGGTGCCGCTGTCGACATAGGCGCCGATGTTGACGAAGGAGGGCATCAGCACCACGCCGGGGGCGATGTAGGCGGACTTGCGGACGACGCAGTTGGGCACGGCGCGGAAGCCTGCGGCCTTCCACTGGTTGTCGCCCCAGCCTTTGAACTTGCTGTCGACCTTGTCCCACCAGCCGCCGGCCTGCGGGCCGCCGTCATGCTGCTCCATGTCCTTGATGCGGAAGCCCAGAAGCACGGCCTTCTTGGCCCATTGGTTCACGACCCATTCGCCGTCGACCTTCTCGGCGACGCGCAGTTCGCCCGAATCGAGCGCGTTGAGCGTGTCTTCGATGGCGTCGCGGGTCTCGCCAGTGGTGGCGGACGTGATGGTGTCGCGCGCCTCCCAGGCGGCTTCGATGGCAGCTTCGAGCTGGGCGTTGGACATGTGCATCTCCTGTCACTCGGGTTTACAGCCCTATAACGGGCGCTTGCCCCGGCGACAATGGAGGCTTTGGCCGCGCCCCGGATGCCGCCCCGCATGCCGCCTTGGATTGCCTTTGGGGTGGCGCACGGGCCGCGCCGCAATGCCGACCATTGGGTGCTATATCCGCGCGCCGCTTTGGGCTATCGTGTCCGGCACCATAAGACTTGAGCGGCCGGCGCGCTGCGCGAAGGCCGCCCGAACAGGGAAGGATATCGCCATGTGTCAGGTCTTTGCCGGTCAGGAGCCGGAGCGCTACGCGACCACCACGCGCCGTCTGCGGCTGAACGGCCAGAGCACCAGCATCCGGCTGGAGAACTCGTTCTGGGCCATTCTCGACGAGATCGCCGAGGGCGAAGGGGTGACCACGCCCGCCTTCGTGTCGAAGCTGCATTCCGAGGTTCTGGAACAGCGCGGCGAGCCGTCGAATTTCACCTCGCTGCTGCGCTGCGCCTGCCTCGTGTTCCTTGAAAGCAAGGCGGCGCCCGCCGCGCCCCTGCTGGCCGCCGAATGAGCGCCTGATCTGCCGGTGCGCCGGGTAGTACGTCGTTACTACCCGCCCCCCTGCGCCTCTCGTCTAGACTTGGGTTCAACACGGATCCGAAAGACAAGACGAGGAGCATCCCTTGGCCAAAGCCATCCACAGCATGATCCGCGTGCTCAATGAGGCGCGCTCGCTGGAGTTCTACGACAAGGCCTTTGGCCTGAAAGTCGCCGACCGGCTCGACTTTCCCGACTTCACGCTGATCTACCTGAGCAATTCCGAGAGCGGCTTCGAGCTTGAGCTGACCGTCAACAAGGACCGGGCCGAGCCCTATGACCTTGGCGACGGCTACGGCCATTTCGCCGTCTCGGTCGACGATCTCGACGCGGAACACGCGCGCTTCGAAGCCGAGGGGCTGGCCCCGCGCAAGCTCGTCGAGTTCGCCCCCGCAGGCGAGATCGTGGCCCGCTTCTTCTTTGTGGCGGATCCCGACGGCTACCAGATCGAGGTTCTGGAGCGGAGCGGACGTTTCAAATGAGGCAATGACAGGTCCGGCGGAAGGGGAAGAGGAGCCCCGCCGCCGGGATATTGATGGGAGGAGACCACATGACGATCACTGCAAGCCACCGGAGCCCCAATCGGGGTCTTACCCGGCGCCAGCTGCTGTCGCGCGCCAGCGCGGCGGGGGCGTCCTTTGTCGTGGGGGCGGGCTTTGTCGCCGCGCCCGACGCGGCATGGGCGGCCGAGACCACCAGCCTTGATGCCCGCGTCTTCGCGACGCTGGTGCAGATGGCGCGGGACATCTACCCGCATGACAAGATCCCCGACGAGAACTACGTGATCGCGGTGAAAGGCTATGACAGCCCCGAGGCCGCCGAAGGCATCACCGCTGGCATCGCCGCGCTGGATGCCGCGGCGCAGGGCAAAGGCTTTGACAGCTATCTCGATACCGGCTGGGAGCGCGACCGCGTCGACATCCTGCGCGGCATGGAGGAGAGCGCCTTCTTCCAGCAGGTGCGCGGCGGGCTGGTCACCGGGCTCTACAACCAAAAAGCCGTCTGGCCGATCTTTGGCTACGAGGGCGAGAGCTACTCGCAGGGCGGTTACATCAACCGCGGCTTTGACGACATTGCGTGGCTCTGAGGGGAGGATCGAGACATGGCTGCACCTTTCGACATGAATGACGACAGCGTCGTCGTGATCATCGGCACCGGCGCTGGCGGCGGTGTGCTGGCGAACGAGCTTGCGCAGAAGGGCGTGAGCGTCGTGGCGCTGGAAGCGGGCGGGCGCTACCTGCCCGAGGACTACATCAACGACGAATGGGAGAGCTTCGGCCAACTGGCATGGACCGATGCGCGCTCGACCAGCGGCGACTGGCGGGTGGCGAAGGATTTCTCGGGGCTGCCTGCGTGGATCGTGAAAGCGGTCGGCGGCACCTCGATCCACTGGGCGGGCGCCTCGCTGCGGTTCCAAGAGCATGAGTGGAAGGCCAAGACCACCTATGGCGATGTGCAGGGCGCAAACCTGCTCGACTGGCCGATCGACGCCGCCGAGATGGAGCCGTGGTACGCCAAGGCCGAGGACAAGCTGGGCGTCACCCGCACCGGCGGGCGCGAGGGGTTGCCCGGCAACAACAACTACAAGGTGCTCGAGGCCGGGGCGAAGGCTCTGGGCTATGAGGAAGTGCACACCGGGCGGATGGCGATCAACTCCGCCGATTACGACGACCGCATGGCCTGCCAGCAGACCGGCTTTTGTTTTCAGGGCTGCAAATGGGGGGCCAAATGGTCGGCGGCCTATACCGACATTCCGCGCGGTGAGGCGACCGGCAACCTCGAGGTGCGCGACCATGCCCATGTGGCGCGCATCCTGCATGACGACAGCGGCAAGGCCACCGGCGTCGAGTATTACGACAAGGATGGCAACCTGCAGATGCAGAAGGCGCGGATCGTCTGCGTCGCGGGCAATTCCTTCGAGAGCCCGCGGCTGCTGCTGAACTCGGCCTCGTCGATGTTCCCTGACGGGCTGGGCAACAGCTCGGGGCAAGTGGGGCGCAACTACATGCGGCACACCACCGGGTCTGTTTACGCGATCTTCGACAAGCCGGTGCGCATGTGGCGTGGCACCACCATGGCCGGGATCGTGCAGGATGAGGCCAAGCACGATCCGTCGCGCGGCTTCGTCGGCGGCTACGAGATGGAGACGCTGTCGCTGGGTCTGCCGTTCATGGCGGCCTTCCTCGATCCCGGCGCATGGGGGCGCGAGTTCACCACGGCGCTGGATGCCTACGAGAACATGGCCGGGCTGTGGATCGTCGGCGAGGATATGCCGCAGGAGACCAACCGGGTGACGCTGAACCATGACCTGAAGGACCAGTTCGACCTGCCGGTGGCCAATGTGAACTTCAGCGATCACCCCAACGATATCGCCATGCGCAACCACGCCTATGGGCGCGCCAAGGCGATCTATGAGGCGGTGGGCGCGACCCGAACCCTGCCGACGCCGCCCTATCCGTCGACGCATAATCTCGGCACCAACCGCATGTCGGAAAACCCCCGCGACGGGGTGGTCAACAAGCACGGGCAGAGCCACGACGTGCCGAACCTCTTCATCTCGGACGGCTCGCAGTTCACCACAGGGGCGTCGGAGAACCCGACGTTGACCATCGTGGCGCTGGCCATCCGGCAGGCGGATCACATCGCGCGCGAGATGTCGGCGCAGAACATCTGATCTCTGCCTGAGCAGGGTTTGGGGGCGCCGCGCTTTGCGGCGCCCCTTTTTTGTTTTGTGGAAGGGGAGGGGGGGCGCTGCCCCCGCCCGCCTGCGGCGGCCTCCCCCGGGATATTTTTGCCAAGAGGAAGGTGCGGGCGCGGTATGGCGTGCGTCAGCCGAAGGGGTCGGGGGCGATGTTGCCGCCGCAGAGCAGGACCGCCACACGCTCGCCCGGATCGGGGCGATAGGCGCCCGAGCGCAGGGCGGCGAGGGCGGTTGCGCCAGCGGGCTCGACCAGCAGGCGATGGCTTTGCCACAGGCAGTGCTGCGCTTCGGTGATCGCGTCGTCGCTGACGGTGAGGCTGCGGGCGAGATGCTGCTGCGCCAGCCCAAGGCAGATATCGCCGATGCGGCGCGCGCCGAGCGCGTTGGCGGCCACGCCCGAAGCCTCGACATCCACCGGTGCGCCAGCGTCGAGCGCGGCGGCAAGCGTGCGGGCGCTGTCCGGCTCGACGGCGACGATGCGGCGCGCGCCCTGCAGCCACGCCAGCGCCCCGGCGATCAGCCCGCCGCCGCCCACCGCGATCAGCACGGTGTCGGCCTTTAGCCCCTGCTGCTCCCATTCGCGCATCATCGTGCCCTGACCGGCGACGGTCGCGGGGGCGTCATAGGCGTGGATCTGCATGGCGCCGGTTTCGGCCTCATAGGCGCGGGCCTGCTCGAGGGCGTTGGCATATTCGCCGGGCACCACGGTCAGCGCCGCGCCGGTGCGCTCAATGAGGGCGATCTTGGCGGGACCGGCGATTTCGGGGACGAAGATCTGCGCGCGGTGGCCGAGCCGCGTTGCCGCATAGGCCACGGCGGCCCCGTGATTCCCGCCCGAGGCGGCGACCACGCCAGCGGCGGGCACATCACCCGAGAGCAGCGTGTTGAAGGCGCCGCGCGCCTTGAAACTGCCGGTATGCTGCATGTGTTCGAGCTTGAGCTCGACCGGATGGTCCCACAGCACGGCGCTTTGCATCAGCGGTGTGCGCTGCACATGGGCATCAATGCGCTCTGCGGCGGTGGCGATCTCGGCTTTCCAGTCCATTTTCAATTCCTTTGCTGCCCTTGCCGCCGGGCACGCTATATTCGGAGTCTGAGCAGAACAAGGACGGCCGACAATGAACGACGAACGCCATTCCATCTTTCGCGATGCGGGCCACGACCGGAAAACCGCCGAGGCGATCCCGGACACGCCGCAGACCCGCGCCCCGTCCTATCGCCTCGCCTTCGCCGACGAGGCCTTCCTGTGCCGGGAAGAGCTGCGCCCGGTGCGGCTGCAGCTGGAACTTCTGAAACCGCAGTTGGAACTGGACGAGCGCCAGATCGACAGCACCGTCGTGCTGTTCGGCGGCGCGCGCATTCCGGCCCCTGCCGACAAGGACAAGGCGCGCACCAAGACGCTGGCGGACCTGTCGCGATTCTATGAAGAAGCGCGGCTGTTCGCGCAGGCCATGACGCGCAAATCCGTCGCCAGCGGCAACCGTGAGTTCGTGGTCACCACCGGCGGCGGTCCGGGTGTGATGGAAGCAGGCAACCGCGGCGCCGAGGAAGCGGGCGGCGTGTCGATCGGGCTGAACATCGTGCTGCCGCACGAGCAGGCGCCGAACGAATATGTGACGCCGAACCTGTGCTTCAACTTCCATTACTTCGCGATCCGCAAGATGCATTTCCTGATGCGCGCGCGGGCGATCTGCGTCTTTCCGGGCGGCTTCGGCACGCTGGACGAGATGTTCGAGACGCTGACCCTGATCCAGACCGGGCGCATGCAGCGGGTTCCGATCCTGCTGTTCGGTCGGGAGTTCTGGGACGGCATCATCAATTGGGAGGCGCTGAAGGAGGCGGGCACGATCAGCCCCGAGGACCTCGACCTCTTCCGCTTCGTGGAGAGCGCCGATGAGGCCGCGCATCTGATCGAGGAATGGGATCCGGCACCGCCGCGTGAGGATATCCCGGGGCGCTGACACCGCGCCTGCGGGCGGCAGGCGGAAGAACTGGCGCTAGAAAAGGAAAGAGGGGCGGCGCTTGCGCGGCCCCTCTTTTGCGTTGGTGGTATGGCTGTCCGGGTCGGCTGCGGCGTCAGAGCGACTTTGCCTCATCGGCTTTGGCCGCGGGCTTTTCTCCATGCTCGACCCAGCGGGCGATGATCTCGCGGGCAAGAATTTCGTCGCGCTCTGCCACGGCCTGCCGCAGGTCCTTCATCGCGGTGGCGATCTCGAACTCGGACAGGTAGCTCTCTTGCGCGCGCAGGATCTTGTGGTGCGGGGTGGTCAGCATATCGGTGGAGATCAGCAGCTCTTCGTGCAGCTTCTCGCCCTTGCGCAGGCCGGTGACCTCGATCTCGATGTCGCCGTCGGGGTTCTTGTCGTCCTTCACCGAATAGCCCGCGCCTTCGATCATCTGGCGCGCCAGCTTGTGGATCGGCACCGGTTTGCCCATGTCGAGCACGAAGACGTCGCCGCCGCGCGAGAAGGACCCGGCCAGCAGCACGAGGCGGGCGGCTTCGGAGATGGTCATGAAGTAGCGCGTCACCCGGCGGTCAGTGAGGGTGACCGGACCGCCCCGGGCAATCTGCTCTTCGAAGAGCGGGATGACCGAGCCCGACGAGCCCAGCACATTGCCGAAGCGGACCATCGAGAAACGGGTCTCGCTGGACCGGGTGGCGAGATCCTGCACGATAAGCTCGGCTAGGCGTTTCGACGCGCCCATGACGTTGGTCGGGCGCACGGCCTTGTCGGAGGAGACGAGGATGAACCGCTCGACACCGGCTTCACGCGCGGCCTCGGCGACGATCTTGGTGCCCAGCACGTTGTTGCGCATGCCAGCGATGACATTGCTCTCGACCAGCGGCAGATGCTTGTAGGCGGCGGCGTGGAGCACCACATCGATCCGGTAGTCGCGCAGCACTTCGGCGATCAGCGTGTCATCCATCACCGAGCCGAGCACGGGGGTGATGTTGAGCCCCTCGGAGAGATCGCGCAGTTCTTTGTCGATGTTGTAGAGCGCCAGTTCGGAGTGATCGAGGGCGACGATGCACTCGGGCTTGCAGCCCAGCAATTGGCGGCACAGCTCCGAGCCGATCGAGCCACCGGCGCCGGTGATCAGGATGCGGCGTCCGGAGTAGGCGTGGCTGACGCCCGGAAGCTCGCTTTCGAGCCGGCCGCGACCGAGAAGATCGTCAAGCGAGACCGGCGAGACGCGCTTGCGCAGTTCGCCTTCGCCGACCAGTTCGGCAAAGGACGGCAGCGCGTGCACCTCGCAGCCGATGCTGCGCAGGCGGTGGGCGATGCGGGCAAGCTCCGGCTGGCGGATCGAGGGCATCGCCAGCACGACGCGGTCGATCACCTTGGTCTCGATCAGGTGTTTGATGGAGGAAGGCGCATGGACGCGCAGGCCAGAGACCACCAGCGATTGCAGCGTGGGGTTGTCGTCGACGAAGCAGACCGGTTCGATGGCATCATCATGGCGCAGCGCGGCGACCAATTGCTGGCCGGTCTGGCCCGCGCCGTAGATCAGCACCCGCATGCGCCGGTTGCTGCGACGGTAGAGCCCGATGGTCACATGGCGCAGGGCGATCCGCCAGGTGGCGCTGAGCACCATCAGCAGCAGCACGAGGTTGAGATAGACCGCCGCCTTGATAGGCGTTCCAAAGGCGGCATCGAGGACAACGGCGGCGATGCCGGTCAGGACCGAGAAGAGCGCGGTGCGGGTGATGCCGCGGGTCTCGAAGGCGTTGAGCTTGATCCTCGGCAGTTGCAGGCGCCAAGAGATTGCGCCGCCAGCGACGATCATCAGGGCGACCAGCGGAACGAGCTGTGTCGCGTCGGGAAGATCGCTGCGGACCGTGGCGTTGAGCAGAAGCGCTGCCGCCATGGCGATGCCGACCATAAGCATGTCGAGCACAAGAAAGATCAGCTGCTTCTGCAGGCGCGGCATGCTGATCACAGATTTGTAGAAGCGCGCGCGCGATCTGCGAAGCTTCAGTCTTGGGAGAAATCTGGCGATTCCCGATGGCCGCCCTGAAATCTGCTGCCTCTTTTCCGCTCGCCGCATGGCTCGATCTGCCCAAATGGTCTTCAAATACGTTTATGTTCTACTCACTTGCCTAAACATTGGACAAGTGCCCTAAGGGGAATGCCATGCAGAAGAGCGGAAAACCCCGGCGAACCCCTGCCCAATGCCACGAAAATCATCATCCGTGAAGGGAAACCCTTCGAATTCATTACATTCGGGGCGAAGGAGGGCGAATGCGTGGTTTTTTCGCAGCGCACGCCGGTTTCGGCGCCTCTTCCACTGGAAAACAGCCCTTCCGCATATAGGTGGCATGCGGTAAGACGCGCGCCAGCTTGCAGCGCGGGATCCGCCCGCGCGCAGCACTTAGGAAGGAGAGCCAGAACCATGGGCTACAAGGTCGTTGTTGTCGGCGCCACGGGGAACGTGGGCCGCGAAATGCTGAACATCCTCGCCGAACGCGAATTCCCGGTCGACGAAATCGCGGTACTCGCGTCGCGAAAATCCCTCGGCACCGAGGTGAGCTTTGGCGACAAGACACTCAAAACCCAGGATCTCGCCACTTTCGACTTCACCGGCTGGGACATGGCGCTGTTTGCCGTGGGCTCGGGTCCGACGAAAGAATTCGCACCGAAGGCCGCAGCTGCGGGCTGCGTCGTGATCGACAACAGCTCGCTCTACCGCTACGACCCGGACGTTCCGCTGATCGTCCCGGAAGTGAACGCCGACGCGGTGCACGGCTATTCCAAGAAGAACATCATCGCCAACCCGAACTGCTCGACCGCGCAGATGGTCGTGGCGCTGAAGCCGCTGCACGACCGCGCCAAGATCAAGCGCGTCGTCGTGTCGACCTATCAGTCGGTTTCGGGCTCGGGCAAAGAAGGTATGGACGAACTCTGGGAGCAGACCAAATCGGTCTACAACCCGGTCTCCGAGGTGCCGCCGAAGAAGTACCCCAAGGAAATCGCCTTCAACGTCATTCCGCACATCGACGTCTTCATGGAAGACGGCTCGACCAAGGAAGAGTGGAAGATGGTCGCCGAGACCAAGAAGATCGTCGATCCGTCGATCAAGCTGACCGCGACCTGCGTGCGCGTGCCGGTCTTCGTGGGCCACTCGGAAGCGATCAACATCGAGTTCGAGGACTTCCTCGACGAAGACGAAGCCCGTGACATCCTGCGCGAAGCGCCGGGCATCATGGTCGTCGATAAGCGCGAAGACGGCGGCTACATCACTCCCAAGGAATGTGTCGGCGATTTCGCGACCTTCATCAGCCGTATCCGTCAGGACCCGACCATCGAAAACGGTCTGAACCTGTGGTGCGTGTCGGACAACCTGCGCAAGGGCGCGGCTCTCAATGCCGTGCAGATTGCAGAGGTGCTTGGGCAGAAAGTGCTCAAGAAGGGCTGAACGCCGTAAAATCCTTAATGACTTCTTAAAGCCCGCCCCCTCTAGGGGCGGGTTTTTACTATGTTTTTTAGAGTTTTGTCAGAAATTCGGATCGCACCCCATCCTTTGGGATAGGTGCGCCTCGCCCACTGGGAACGGCACCTACTCCGCCGTCAGGATGGGCGGGAAACTCGCGGCTTGGTAGAAAAGAGACATCAACAGCGACGGTCACCCGCCGCACCCGCCAGAAGGCGCAACCAACCAAAGGAGTGCCGACATGACCATTGATCTCGCAGACATCGCCCGGGGCCGCCGCATCGTAGCCGTTGCCGCCCGCGACCTGTCTCTGCTGAGCCGGCGGGACCGACCGATGCCCAAGCTGATGACGCGGCTGCTGAACAACTTCCGCCTGCCGTCCTGAGCGGGCCCGAACAAAGGTTTTCGTCACCAGTGCCGCCTCGGCGATCCGTGATCGCGTTTTCCAGAGGCCAGTTATCCCCCGGGGGCGGGGAGTTTCGAGCCCCCATCGACCCTCGTGTCGCGTTGAGTTGTGCTGGCTGTGTTGTTTTGAGTGCCGGCAAAGACGCGGGGGTCTCCGGTGAAGGCCGGACCTTGTGTGGTGCCAGTAAGAGAGCGGGGCGTGCGGTCGGGTGATCGCGCGCCCCGCTGGTCCTTTGGGCGTCCGTCACGTGCGTCGAGCGCGGCACTGTCCGGAATACGTGACCCCCGCGCCATGGATTGCACGCCGCGACTCTGCAAATTCATGCTATGATGAGAGTCTTTTCAGTATCGACGAGATTTGAGCAATGGATAGTGATGATCGCACCGGAGCATTTTCCGGACCATTTCTTGACGCCACCGTTTCAAGCACAACCGTTTTCCTGACGCCCGGAGGGCGCGAAGAGATCGCGCTTGCCGCAGATGCGCTGCCGGAAAGCCTGCAAGAAAGCCTGCCTCAGGATCCCGACTGCGAGACCGCCGCGCTGCTGCGCATGGTGGTGCTGCCGCAGATCGAGGGTGCCTGCAGCTGGCCCGATCTGGTGTCGCGGCTGCGAAGCAAGGGATTCGGGCTGGGGTTCCGGTCTGGCCGTATGATCCTCAGCCGCCTCGACAGTGGCGCAGAGGTCTGTACGGGCCGAAGCCTTGGGGCGCCGCTGCGCGCGTTGGCGCTGCGGCTTGGCCGCCCGGCGCTGCGCCTCAGCCGCGATGGGCAGAGCGCGCAGCTTCAGGGCTGACCGTGGGGTATTCTGGGAGGCGCTGAGGGCAGCGCCCTCAGACCTGAACGTAGCCGCCGGCCTTCGGATCGTAGCATTCGATCGAGCCGCTGCCGATGTCGTGCCAGAGGCCGTGGATCGACAGGTCTTGCGCTTCGACGGCCTGACGCACGAAGGGGAAGGTCATCAGGTTCTCGAGCGAGACGAGCACCGATTCCTTTTCCAGCGCGCGGGCCATGTTCTCGGGCTTGCGCTTGACCACGCGATCATAGCCGGGGCGCAGGATGTCCATCCAGCGACCGACGAAGCTCGACTTTTCTTCGAGCTGAGGTGCCTTGCCCGAACACATGTCGAGACAGCCCTGAACGCCGCCGCAGCTGGAGTGCCCCATCACGATCACATGCGCCACTTTCAGCGCGGTGACCGCATATTCCACCGCCGCCGAGGTGCCGTGCTGCAGCCCGTCGGGCTGATAGGCGGGCACGAGGTTGGCGATGTTGCGGTGAATGAAAAACTCGCCGGTGTCCGCGCCGAAGATCGAGGTGACATGCACGCGGCTGTCACAGCAGGAGATCACCATCGCGCGGGGGTGCTGACCCTCGGACGCGAGGCGTCGGTACCAGGCGGAATTCTCGGCGTAGCTGGTCGCCTTCCAGCCCTGGAATCTCTGGACCAGGTAGGCGGGTAGCGGTTTGGCGTTGTGCATCTCGATCCTCCAAGCAACTTGAAGCCTTCGCTGGAATACGCGGGATTATCGCGGAATTCGAGAGAAGAAACACCGCGGTCTAACCTTTTGGGAACTTGGACGGGCTAGAACCATGGCCCGTGGGGGCGCGGAGAAGAGGATGAGGCGGTGAACCATGTCTCTGTACTCGCGCCCATCGAGCGGGCCGGGCTTGATCCCGAACGACTCGAAGCGCTCTTCACCCACCTCGGGCCTCAGGAGGCGGAGAACGCCTTGTGCCGCGCGGTGGAGGAACTGGCCTACAGGCTGGGGCATCTCGACCGGCTGCACCAGCAGTGTCGCTGGCCCGAGATGCGCAGCCAGACCTGCGAGTTGGGCGAGATCGCCCGATTCATCGGGATGCAGGCCACCGCCCGCATTTCCTGCGACGTGGTGCAATGTCTCGATGATGGTGACCGGGTGGCGCTGGCGGCCACTCTGGCGCGGCTGGGGCGGATGGGCGAACGCTCGCTCTATGCCATATGGGACATGGAGGATCAGTCGATCTGACCCGCCGCACACCGCCGCGGGTGAGATGGCCGGGCGCTTTGGGACTCACACAAAGGAGGCTGCTCAGGTGGGCGTTGGGTGGCTTAGAAAATATGCCGGGTGACTGACGAAGTATGCCGCGTGACTGACAAAGTATAAGGCGCTCTTCACGGCTCCGCTTGGCCCCCTTGCGGGTGCCGCTGGCTCGGCTAGGCTCTGGCCAAACCGACCAAGAGGCTCCTATGACCCTGACTTTCGCTCCCGCCGACGCCGATGCCCTGCCGCTCCACGTGATAGAAACCGAGGCGCTTGAGGGCTGGCTCGACGGGCAGCCGGACGCTGTGCGCACTTGGGTGACGGCCAGCGGCTTTGCCGGTGAAATCGGAAACGCCGTGATGATTCCCGGTGAGGGCGGCGCGCCCGCTGCGGCGCTGATCGGCTATGGCTCTGCCGCCCGCCGTCGCCGCAGCCGCTTCGCGCTTGCCGCCGGTCTCGGGCGGCTGGCCCGCGGAACCTACCGCATCGCCTCGGGGCTGCCCGCAGAGGCCGCCGAGGAAGAGGCGCTTGGCTGGCTGCTCGCGGGCTACCGTTTCACCCGTTACGCAGGCGAGGCGCCGGTGATGCCGGGGCTGATGGCGCCCGAGGGCGTGGATGCGGCCAAGATCGAGGTGCTCGCCGCCTCCGAGGCGCTGACCCGCGATCTGATCAACACCCCCGCCTCGGACATGGGCCCCGAGGAGCTTGAGGCCGCCGCCCGCGCGCTGGCGGGTGACTTTGATGCCGCCATCGAGGTGACCACCGGCGCCGCGCTGCTCGAGAACAACTTCCCGATGATCCATGCGGTGGGCCGTGCCAGCCCGCGCGCGCCGCGCCTGATCGACATGCACTGGGGCAGCGAGGGGCCGCGGCTTACGCTGGTCGGCAAGGGCGTCTGTTTCGACACCGGCGGGCTCAACCTCAAGCCGGGCAGCTCCATGGGGCTGATGAAGAAGGATATGGGCGGCGCGGCCAATGTGCTGGGTCTGGCGCGGATGATCATGGCGCTGGGGCTGAAGGTGCAGCTGCGCGTGCTGATCCCGGCGGTCGAGAACTCGGTCAGCGGCAATGCCTTCCGCCCGCAGGACATCCTCACCTCGCGCAAGGGGCTGACCGTCGAGATCAACAACACCGATGCCGAGGGACGGTTGGTGCTGGCCGACGCGCTGGCGCTGGCGGATGAGGAAAAGCCCGATTTCATCCTGTCGATGGCGACGCTGACCGGCGCGGCGCGGGTGGCCGTGGGGCCGGACCTCGCGCCGTTCTACACCGACGACGAAGGCTTTGCCGGTGCGCTGACCGCGGCCAGCGGGCCGGCGGCGGACCCGGTCTGGCGCATGCCCTTCTGGGAGCCCTATGAGGACAAGATCGAGCCCGGCATCGCCGATCTCGACAACGCGCCCGCGGGCGGCATGGCGGGCTCGATCACCGCGGCGCTCTTCCTGCGCCGCTTCGTGACCAAGACGCCTTATGCGCATTTCGACATCTACGGCTGGAACCCCGGCGCGGCCCCGGCGCGGCCCAAGGGCGGCGCGCTGCAGGGACCGCGGGCGATCCTCGCGGCGCTGCCGCAGGTGCTGGGCCTGTGATGGACGGCGCGATGGATCCCCGGCTTACCCCCTCGAATGGCCGTGTCGCCGCCGCCCATCTGCAGGGCGAGGTCGAGGCGCAGCATTTCACCGAAGGCGCGCCTGCCTCGGTGAGCGCCCCGGTGACCGACCTTCTGCGCACCCCCGGCGGCGCGCGTGATCGACAGCTTGTCTATGGCGCCGCGCTGATCGTCTATGAGCGCTACGAGGGCTGGGCTTTCGTGCAGGCGCAGGCCGACGGCTATGTCGGGTTCGTCTCGGAAGAGGCGCTGGCGCCGGTGACCACGCCGACCCACCGCGTCGCCACGCGCGCCACCCATGCCTATCTCGAACCCAATATGAAAACCGCGGATCAGGCGTTCCTTAGTCTCGGCGCGCAGCTTCAGGTCAGCGGCGAGGAGGGGCGCTTCTTGAAAACCGAAGCGGGCTTTGTTCCCGCAGGCCACCTGCTGCCGCTGGCGCGGCCCGAGCCCGACCCGGTGGCGGTCTCGGAGCGCCTTCTCGGCACGCCCTACCTCTGGGGCGGCAATTCGGCGATGGGGATCGATTGCTCGGGGCTGGTGCAGGCCGGGCTGCGCGCCTGCGACATGGCCTGCCCCGGCGACAGCGACATGCAGGAAAAGGGTCTGGGCGAGACGCTCGCCCCCGGCACCCCGCCCAAGCGCGGCGATCTGCTGTTCTGGAAGGGCCATGTGGCTTGGGTCGCCGATGCCGACACGCTGCTGCACGCCAACGCCTTTCACATGGCTGTCGCCTTCGAGCCCTTGGCCGAGGCAGTGGCCCGCATTGAAGCTCAGGGCGACGGCCCCGTCACCCGCCACGCCCGCCTGACAGGAGTCCTCTCATGACCAGTGATCCATTCTTCCACCCCGTCTCTGGCATGGACCTGCCGCGCTTTGCCGGGATTCCCACATTCATGCGCCTGCCGCTGGTGCAGCCGGATCACGCGCGCTTTTCAGAGGTCGAGATCGGCCTCGTCGGCGTGCCGTGGGACAGTGGCACCACCAACCGCCCCGGTCCGCGCCACGGCCCGCGCCAGCTGCGCGACGCCTCGACGATGATCCGCGCCGAACATGGCCACACCGGCGTGCGCCCCTTCGAGGCCGCCGCCTGCGCCGATCTCGGCGACGTCGGCCCGAACCCCGCTGACATTCAGGACAGCATGGCGCGCATCACCGCCTTCTACGACAAGATCGTCGCGGCGGGCGTTCGGCCCCTCACGGGCGGCGGAGACCACCTCTGCTCGCTCCCGGTGCTGCGCGCGCTCGGCAAGGCAAAGCCGCTCGGCATGGTGCATTTCGACAGCCATACGGACCTTTGGGACAGCTATTTCGGCGGGTTCAAATTCACCCACGGCACACCCTTCCGCCGTGCGGTCGAGGAGGGTCTGCTCGACCCGAAGCGTGTGGTGCAGATCGGCATCCGCGGCCCGATGTACGACCACGAAGACCGCGATTTCGCCAAGGCGGTGGGCATCCGCATCATCCCGATCGAGGAGTTCCACGCCCGCGGCGTCGAAGACGTCATGGCAGAAGCGCGCGAGATCGTGGGCATGGAGCCGACCTATGTCAGCTACGACATCGACTTCGTCGACCCCGCCTTCGCCCCCGGCACCGGCACGCCCGAGATCGGCGGTCCGAACTCCTATCAGGCGCTGCAGGTGGTGCGCGAACTGATGGGGCTGAACATCGCGGGCGCCGACCTCGTGGAAGTCTCGCCGCCCTTCGACAGCACCGGCGGCACCGCCTTCCTCGGCGTGACGATCATGTTCGAATTGCTTTGCGCCATGGTCGGCAAGAGCGCCTGATACCACAAAGCGCCGCGCGGTCAGTCATCGACCGCGCGGATCAGCTTGCGCTCGAGCACCCGCAGCACTGTCTTCAGATCATGCCCGCGTTTGAGCACCTGCCCCTCCATCGAGATCACCGCATATTCCCCCTGCCGATTGCGCAGCTTGGGGCGTTTCTCGATGCGGTAGAGCGGGTTTTCGGCAGTGCGGCGGAAGACGGAAAACACCGCCACCTCGCGCAGCGAAGAGATGCCATAGTCACGCCATTCACCGGCCGCCACCATGCGGCCGTAGAGAGAGAGGATGACGTTCAGCTCGGTCCGGTGGAAGGCAACAACATCGCTGCCGCGTCCCGGAAAAGGTGTCAGGCTGTTCATATCCCAAAGCTGCGCCTGATGTGGTCACAAATCAAGATCCCCCGTGCACCTCACGGGGTTATGAGCTTTGCGCTGCGACAAATATCGCGGGCAAGTGGCGTTCCGCCGAGGGCGGCGCTCCGTCAGGTGCCCGAGAGCATCCGCGACACCGACAGCGCATAGCGGTCGGTCATCCCCGAGACGAAATCTGCCAGCGCGTGCAGCGCAGGCTCCGGCCCGTCGATGTCGCGCAGGTCGAGCGAGA
The DNA here is from genome assembly GCF_010500775.1 of Salipiger sp. PrR002. Taxonomy (NCBI): domain Bacteria; kingdom Pseudomonadati; phylum Pseudomonadota; class Alphaproteobacteria; order Rhodobacterales; family Roseobacteraceae; genus Salipiger; species Salipiger sp. PrR002. The sequence goes on from NZ_JAAGOU010000005.1 coordinate 176,588, forward strand.
GGGCGCGGGCGATCTGCGCCGGATGGGCCTTCAGCGCCTCGGCCTCCCATCCCGCCGCCGCCAGCGCCTCATAGACCGGCAGCACCCCGTCCAGCACGTTGCGGATCACCTGCCGACCCGAGATCTCCAGCTCGGTCTTGCGCCGCGAGGTGAAGATGCGCTCATGCGCCATATCCTCGATACGCGCGAAACTGCCCGCGCAGGTCGAGGCGCCAATCAGCGAGTCGGAAAAGCTGCCCGCCATGATCGCCGGGTAGTTGCCGCAGAAGGCCGCGACGCAGGCGTCGATGGCCCGCCCGATGGCCAGCGAGCGCAGCAGCGCGATATGTTCGGTGCGGGTCAGCCCGGCGGTGTCGCGGTTGGGCCGTCCCGCCAGATCCTCAAGCAGATCGCGCACCACGTCATAGGGCAGATCGCCAGAGGTATAGGCGTCCTCGAGATCGACGATGTTGTAGCAGATGTCATCGGCGGCCTCGACGACGAAGACCAGCGGGTGGCGGCGCCACCAGCGACCGCCCGCGATCTCTTCCTCGGGCAGGCCGCAGCCCTGCGCCACCTCGGCAAAGAGCGCCTCTTCGGCGGCGAAGACACCAAATTTCTTCAGCCCGGCATAGGTCTTGCGGGTCTCTGCCGGCAGCGCGGCGCGGGTCGCTGCGGTGGCGGGATACTTCATGAAAGCCCCGAGCACCGCCTTCGACAGCCGCATGCCGCCGGCGCTGCGGTACATCTCCAGCCGGGTGATGATCCGAAAGCCCTGCGCATTGCCCTCGAAGGCGGCAAACTCGTCCCGCAGCCCGCTGTCGAGCGCGCCGCAGAGCCCGCCGCCTGCGTCGAAGCGCTCGGCGAACCAATCCCCGATCGAGGCCTCGCCGGAATGGCCGAAGGGCGGGTTGCCGATGTCATGCGCGGCGCAGGCGGCCTGCACCACATTGGCGAGGCTGTGGTCCTCATGCGGGCCGATCTCGCCCTGTTCGATCAGCCAGTGCCCGATGTGCATCGCCAGAGAGCGCCCGACGCTGCCCACCTCGACCGAGTGAATCAGCCGGTGGTGGATGTGGTCGTTCTCATAGAGCGGATGCACCTGCGTCTTGTTGGCCAGCCGCCGGAACGGTGCGGAAAACACGATGCGGTCATGGTCCTGCACAAAGATCGACCGGTTGCGCCCTTCGGCATATTTCGGATCGCTCAGCCGTTCGGCACAAAGAAGGTCGCTCCACTGCATCGCTCTGTCCTCTTCGTGTTAGGCGCGTCGGGTCCGGCAAAGACCTAGCCGAGGGCAGGGGCCGGGGAAAGGGCGCTGTCCCATCTTCCTCTTGGCACAAATATCCCGGGGGAGGCCGCGCCGCGGCCGGGGGCAGAGCCCCCTGAAGAGCCCCCAGAAAAACCCCCTAAAAACCCCCGGACGAGGCCCATCCGGATCCAAAAGTTTCCGATCCGCTCCAGCCCGCGTAAGCAATCACCAAAAAGCGACGTAATGGATGCATTTCCCGTCTTGCCCGAATCCGCGCCCTCGCATAAATGCGGCGGTGGGACACCCTTCCCCAACGAAGGGCGACTATCTGTAAGGTTAGAGACATCATGGCTAGACCCCAACCGTCCGCGCGGCCGGCAAACCCGCGCTTTTCTTCCGGCCCCTGTGCCAAGATCCCCCATTTCTCGCTGGACATGCTGTCCGATGCCGCGCTCGGTCGTTCGCACCGTGCCAAGGTCGGCAAGGACAAGCTGAAGGCTGCCATCGAAGGCACCCGCGAGATCCTCGGAATTCCCGCCGACTATAAGATCGGCATCGTGCCCGCCTCGGACACCGGCGCCATGGAAATGGCCATGTGGTCGCTGCTGGGCGCACGCAAGGCAGAGATGCTGGCGTGGGAATCCTTCGGCGCTGGCTGGGTGACCGATGTGGTCAAACAGCTGAAAATCGACGCCGAAGTGAAGACCGCCGATTACGGCCAGATCGTCGATCTCGCCACCGTCGACTTCAACAATGACGTCGTCTTCACCTGGAACGGCACCACCTCCGGTGTGCGCGTGCCGAACGGCGACGCGATCCCCGCGGACCGCGATGGCCTGACCATCTGCGACGCGACCTCGGCGGCTTTCGCGCAGGACCTGCCCTGGGAGAAGCTCGATGTCACCACCTTCTCTTGGCAGAAGGTGATGGGCGGCGAAGCGGCCCACGGTATCCTCGTGCTGAGCCCGCGCGCTGTCGAGCGCCTCGAGACCTACACCCCCGCATGGCCGATGCCGAAAATCTTCCGCATGACCAAGGGCGGCAAGCTGATCGAGGGCATTTTCGTCGGCGAGACGATCAACACACCGTCGATGCTGGCGGTCGAGGATTACCTCGTCGCGCTGGACTGGGCGCGCAAGATCGGCGGCCTGAAGAAGCTGCAGGAACGCGCCACCACCAACGCCAAGGTGCTGTGGGACTTCTGCGACCGTCACGACTGGCTCGCCAACCTCGCCGAGGATGCTGCGACCCGTTCGAATACCTCGGTCTGCCTGAAGTTCACCGACGACCGGATCAAGGACGGCGCGGCTTTCGCCAAGGCGGTGGCCAAGAAGCTCGAGACCTATCATGTCGCCTATGACATCGGCGCCTATCGCGATGCCCCGGCGGGCTTGCGTATCTGGTGCGGTGCCACGGTCGAAAGCGCCGACATCGAAGCGCTGACGCTGTGGCTCGAATGGGCCTTCGAGACCGAGATCGAAGCACAGGCAGAAACGGCCTGATCCGCACTTTTTGAGCAAAATGCGGGACCGCGCGCGGCGGTCCCGTCTTTCCCTGCATCCAGATTTCCCCGAAAGGACCGCTGAAATGGCTCCCAAGGTTCTCATCTCCGACAAGCTTTCCGACGCCGCCGTTCAGATCTTCCGCGATCGCGGCATCGAGGTCGACTTCCGCCCCGAGCTCGGCAAGGACAAGGACGCGCTGGCCGAAGTGATCGGCAACTATGATGGTCTCGCCATCCGCTCGGCCACCAAGGTGACCCCGTCGATCCTCGAGAAGGCGACCAACCTCAAGGTCGTCGGCCGTGCCGGCATCGGCACCGACAACATCGACAAGGAAGCCGCGTCGAAAAAGGGTGTCATCGTGATGAACACCCCCTTCGGCAACATGATCACCACCGCCGAGCACGCCATCGCCATGATGTTCGCCGTCGCCCGCCAGCTGCCGGAGGCCTCGGCCTCGACCCATGCCGGCAAGTGGGAAAAGTCGAAGTTCATGGGCGTCGAGCTGACCGGCAAGACCCTTGGCGTGATCGGCGCTGGCAACATCGGCGGCATCGTCTGCGACCGTGCCCGCGGTCTGAAGATGAAGGTCGTGGCCTATGACCCCTTCCTCGGCCAAGAGAAGGCCGACAAGATGGGCGTTGAGAAGGTCGAGCTGGACGAGCTGCTCGCCCGCGCCGACTTCATCACGCTGCACGTGCCGCTGACCGACCAGACCCGCAACATCCTTGGCCGTGAGAACCTCGCGAAGACCAAGAAGGGTGTGCGGATCATCAACTGTGCCCGTGGCGGCCTCGTCGACGAGGAAGCGCTGGCCGAGCTGCTGAAGTCCGGTCACGTGGCTGGCGCCGCCTTCGACGTGTTCGCCGTGGAACCCGCCAAGGAAAACGTGCTCTTCGGTCTGCCCAATGTGGTCTGCACCCCGCACCTCGGCGCCTCGACGACCGAAGCGCAGGAGAACGTGGCGCTGCAGGTTGCCGAGCAGATGGCCGACTACCTGCTGACCGGTGCCGTATCGAACGCGCTCAACATGCCGTCGGTGACCGCCGAGGAAGCCAAGGTCATGGGCCCGTGGATCAAACTGGCTGGCCATCTCGGCAACTTCATCGGCCAGATGACCGACGAAGCGATCACCGCGATCAACATCCTCTATGACGGGGCGGTTGCCGAGATGAACCTCGAGGCGCTGAACTGCTCGCTGATCGCTGGCATCATGAAGACCATCTCGCCCGAGGTGAACATGGTCTCGGCCCCGGTGATCGCGCGCGAGCGCGGCATCCAGATCTCGACCACCAATCAGGAACAGTCGGGCGCGTTCGAGGGCTACATCAAGGTGACCGTGGTGACCGAGAAGCGTGAGCGTTCGATCGCGGGCACCGTGTTCTCGGATGGCAAGCCGCGCTTCATCCAGATCAAGGGCATCAACATCGAGGCCGAGGTGGGCGAGCACATGCTCTACACCACCAACGAAGACGTGCCGGGCATTATCGGCAAGCTGGGCTCGATGCTGGGCGACCACAAGGTCAACCTCGCGAACTTCACGCTGGGCCGCTCGACCGCTGGCGGCGAAGCCATCGCCATCGCCTATCTCGACGAAGAGATCGGTGACGACGTGGTCACCGCGCTGCGCGACACCGGCCTCTTCCAGCAGGTCAAGCCGCTGGAATTCGACGTCGCCTGATAAGAAGGCCAAAGGCCGAAGCGACGACAGGGACAGAAGAGAAAGGGGCGCCTCGCGGGGCGCCCCTTTTGCCGTTGTGATGGGATCGGGCGCGCCTGCGGGTTCTTGGGCGCCAGCCCTTGCCTCTCGCCGGCCCGGGATCCAACTATGCCTTGCAGAAAGGAATTCCCATGCAGCCCATCTACGCCATCGGCGACATCCACGGTCAGCTTGAACGCCTTCACGAGGCACTTGCGATGATTGCGCGCGACGAGCACGCAGGCGCGCCCATCGTCTTTCTGGGGGACTACGTGGATCGGGGCCCCGATGCGCGCGGGGTGATCGATTTGCTGATGCAGGGGCAGGCCGAGGGCAAGCCATGGGTCTGCCTGATGGGCAATCATGATCGCTACCTGCTGAGGTTTCTCGAAAACCCACGCTACAAAGACCCGAATGTCTCGCGGCCCCTGATCTGGACCGATCCACCGCTTGGCGGGGCCAAGACGCTGGCCTCTTACGGCGTCGACGTGAGCGAGGGGCGTGCGATTGAGGACATCCATGCCGACGCGCTGGAGGCGATCCCGCAGGCGCATCGCGACTGGATCGCGGGGCTGCCGCGCCTGCACGAGACCGAAGAGCACATCTTTGTCCACGCAGGCCTGCGACCGGGCGTGCTGCTCAACTATCAGAAAGAGGATGATCTGGTATGGATCCGCGGGCCCTTCCTTGACTGGAGGGGCGACTGGGGGCGGCTGGTGGTGCATGGGCACACCGCGCTCGATGTGCCCATGCTCTATCCCAACCGGCTCAACATGGATGGCGGCGCGGGTTATGGCCGCCCGCTTTATCCCGCGCTTCTACTGGGCCGCGACGCGTTCCTGCTCGGACCCATGGGGCGCGTCCGCCTGTAGCGCGCACCACGCCTGATACTGCGACAGGAAGACCCGGCCCGAGAGCTCTTCGAGGAAATGCGAGCGCTTGAGCCGATCCATCACTGGGCCTTTCACCTCGGTCAGATGCAGGGTGATCCCTTGCTCATCAAGGCGGCGGTTGATCTCTTCGAGCGTTTCCAGCGCGCTCATATCCACCTCGTTGACCGCCGGGAACATCAGCACCACATGGCGCAGGTTCTGGCATTCGGCGACGCGGGTCAGCACGTATTCCTCGAGGAAGCGGGCGTTGACGAAGTAGAGGCTCTCATCGACGCGCAGCGTCAGCACGCCGGGCAGAGTTTCCACCTCATGCCGCAGCACGTTGCGGAAGTGATGCGTGCCCGGCACCAGTCCAACCTCGGCCACATGCGGCTTCGAGGTCTTATAGAGATGCAGCAGGATCGACAGCAGCACGCCCGCCGAGACGCCCACTTCGACACCCACGAGCAGGGTCAGCACGATGGTCGCCGAGACGGCGGTGAAATCCACCTTCGAATAGACCCATGTCTTCTTGAGGATCGAGAAATCGACGAGGCTGAGCACGGCGACAATGATCGTCGCGGCCAGCGTGGCCTTCGGCAGGAAGAACAGCAGCGGGGTCAGCACCAGCGTCGCGAGGCCGATGCCCACGGCGGTATAGGCGCCCGCTGCCGGGGTTTCCGCGCCCGCGTCGAAGTTCACCACCGAGCGCGAGAAGCCCCCGGTCACCGGGAAGCCGCCCGAGAGGGCCGAACCGATGTTGGACGCGCCAAGGCCGATGAGTTCCTGATCCGGGTCGATCCGCTGGCGGCGCTTGGCGGCAAGGGTCTGCGCGACCGAGACGGATTCCACAAAGCCGATGATCGAAATCAGGATGGCCGGCATCAGCAGCGTCTTCCACATCGACGGATCAAGCGAAGGGGCCGAAAGCGGGGGCAGGCCCATGGGCACTTCGCCGACGACCTTCACGCCCACCTCATTGAGGCCAAAGCCCCAGCTCAGCAGGGTGGTCACCGCCACGGCGGCCACCGGGCCGGCCTTGGCGAGGATGTCGGCCATGCGCGGGCCCAGCCCCATGCTGCGCAGCAGCGGCTTCAGCCCCTTGCGCACCCAGAACAGAAAGGCGGTGGCGGCGACGCCGATGGCCAGCGTGATGAAGTTCGTTTCGGGCAGATGCGCGACCAGCGAGCCGACAAGCTCCACCAGCGTGTGGCCTTCAGCGCTGATGCCGAAGATATGCTTGAGCTGGGAGGCGGCGATCAGCACGCCCGAGGCAGTGATGAACCCCGCGATCACCGGGTGGCTGAGGAAGTTGGCAAGAAAGCCGAGCCGCAGCACGCCGATGAGCACGAGGAAGGCGCCCGAGATGAAGGCAAGCGTGACCGCCGCCAGCGCGATCTGCGCCGGATCGCTGAGGCCGAGCTGGCCGATCGCGGCGGCGGTCATCAGCGAGACGACGGCCACCGGGCCCACCGCCAGTGCGCGGCTGGTGCCGAAGATCGCATAGGCCACCAGCGGCAGGATCGAGGCGTATAGACCCATCTCGGCAGGCAGCCCCGCGAGCAGGGCATAGGCCAGCGATTGCGGGATCAGCATGATCGTCACGATGACCGCGGCCACGAGGTCGGAGGTCGCGGTGTCGCGGTCGTATCGGCTGGCCCAGTCGAGGATCGGCAGGTAGCGGGACAGGCGGCGAGGGATCTGCATGGGCGGTGTCCTGAGTTGCGCTCGCCCCGGTGGGAGCCGGGGTTTGGCCTCTATATATTCCTAAAACTGAATTTGTGAAGCGGGAAACGCATTTCCCCCGAAATAGTCTTGGCGCGGAACAGCGTCCGCGCCAAGCTCCACTTGCTGGGAAGATTTATCAAGATGCCGAGACCGGTTCGGGTTTCGCCATCCATTCTTTCCCGCGCAGCATCGCCTTCCAATAGACCGGCGGCAGGATTTGCTCTTTCAGAAGCCACGCGGCGCGAGTCGGCTTGGTGCCGTCGATCAGCCATTTGGGGAAGCTGGGCAGCAGCGTCCCGCCATAGCCGAACTCCGCCAGCACGATCTTGCCCCGCTCTACCGTCAGCGGGCAGGAGCCATAGCCGTTGTAAAGCGCCACGGGGGCCTTGCCGTCGATGTCGGCGGCGACGTTCTCGGCCACCACGGGCGCCTGCATCCGCGCGGCGGCGGCGGTCTTGGCGTTGGGCGCGTTCATCACGTCCCCAAGGCTCCAGACGTTGTCATAGGTCTTATGCCGCAGCGTGTTTTGATCGACGTCGACCCAGCCCGCCGCGTCGGCCAGCGGCGAGACGCGGATGAAATCCGGCGCGGTCTGCGGCGGGCAGACGTGCATCATGTCGAACTCCACCGTCACTTCGGTGGGCTCTGTGTCCGGTTTGGCGACCTTGAATGTGGCCTTGCGCGCCGGGCCATCCACCGCCACGAGATTGTGGAAGAAGTTCAGCTTGGCGCGGTACTTCTCGATGTAGGTCTCGAGCGCGGGGACATAGTCCTTCACGCCGAAAAGCACGCCGCCAGCGTTCATGAACTCGATCTGCACGCGCGGCAGCACGCCGGTGCGGAACCAGTGGTCGCCCGAGAGATAGAGCGCCTTTTGCGGTGCGCCGGCGCATTTGATCGGCATCGGCGGCTGGGTGAAGAGGGCGCGGCCGCCCTTGAAGCTCCGCACAAGCTCCCAAGTGTAAGGCGCGAGATCATAGCGGTAGTTCGAGGTGACGCCGTTTTTGCCCAGCGTGTCCACCAGACCCTCGACCTTGTGCCAGTCGAGCTTCAGCCCCGGGCAGACGATCAGCCGGTCGTATTTCACCACCCGGCAGCCATCCAGCACCACGGCGTTGTCCTCGGGCTCAAAGGCGGCGACAGCCGCCTTGATCCAATGCACGCCGCGCGGGATCAGGCTGCCCATGGTGCGGGCGGTGGTCTGCGGCTCGAAGATGCCGCCGCCGACCATGGTCCAGCCGGGCTGGTAGTAGTGGATGTCGGCGGGATCGAGCAGGGCGATATTCAGCTCGGGCTTGCGCGCCTTGAGGCTTGCCGAGACGGCAATGCCCGCCGCGCCGCCGCCCACGACCACCACGTCGAACTTGGCGTCGCCGGCGTCAGTCGGGGTCTTGCCGCCGTTGACGATACGGCGCACGACGCCCGCCATGTCGTAGCCCGCCTCCTTCGTGGCGGCGAGGATATGGGCAGGCGGCAGCGCCTTGGCCTGGCTCAGCGACCAGAGCGTGGCCGAGCGGGTGCCGCTGCGGCAATAGGCCAGAACCGGGCCGGGCAGGTCGCGCAGTGCCTTGCCAAAGGCTTCGGCATCGGCGTCCTGAACCTTGCCGGAGACCACAGGGATATAGCGCGCCTCGAGCCCGGCCGCCTTCGCGGCGCTTTCGATCTCTTCGAAGTTCGGCTGGTCGGCCCCTTCACCGTCGGGCCGATTGCAGATGATGGCGCGATAGCCCGCCTCGGCGATCTGCGGCACATCGGCTGCCGTGATCTGCGGCGAGGCCGCGATGTCGTCGGTGATTTTGCGAATGTCCAAGTCGTGTCCTCCCAACTCGATTCGCATAGATCATATACATTCGAAATTAAGAATGCATTTGGTTCGAGCAGGGAGTGCCGATCACATTGTCGCAGGGTCAGCTTGGGCTGCCAGTCCAGACAAAGAAAAACGCCGCCCCGAGGGACGGCGCTTTCCGAAAATCCGAAAGGGATGGGATTAGAAGCCCAGACCTTCGTATTTCTTTTTGAACTTCGACACGCGGCCACCGGCGTCGAGCAGGCGCGACGAGCCACCGGTCCATGCCGGGTGCACGGTCGGGTCGATGTCGAGAGACATCTGGTCGCCTTCTTTGCCCCAGGTCGAACGGGTCTGGTAGACGGTGCCGTCGGTCATCTTGACGTCGATGACGTGATAGTCGGGGTGGATGCCCTTTTTCATAACGGCTCTCCTTATGCGTCGGCGCCGGCGAGCGGCTTGTAGTTGGTCTGCTCTGCGATACGGGCGGATTTGCCGCGACGCGAACGCAGGTAGTACAGCTTGGCGCGACGGACTTTACCGCGGCGCACCACCTCGATCGAATCGATGTTGGTGGCATAGAGCGGGAAGACGCGCTCGACGCCCTCACCGAAGGAAATCTTGCGAACGGTGAACGAACCCGCGATGCCCTTGCCGTTCTTACGGCTGATGCAGACGCCTTCGTAGGCCTGCACACGGGTACGGGTGCCTTCGGTCACCTTGTAGCCGACGCGCACGGTGTCGCCGGGCTTGAAGTCGGGGATGGTTTTCCCCAGGGCGGCAATTTGCTCCGCCTCGAGCTGTGCGATCAGATCCATCTGACGCTCTCCTATCTGCTCACGGTTTTTTCCGTGAAGGTGTCGCGTTTCCAGAGCTCCGTGCCTTCGACCGGGTCCGCCTTGGCGCCCGCAGGAGATGGACAACATCTTTGGCCTTTTCCGGCGATGGCTCCGCGAAGGGGCCAATGCCGCGTCCGCGCCGCCGAAATCGTGCCGAAGAAACACGGAAGGCGGAAACGAACGAATCCACGAGCGCCCGGCAGGGCGTCGCGGATTGGCGCCATATAGGCGGGCGCGGGGGTTCAATCAAGGGAAAACTTGCGCCCGAGCGGTGTGGAGAGGGCCGAAGCGAGGGGCGCTGCCCCTCGCGCTCCCCGGCGTATTTTCAAAGAGAAGAAGGGGCGGGTGAAGGGGGCTTTGCGGGCGTCAGTCCTTGCGGGCCTCATGCGCGGCCCAGAGATCGGGGCGGCGGGCGCGGGTGATCTCTTCGGATTGCTGACGGCGCCATGCCTCGATCGCCGCGTGGTTGCCCGAGAGCAGCACATCGGGGATGCGGTGGCCTTCCCATTCGGCGGGGCGGGTGTACTGCGGATGCTCCAGAAGGCCGCTGGAAAAGCTCTCTTCTTCGGTTGAGGCGGCATTGCCCAGAACGCCGGGGATCAGGCGGATCGTCGCGTCGAGCATCATCTGCGCGGCCAGCTCGCCGCCGGTGAGGATGAAATCGCCGAGCGAAACCTCGATGATCCGGTAGTGGTCGATGACGCGCTGGTCGAGGCCTTCGAAGCGCCCGCAGATCATCGTCACGCCGGGGGCCTGCGCGAGGTGCTGGGCCATCTGCTGGTCGAAACGGCGGCCGCGCGGGCTGAGGTAGATCAGCGGCGCGCGCTGGTCGATCCGCGCGCGGGCATGGTCGATGGCACGGCCCATCACGTCGGCGCGCATCACCATGCCAGCACCGCCGCCCGCAGGCGTGTCGTCGACATTGCGGTGCTTGCCCTCGCCAAAGTTGCGCAGGTGGATGGTGCTCAGCTGCCAAAGCCCGTCCTGCAGGGCGCGGCCGGTCAGCGAATGACCCAGTACGCCGGGGAACGCCTCGGGGAAGAGGGTGATCACCTGCGCCTGAAACGCGCGGGAAAGCTCCGGCGCCCCGGTCATCAGCTCACGCGGGGTGAGGCTGGGGCGGATGGTTTTGCGGCCCGCGGCGCGCTGCGGTGTATCGGTCATGGCTGGCTGTCCTTTGCGCCCCGCATAGCGGGGGCGGGCGCAAGGCTCAAGCGGAGAGCTGCGGCCCTCTGTGCGGCCCTCTGCCCGCAGGGCGTCGCAGGCGCGGTGCCACGCGCGCCATAGCGGCCTGTGCGGGCATCTGATCGCGCAGCGCCAGAACCCGATGCGGCAGGCGGAAACATTGCGCCAGCGCACCGGCGCGCTCGGGCGCCGCGCGCAGGAGGGTGGCCAGCAGCCAAAGCTCGATGAGCGCCGGACGGTCGAGCGTTTCCACCGCCCGATCACCATGGCGCAGCAGGCAGCGCTCGAGCACCCGGCGCACCGCATGATCGGCGCTCTCAAGGCCTGCCCCCATGGGTGCAGGGCTCGACAGCAGCGCCGTGAGGTCGGCGCGCATCTGCAGGGCGGGGGGCAGCGGCTGCGGCGGATGGCACAGGGCGCGGCGGGTCAGCAGCAGCGGCGGCGGCGCAAGAAGGCGCTGCCGGGCGCGGCGCAGCGACAGCGCGGCGAGCAGCGCCAAAAGCCAGAGGGCGGCAAGCAACTCCAGCAGGCCAGAGGCGGGGTCCATGACGCCAAAGAGCGCGACGGTTCCAAGACCGAGCCCGGCGAGGCAGGCGGCGGTGGCAGGGCGGTCACTCAGTGTAAGAAGCACAGGCCGCAGCAGCGCGGCGCAACGCGACGGGAAAAACAACAAATCAAACCTCGGAACCAAAACACTGATCCTCGTACCCGGCCATCATGGATGAGAGCGTAGGAGAGGTCTATCGTTTCGGCTGTTTGTTTCTTGCTTGGGGATAATGCGCGGCGAGGATGCGGATTGCCCCGCGATCACCCGCTCGCCCGCAGCCGTTCAGTCGAGCAGGCCCTCGGGCGGATCGGCGATGATGCGGCCGGAGGCGAGATCGACCGTGGGCACAACCTCGCGGGTGAAGGGCAGCAGCACGGTGGAGCTTGCACCCGGCACCTGCAGTTCCAGAAGGTCCGCGGCGCCGTGGTTAAGCACCGCTTTGACCGTGCCGATCTTGGCGCCGCCGGTGTCCAGCACCAAGAGCCCGATCAGATCGGCATGGTAGAACTCATCGTCGGGCAGGTCGGGCAGGCGGTCGCGCGGGGCATAAAGCTGCACGCCCTTCAGCGCGTCGGCCTCTTCCTTGGTGCGCACGCCCGAAAGCCGCGCTGCAAAGCCACCCTTCAGCGGGCGGGTGATCTGAAGATCGAAACTGCGGCTGCCGTCCTCATTGGTGAGCGGGGCGTAATCGGCGATGGCTTCGGGATCGGCGGTGAAGCTCTTCAGCCGCACTTCGCCGTTGACGCCGAACGCGCCACCGAGGGCGCCGACACAGATCATCTCGTCCAAATCGATGCGCCTCCCGTCTGCGCCATTCCGTGGATCGGTGAGAGGCGGAATAGCCCGCCTCTGCGGGCTTGGCAATCTTCCAGCTCAGAAGCGCAGGTTGAACACGCGGGTCACGCCGACGCGCACGCGGAACTGATCGTTGGAGCCTTCGTCAACGATCGGGCTGTCCGCGGCGTCGCCCTGCAGATTGTCCCAAGTGACGGCGCCTTCGACGCCCCACAGATCATTGATCTGGTAGCGCGCGCCAAACTGCAGACCGGCGCTGACGAGGCCGCCATCGGGATCATAGGCGGGCAGCTCGGCGGTTGCCTCGTCAGGGTCGACGCCAGAGTAGGTGTCGAGGAATTCGTCGTTCGCCCAGATGAAGCGCGGGCCCAGCGTCAGCTTCCAGCGATCGGTGGGGCGCACCACATAGTCGATCCCGACCGAGCCCACATAGCCTTCGTGGCCGCCAAAGCCGCGGCGGATGTCGGCGAAGGCCTCATATTGCTCGGCGGTAAAGCCGACGCCGAGGCCGATCTCATAGGTGGGATCGATATCGTCGAGGCTGGACAGCGCCGAGTCGGAGCTGGAATCGCGCTTGCCGAGGTAGCGGAACGAGCCGTGCACGTCCCAGCCGTAGCTGTCGGCCCAAGGGTCGTCGCCGCCGAACTCCGGCACGCCGCGCAGGCGCAGGTGCTTGAAGCTGAAACCGAGGTCGGGGCCCGCTTCGTATTCGTCGGAGCCAAGGAATTTCGGCGCTGCCGAAACCCCGCCGCGCAGGGTGAAGGTAAAGACGTTGCCCGCAGATTGGGTCGAGGTCACCGGGGCCGCCTGAGCGGTGCCGGAGCTGTCTGTAACGCCGAAGTCCTGCGCAAGGGCCGGGCTGGCAAACAGCGCGGCGGCAAGGGTGATCGGGGCAAGATGGCGAAGCGGCAACATGCAGGATCTCCGGGTATTCTCAAGGGGCTGCTGCGATGAGTGTAGGGCCAGCGCGCCTCTTGTCCAAGCGTCAACGAGAAGGGCGCGCAGGATTGCTCCTGCGCGCCCTTCGACTGTGACAAGGATGTCGCGCAGATTACTCTGCGCCTTCCTCTGCCGGTGCTTCAGCAGCTGCGGCTGCTTTGGCTGCCTTGGCTTCGGCGCGCTCGGTGGCTGCCTTGCCGGGGACGGCTTTCTTGGGGTTGTTGCGCTCTTTCTTCTCGACGGCGCCAGCGGCTTCGAGGAAGCGCGAGATGCGGTCGGTCGGCTGGGCGCCCTGGCTGATCCAGTACTGAACGCGCTCGACGTCCATGATCACGCGGCGCTCGTCGTCTTTCGGCAGCAGCGGGTTGTAGGTGCCGAGCTTCTCGATGAAGCGGCCGTCGCGCGGCATGCGCGAGTCGGTTGCGACGATTGCGTAGTGGGGGCGCTTTTTGCTGCCGCCACGGGCGAGACGGATTTTCATGGCCATTGGTAAATCTCCTTCGAATGGCGTTTGATGACGGGCAAAGCCCTGTCAGGATTGGTGTTTTTCGTGGTGCTTGATGACTTCCTGAATGATGAAATTCAGGAAGTTTTCGGCGAAGGCGGGGTCGAGATCCGCTTTCTTCGCCAGGTCCTTGAGCCGCGCGATCTGCTGCTCTTCACGCGCGGGGTCGGAGGGGGGCAGCTCGTGGGTGGCCTTCAGCCGGCCCACGGACTGCGTATGCTTGAACCGCTCGGCAAGCGTGAACACGAGGATCGCGTCCAGCCGGTCGATGCTTTCGCGGTGCTCTTTCAGAAGGTCTGCGGCGCGGGTGGCGGGATCACTCATGCTCGGCTCCTTTGAACAAAAAAGAGGGGGCACACTCCATGCACATCCCATGCACAACACATGCATAGGAGGCGGCAGGAACCGCGCGCCGGGTCTTGAGGGAGACAGCGTCAGTCAACGGCCCATCCCTTCGGTTTGAAGAGCGGATCGATGTAGTTCGCGATCTCCATGTCGATGCCATGCGACAGTTGGCTGCCGCGCAGCGCCGCGGGCGCCGGGTGGCGGTAGACGGCGTCGCTGCCATCGACGGTGGCGGCTGCGGGGTCCTTGCGGGCACCGAGCCGTTCGGCAAGACGGATGGAATCGAGGTTCTTGGGGTCGATGTAGCTGACCGCCCCCTCCCATCCGGCCTCGTCGTAGAAATACTGTCGCACGCGCTGGGTGGCTTCGAGCGCATAGCCCTTGCCGCCCCGGTCCGGCCAGATGATCCAGGCGATCTCGCGCTCGGGCCATTTGGCGGGAAACCAGCCGCCCGCCATGCCGACGGTCTCGCCGGTCTCGCGCAGGTGGATCATCCACATGCCGAAGCCGCGAATCTGCCAGTGGCCGATCTCGGCGGCGTAGAGCATCCATGTCTCATAGGCGTTGAGCGGCCCACCCATGAAGCGCGAGCGGTAGGAGGCAAAGGTGGCCTTGAAGTCCGGGTAGTCCTCGGCCTGCGGTGCGCGCAGCACCAGCCGGGCCGTTTCCAGCACCGGAATATCCGGGGTGAAACGCGCCTGCGCCGGAGGGGTCTTCTGGAGAACCGCGCTCATGCCTCTGCCTCGCCCATTTGGGGGTGGCGGAAGATATGCACCTGATGGCCCATCAACTCGGTGGCGCGTTCGAAACGCGCGCCAAGACGTTTGGCCAGTGCCAGCGAGCGCTCGTTGGCCGGATCGACGAGGCTGATCATATGGCTGAGGCCAAAGAGATCTGCCGACGCGCGGCGCGCGGCGGAGGCCGCCTCATAGGCGTAGCCGTGACCTTCGTGCGAGGCGAAGATCGAATAGGCCAGCTCGGGCTCGGGCCATTCGATGTGGTTGAGCGGGCCGGTGAAGCCGCACATCTCGCCGCTGGAGCGCTCGGTGATGTGCCAGATGCCGTAGCCGCGGATCTGCCAGTGCCCCGCGGAGCGCAGCAGCGTGCGCCAGACCTGACTGCGCTCGATCGGACCGCCGACGAAGCGCGAGCGCGGGCTGGCGTAGAAGGCGCAGAGCGGCTCGAGATCATCCAGATGCGGCGCGCGCAGGATCAGGCGCTCGGTCTCGATGACCGGCACGGTGACGGGCTGCTGCGGGGCGGGGTTTTGCGTGGTGGGCTGTTGTGGCGCGCTCATCCCAGCACCTCCTCGGCAGAGGGGTGGCGGTAGAGCATGTCTTCGCCCATGGCGTAATTGGTGTAGGTGCGCTCGTAGACCGCGCCAAGCCGTTCGGCCAGCGCCACCGAGCGGGTGTTGCCCGGCACGATGTTCGAGGTGATCGTCGAAAGGCCCAGATCCTCATAGGCGTAGCGGCGCACGCGCAGCGCGGCCTCACGGGCGATGCCCTTGCCTTCGAACCCGTCAAAGACCACCCAGCCGATCTCGGGCTCGGGCCAGCCTTCGGGGTTCCAGACGCCGCAGATGCCCGCGGGCTGGCCGCTGGCCTTGTCTTCAATGGTGAAATAGCCGTAGCCGCGCAGGTGCCAGTGGCCGACGTTGAGCGCGAACCAGCGCCATGCGTCGCCGCGGTGCGCGTAGCCGCCGAAGCCCTCGGCGCGCACCGGGTCGAGCAAGAAGGCGATCATCGCCTCTGCGTCAGACGGCTCGGGGCCGCGCAGGATCAGGCGCTCGGTTTCGAGACGGGGGGCGGTCACGAGGCTCATGCGTAGGCCTCCACACTGCCGTCGGCGTCATCCTCGGGGGCACCGTATTGCGCGAAAGGGTCGGCTTTGGGCGCCGTGGCTTGGGCCGGGTTCGCGTATTTGGGGAACAATGAAGCGCGCACGCCCTCCGCACCGGCCGCCTGCGGGGCGGTCGGGTCTGTCACCTCGGAGAGGTGAAGGGGGAGGGGGCGCTGATCGCTCATTTCTTCTTGCCGAAACCGCCGAGGCCCGGCGGCAGCGCGCCGCCGCCCATGCCGGGCATGCCACCCAGACCGCCCAAGCCGCCGGGCATCTTGCCGCCCATGGCCTTGGCCGCGGCCTCGATCTGCTTGGGGTCCATCTGGCTGGGGTCCATGCCCTCGGGCATGCCACCTTTGCCGAACATGCCTTTCATGGCCTGTTTCAGCATGCCGCCTTTGCCCATCTTGCCCATCTTCTTCATCATGTCGGACATCTGGCGCTGCATCTTCAGCAGCTTGTTGAGGTCCGACACGTCCATGCCGGCACCAGCGGCGATGCGCTTCTTGCGGCTGGCCTGAAGGATCTGCGGGTTGGCGCGTTCCTTCTTGGTCATCGAGTTGATGAGGGCGATCTGCTGGCGCAGGATCGAATCGTCCATCCCGGCCTGATCCATCTGCTTGGCCATCTTGGCCGCGCCCGGCATCATCTGCATCATGGCGCCGAGGCCGCCCATCTTCATCATCTGCTCGAGCTGCATCTTCAGGTCGTTCATGTTGAACTGACCCTTCTGGAAGCGCTTCATCATGCGCTCGGCCTGTTCGGCCTCGAGCGTCTCCTGCGCCCGTTCCACCAGCGCGACGATGTCGCCCATTCCAAGGATGCGGCCCGCGACGCGCTCGGGCTCGAAGGTCTCCAGCGCGTCCATCTTCTCGCCGAGGCCGACGAATTTGATCGGCTTGCCGGTGATGGCGCGCATCGACAGCGCGGCGCCGCCGCGGCCATCGCCGTCCATCCGGGTGAGCACCACGCCCGAGACGCCGATCTTGTCGTCGAACTCGGTGGCGACGTTCACCGCGTCCTGACCGGTGAGCCCGTCGACCACCAGCAGCGTCTCACGCGGGTTGACCACGTCGCGCACGTCGGCGGCCTGCTGGATCAGTTCGTGATCGATGTGCAGGCGGCCCGCGGTGTCGAGCATATAGACGTCATAGCCGCCGAGGCTGGCTTGGGTCTTGGCGCGTTTGGCGATGGCGACCGGGTCTTCGCCCTTGACGATCGGCAGCGTGTCGACGCCGATCTGCTGGCCGAGGATCTGCAGCTGCTCCATGGCCGCGGGGCGGTTCACGTCGAGCGAGGCCATCAGCACCTTCTTGCGGTCGCGCTCTTTCAGGCGGCGCGCAAGCTTGGCGGTGGTGGTGGTCTTGCCCGAGCCCTGCAGGCCGACCATCAGGATCGGCGCGGGGGCGCTGTCGATGCGCAGCGCGCCGGGCTCGCCCTCGCCAGTCAGCGTGGTGATGAGCTCGTCGTGGACGATCTTCACCACCTGCTGGCCGGGGGTCACCGATTTGGTGACGGCGGCGCCGGTGGCTTTTTTCTCGACGGCCTTGATGAACTGACGCGCCACGGGCAGCGAGACGTCGGCCTCGAGCAAGGCGACGCGCACTTCGCGCAGGGCGGTGCGGACGTCATCCTCGGAGAGGGCGCCCTGCTTGGTCAGGCGGTCGAAGACGCCGCCGAGGCGTTCGGAAAGAGATTCGAACATGGGCCGTCTGGCTCCTTCTTCTCTGGTCCGTATCTGTGTGCAGACCCGAGATGGGGGCCGCGCGGCGTGGAATCAAACTCGAATGTCCCGGGCGATTCCCATGACGATCCCAAGCGGCAATGCGAAAACGCCTCCGTGGGCGCAACGCGCTGACGGAGGGCGATCCCGGGCATTGGCCCAAGGGACCGGAAGCGATGGGACTCCCGGTGGATTCCGCGCGATGTACGCCGATGGGCCTTTGGAGTCAAGCTGGGCTGGGGTTTGCCTGCTTTTTGGGCGGCGCCGCGCCGCGCTGCAGCGGATTTGTGTGCAAAAGGGGCACAGTCGGCGTGGGTGCGCGCGAAAGAGGCAAATTCCCTTATTTATATCTGGTCGCAAAGCGAGATTAACGCTATGTAACCAACTGAGACGCTTACTAGATAGGTGACAGTATGAAAACCAAAGCTCTTTTCGCATCCGCCGCTATCGTTAGCATGATCGGCGCATCCGCAGCATTCGCTGGTTCGCCGGCACCGGTCGTCGTTGAAGACGATCCCTATGCTGTTGTTCCGGTTGCAGCTCCGTCGAGCGGCACCGCACTGGCCGTTGCCGGTGGCCTCGCAGCCCTGGCTCTGCTGGCAGCAGCTTCGGACGGCGACTCGTCCAGCTCGTCCAGCTCGGACTAAGCGATACAAATTCGCTGCGCTTTGTTGCGTAGCCTTGAAGACGCCCGGCTTTGGTCGGGCGTTTTTCGTTTGCGCGCTGCAAGGCTGGAGTCTGTAGGGCTAGGGTCTGCAGGGCTGCGCGCCGGTCCTCGCGCATTTGCGCAGCGCCCCTCTCTTGCATTTCCGCACCGTATCACGCTTTCTGGCGCCAATTCGTGACCCGCTGCACAGGAGAAGCCGATGGACAATTGGGACGAGATTCGCACCGCCTACCATGTTGCGCGGCTCGGCACGGTCAGCGGCGCCGCCGAAGTGCTTGGCGTGCACCACGCCACGGTGATCCGGCATATCGACGCGCTGGAGGCGCGGCTGGGTGTGAAGCTGTTCCAGCGCCACGCCCGCGGCTACACACCCACCGAAGCGGGCAGCGATCTGTCGCGCGTGGCGCAATGCACCGACGATCAGTTCCAGCAACTGGTGGGCCGAATCAAGGGCCGCGGCGAGGCGGTCTCGGGCGAGCTGCTGGTCACCTCGCTGGTCAATTTCTCGGCTCTGATGATCGGCGCGCTGACGTCGTTCCGCGAGGCCTATCCCGATGTCACCGTGCGCT
The DNA here is from genome assembly GCF_010500775.1 of Salipiger sp. PrR002. Classification (NCBI taxonomy): domain Bacteria; kingdom Pseudomonadati; phylum Pseudomonadota; class Alphaproteobacteria; order Rhodobacterales; family Roseobacteraceae; genus Salipiger; species Salipiger sp. PrR002. Next base: position 195,362 of record NZ_JAAGOU010000005.1, read on the forward strand.
ATCTGACCGGCTCGCGCCTGTTCCGGCTGGAATACGGCGAGGCGCATGTGGCGCTGCGCGCCGGGTCTGCGCCAGAAGAGCCCGACAACGTGGTGCAGCCCTTCTCGCGGCTGCCGGTCGCGCTTTATGCCGCGAAATCCTATCTTGCGCGCCGGGGTACGCCGAAGGCCGTCGCAGAGTTCGGGGCGCATGATTTCGTCGGCTTCGACGATCTCGAATCGCGCGCGCCGTACCATCGCTGGATGAAGAGCAACGTTCTGCAGGAGCGGATCGTGTTCCGAACCTCGGACGACCGGGTGCAGCTGCAGGCCATCAAGGCCGGTGCGGGCATGGGGTTCATGCCGGTGACCGAGGCCGAGCAGGATCCCGATCTGGTGCAGATCCTGCCGCCGCAGGAAGATTGGACGTCGCCGCTGTGGCTGGTGACCCATGTGGACCTGCACCGCACGCCGAAGGTTCAGGCCTTCCTCAAGCACCTCAAGGCCTACGCCGCCGAACAGGATATCGCGTGAGCCTAACCCCCGCCGCGCGCGGCCATTTTGCGATGCTGGTCTTTTCGGCCTGCGTCGCGGGGTCTTTCTCTCTGGGGGCTATGGCCGCGCCGCATATCGCGCCTTCCGCGCTCAACGCGGTGCGCTTTGCGCTGGCGACGCTGCTTTTGGGCGCGGTGGTGATGATGCGCGGCGGGGTGCCGCGCGCTGCGCTGAGAGCACCGTGGCGCTACGGCGTGATCGGCGCGCTGATGGTGGCCTATTTCGTACTGATGTTCGAAGGGCTGCGCACCGCGGCGCCGGTCAGCATGGCGGCGGTCTTCACCCTGACGCCGCTGATGGCGGCGGGCTTTGGCTGGCTGCTGCTGCGCCAGCACCTGAGCAGGCGCATGGCGCTGGCGCTGGCGATCGGCGGGGCCGGGGCGCTCTGGGTGATCTTCCGCGCCGATCTTTCGGCGCTTCTGCGCTTTGCGCCGGGGCGCGGAGAGATCGTCTATTTTCTCGGCTGCGCCGCGCATGCGATCTATGCGCCGATGGTGCCGCGGCTCAATCGCGGCGAGCCGGGGCTGGTCTTTACCTTCGGCACGATGGTCGCGGGCACGCTGCTGCTGATCGTCTTTGGCTGGGGCGCTTTGCGCGCAACCGATTGGGGCGCGCTGCCGGGAATCGTCTGGGTGACGATCCTTTATACAACCGTGGCGGCGACCGCGCTGAGCACGGTGCTGCTGCAGTTCGCCGCGATGCGCCTGCCGAGTGCCAAGGTCATGGCCTATACCTATCTGATCCCAAGCTGGGTGATCCTGTGGGAGCTGGCGCTGGGACGCGGCGCGCCGCCGCTGGCGATCCTCGTGGGGATCGGGCTGACGGTGGTGGCGCTGCTTTTGCTGCTGCGCGACGGGTAGCGGCACCTCTCTTTCAAGAAAGGTGCAAATTCCTTGGGACGGAATTTGTGCTCAGGCCGGATCCTCGGGTTTCAGTTCGACCTGCAGGAAGCGCTCGAAGGCGTCGAGATTGATCGGCTCGAACTGCCCGAAGCCCTGCATCCAGACCGAGGCCTCGCGCAGCGCGTCCGGCTCCAGCTTGCACCATTTCACCCGCCCGCGTTTCTCCTGGCTGATCAGCCCGGCAGAGGCGAGGATGGTGAGATGCTTGGAGATCGCGGCCAGCGACATCTCGAACGGCTCGGCGACATCGGTCACCGCCATATCATCCTCGAGCAGCATGGCGAGGATGCGCCGCCGGGTCGGGTCGGCGAGGGCGGCAAAGACGGTGTCGAGATCGGGGGTCATGGCTTCATAAGCCTCGGGGCGGGCGGCGCCGTCAAGCACCGCCGTGGCGACCCAAAGACTATAATCAACTCCGAGGTTGAATATGGTTTTGCCGCCCTGTTGGCGCTAGCAGGGCCGCGGCGGGACGTCGCGACACTTTGGATGTAAGCAATTTCAGTGGGTTAGGTGCTTGTTTCAAGTGATCACGGCGGGTTGACTTAAAGCCCCCCTGCACGTAGCAACCTTCTCGAACGTCCGAATGGAGCGACAAAGTGGGCGATCCCGATCCGAAGCGGCAACTCGACGCGCTGGAGGCAAAGATTGCGGCGGCCAAGGCTGCCCGGGAGACCCGGAAGTCGCACCACGAGGAACACTACTCGCAGGCGAATGTCGCCTGGCGGATGGTGACGGAAATGGTGGCCGGTCTTGGGATCGGCTTTGGCATCGGCTACGGGCTGGACCTCCTGCTGGGGACCCTGCCGTGGCTTATGGTGCTGTTCACATTGCTGGGCCTTGTGGCGGGCATCCGCGTGATGCTGCGGACCGCCGCCGAGATACAGCAGAAACAAACCTCCGGCGACGCCGGAGAGGGGCAATCCTCCGGCAAGACCGGAGACGACAAGAAGAGGGATCGCGGCGATGGCGACTGAAGCGGCTCACGGTGCAGAACAGGCGGCAGAAGGCGGTCTCGTCTTCCACCCGATGGACCAGTTCATGGTCAAACCGCTCTTCGGAGCAGGCGACGTGGGCATGTTCACCATCACCAATGTGACGCTGTGGATGTTCCTTTGCATCCTCGCGATCATCGGCGTCATGGTGCTGGGCACCTCGCGCCGCGCGATCATCCCCTCGCGCAGCCAGTCGGTCGCCGAACTGGCCTATGGCTTCATCCACAAGATGATCGAAGACGTGACCGGCAAGGAAGGCCTGAAGTACTTCCCCTACATCATGACGCTGTTCATGTTCATCGTCTTCTCGAACTTCCTCGGCCTGATCCCGATGAGCTTCACCACCACGTCGCACATCGCGGTGACCTGGGTGCTGGCTCTGGCGGTGTTCCTCGGCGTGACGATCCTTGGCTTCGTCAAGAACGGCGTGCACTTCCTCGGCCTGTTCTGGGTGTCCTCGGCACCGCTGGCGCTGCGCCCGATCCTCGCCGTGATCGAAGTGATTTCCTACTTCGTCCGTCCGGTCAGCCACTCCATCCGTCTTGCTGGCAACGTGATGGCCGGTCACGCCGTGATGAAGGTCTTTGCAGGCTTCGCCGCGCTGGCCGTCGTCTCGCCGGTGTCGATCGTCGCAATCACCGCGATCTACGGGCTCGAAGTTCTCGTGGCCTTCATCCAGGCCTACGTGTTCACCATCCTGACCTGCGTCTACCTCAAGGACGCGCTGCATCCTGCCCACTGAGGCGCAGGCCGGTCCGGACAACCTCTATCCATCCAATTCCATCGTAAGGAGAGACTCAAATGGAAGGCGATATCGCAAACCTCGGTCAGTTCATCGGCGCCGGCCTCGCAGGCCTGGGTTCGGGCATTGCAGCCCTCGGCGTGGGTAACGTTGCTGCAAACTTCCTGGGCGGCGCTCTGCGCAACCCGTCGGCAGCTGCTTCGCAGACCGCGACCCTCTTCATCGGCATCGCATTCGCAGAAGCTCTGGGGATCTTCTCGTTCCTCGTCGCTCTGCTGCTGATGTTCGCCGTCTAATCCTTCGGGACCTTATCCTTACGCGGGGGCGGCACCGTCATTGACGGGCCGCCCCAAGTAGAGACAACGTTCCGACGGAGGACGACATGGCGGTCGAACCCATTCAAGAAGAAATGGCCGGTATCTGCGTCGACGCCCATGGCTCCGCCATCGGGATGCCGCAGCTTTGCGGCGAATGGATCCCGAACCAGATCTTCTGGCTCATCATCACGCTGCTGGTGATCTTCTTCGTGCTGTCGCGCGTCGCTCTGCCGCGGATCGCGTCCGTTCTGGCCGAGCGTCAGGGCACCATCACGAACGACATCTCCGCCGCCGAAGAGCTCAAGCGCCAAGCCAAGGACGCGGAAGCGGCCTATGAGAAGGCGCTGGCCGATGCCCGGAGCGAAGCTCAGGCCATCGCCCAGAAAACCCGCGACGAGATCAAGGCCCAACTCGATGCCGCAACGGCCGAGGCGGATGCCAAGATCGCCGAGAAGACCGCAGAGTCCGAAAAGGTGCTCTCCGAGATTCGCGCGAGCGCGGTGGAAAGCGTCGAGGCCGTGGCCAAGGAAACCGCGGAGGCCATCGTGGCCGCCCTGGGGACCAGCGCCGACAAGGCCGCGATCGACGCGGCTGTGGCAAACCGGATGAAAGGCTGATCCCATGCGCAAACTCATCACCCTGAGCGCGCTCGGAACCCTGATGGCCAGCCCCGCGCTGGCCGCCTCCGGCCCGTTCTTCTCGCTCCGCAACACCGATTTCGTCGTGCTGCTGGGCTTCCTGCTGTTCCTCGCCGTCCTCGTGTACTTCAAAGTGCCGAAGATGCTGGGCAGCCAGCTTGATCGCCGTGCCGAAGGCATCCGCAACGAGCTGGAAGAAGCCCGCGCCCTGCGCGAGGAAGCACAGACCCTTCTGGCCTCTTACGAGCGTCAGCAGCGCGAAGTGCAGGATCAGGCAGAGCAGATCGTGGCTCAGGCCAAGATCGACGCCGAAAGCGCCGCAGAGCAGGCCCGCAAGGACCTCGATGCATCGATCACGCGCCGTCTTGCCGCTGCTGAAGAGCAGATCAAGTCGGCAGAGACCTCGGCCGTCAAGGAAGTCCGCGATCGCGCGATTACCGTGGCCGTGGCCGCTGCTTCGGATGTGATCGCCGAGGAACTCGGTGCGCAGGACAAGGCCAAGCTGGTCGACGAGTCGATCAAGACGGTGGGTGCCAAGCTGCACTGACCTGACTGACACGGCAGACCTTGCAGAGCCCGGCCCATGGCCGGGCTTTTGCTTTTGTGGCGCTGCGTCATCATGGCGCTCGAAAAACGCCCGCAGCCGCTGTCTGGGGCCGATACGAAGGGTGTCGGGGGCTTCTCTCCCCTTCCCCTTGACGCGGACCCCATATACTGTGGAAGTACCGCAATCACAGCCAAACATGTGGGCGGACAGTCGAGGGGACAACGTGGCACATATCATCGTCGTCGGGAACGAGAAGGGCGGGGCAGGCAAGTCCACCGTCTCGATGCATCTGGCAACCGCCCTCGTTCGCATGGGCCATCGCACCGGCGCGCTCGATCTCGACCTGCGCCAGCGCTCGGTTGGCCGCTACATCGAGAACCGCCGCCGCTTTTGCGAAAGCGAAGGCATCGAGCTGGCCATTCCCCGCTATCTCGATCTGCCCGAGGTGCAGCCCGAGGCGCTTGCGCCCGGCGAGAACGCCTTTGATCACCGCCTCTCGGCTGCCGTGGCGCAGCTCGAGACCGATTGCGACTTCGTGCTGATCGACTGCCCCGGCTCGCACACCCGCCTGAGCCAGGTGGCGCATTCGCTGGCCGACACGCTGGTCACACCGCTCAACGACAGTTTCATCGACTTCGACCTGCTGGCGCATATCGACAGCGATGGCGAGAAGATCCTCGGCCCTTCGGTCTATTCCGAGATGGTCTGGAACGCCCGCCAATTGCGCGCGCAGGCCGGGCTTCAGCCGATCGACTGGGTGGTGCTGCGCAACCGGCTGGGGGCGCAGAACATGGTCAACAAGATGAAGATGGAAAAGGCGCTGACCAAGCTGTCGAAGCGCATCGGCTTCCGCATCGCGCCCGGCTTCAACGAGCGGGTGATCTTCCGCGAGCTTTTCCCGCGGGGTCTGACGCTGCTGGACCTGAAGGATATCGGCGTCGGCAACCTCAATATCTCGAATGTGGCCGCGCGGCAGGAGCTGCGGGAACTGGTCAAGGCGCTGGAATTGCCGGGGGTTGAGGTCGATTTCTGACCTCTGACGCGCGCGCTAGTGGGTGCGCATGTGCAGCGCGATCAGCGACGCGCCGATGCCCGAACTGATCAGGTCGATCCCAAGAAAGACCCCGAGCAACCCGGTCGCCGAGCCCGGCAGCGTGGCCATGATCAGCACGCCCAGCACCAGCGAGACCACGCCCGCGAAGACCAGCCAACTCCATCCGGTGCGCTCGCGGACCGACAGGCCGATGGCGATCCGCATCACGCCGAGGGCGAGGAAGAACGCCGCGATCAGCCATGTGAGCGACACCAGCCCGCGCAGCGGGTTCGCCAGAAGGAACACGCCAAACGCCAGCACCAGAAGGCCCAGCAGCGCTTCGGCGAGGCGCGCGCCGAGGCTGGTTTCGTCGTTGAAGGCGATCCACAGCTGCAGCGCTCCGGCGATGATGAAGGCGATGGCCGAGATCGTCAGCACGGTGAGAGAGGCCGCGAACGGGTGCACGAGTGCGGCGATCCCGCCGAGGATCAGGATCACCCCCAAAACCAGCATCCAGCCCCATTTCTTGCGCGGCGTCGGCGTGGACGGACCGTCTGTCATCGGCTGTCTCCGTGTTTCATCGGCTGTCACAGCCAGTGGCGTTGGCGGCTTTTGGGATCACGTCCTGTGCAGTTTGGGCGTAGGCGCGAGACCAACGCAAGGTTGCAGCGGAAATGTTAGCGAAGAATTAGCGATTTTCGACAAAGCATTGCGCATGAATATGGCGATCATCTTTGTAGCGCTGGCGGCCGTGGCGCAGAGGTTTTGCGCGCGGTTGCCGCGGTCAGCTCCGCCGGTTTTGCGCCGACTGCTGGCGTTGGCGGGCCTGCTGTCCTGTGGCGCCTGCGCGGCGCAGATGGGCGGGGCGGGCTATGCTGGCGCTGAACCGATCCCGGCAGAGGTCGAGGGGATGCGCTTTGTTTTACGGCTGCGCGAAGACCGGGCCGAGGCGATCCGCGTCAGCCCGATGTGGCCGCCGAAATTTGCCGAGGTCGCGCGCCTTGCGCAGATCGCGGTGGCTGGGGCCAGCGGCTGCGTGCCGGTCTGGGCGGTGGGCGATCCGTCGGTGATCGAGCTGGGCCTTTCTTGCGGCGGGCGGTCCCCTCCGAAGAAACCGAAAGGCCGCCACACCGCCTGCGATTTCCTTGGCGCAACGGGGAGGGCCTGCGAGTGAGCTGCTGCCAGAGGCGCTCAGAGCGTCTTTTCGTAAAACAGGCTCGAACTGTTCTCGACATAGCCGCCGAAGGGGCCGCGCCGCGCAAACCCGGTGCTCTCATAAAGCGCCATGGCCGCTGGCAGTTTGTCTCCGGTCTCGAGCCGCAAAAGCGGAATGCCCTCCGCCTGCGCGGTGCTTTCGAGATGCTGCAGCAGGCGCCGCGCCAGCCCCAGACCGCGCGCCTCGGGCGAGACGAACATGGATTTCACCTCGGCATAGCCCTCGGCCCGCGCGATGGCGGCGCAGCCCAGCAGCACGCCGTTTTCTTCGGCCCCCAAAAAGGTGATCTCGGGGGCGCAGAGCGCATCGATATCGAGGCAGTAGTTCTCTTCCGGCGGGAACAGCGCCCCCATCAGCGCGTGGCTCTCCAGCAGCAGCGCCTCGGCGCGCGGATCACGTGGAGACACGGGGGCGATGGTTATCGACATAGGTGCTTTCCTCTGGCCATAGGGTCGGATATTGGCGGGGCCTCCGCCGGGGTCAACCCACAAATAAGGCGCAATCCACGCAATATCTTGTGGACAACTGGCAGAGGGCCGCCACATCCGGGGCAAAGCGTTTGACTTGGCCCGGTGCGAGACGGCAAATTCGGGGATAACTTCGGAATCGGGGCATCGCTTTGCAGTTCACACGTCTTCGACTGACGGGCTTCAAGAGCTTCGTCGATCCCACCGACCTCGTCATCTCCGACGGGCTGACCGGGGTCGTCGGGCCCAATGGCTGCGGCAAGTCCAACCTGCTGGAGGCGCTGCGCTGGGTGATGGGCGAGAACCGTGCCAAGGCGATGCGCGGCGCGGGCATGGAAGATGTGATCTTCGCCGGGGCGCATTCCCGCCCGGCCCGCAACTTCGCCGAGGTTTCGCTGTCGATCGACAATGGCGACCGTCTGGCCCCCGCCGGGTTCAACGAAGCCGACCAGCTTGAGATCGTGCGCCGGATCACCCGCGACGTCGGCTCGGCCTATAAGGTCAACGCCAAGGACGTGCGCGCGCGCGACGTGCAGATGCTGTTTGCCGACGCCTCGACCGGGGCGCATTCGCCCGCGCTGGTGCGGCAGGGGCAGATCTCGGAACTGATCAACGCCAAGCCGAAGAACCGCCGCCGTATTCTCGAAGAGGCGGCAGGCATCTCGGGGCTCTACCAGCGCCGCCACGAGGCGGAACTGAAGCTCAACAATACCGAGGCCAACCTGCTGCGCGTCGATGACGTGATCGAGCAATTGGCGGCGCAACTGCAGCAGCTTGACCGGCAGGCGCGGCAAGCGGCGCGCTACCGTGCCATCGGCACCGACCTGCGGCAGGCCGAGGGCGTGCTGCTCTATCGCCGCTGGATGGAGGCCGAAGAGGCACGGCAATCCGCCGAGAGCGTGCTGCGCGCCCGGATCACCGCCGCGTCACAGGCCGAAAGCGCCGCCCGCGCCGCCGAACGCGCCCGCGCCGAACGCGACGAGGCGCTGCCGCCCCTGCGCGAGGAAGAGGCCATCGCCGCGGCGATCCTGCAGCGTCTCATGGTGCAGCGCGACGCGCTTGCCGAACAGGAGGCACGGGCGCAGGACACCATCGAAACGCTGACCCGCCGGATCGAGCAGATCGGCAAGGACATGGAGCGCGAGGGCGCGCTCAACCGCGACGCGGGCGAGACCATCGAGGGGCTCGAATGGGAGGCGCGCGAGCTTGCCAAGGCGGGCGAGGGGCATGACGCGCGCCTGACCGAAGCCTCCGATGCGGCCTCCGAGGCGTCGGCGGTGCTGCAGGAGCGTGAGGCCGCGCTGACCCAGCAGACCGAGGATGTGGCCCGTCTCGCCGCCCGCCACCAGTCGGCGCAGCGCTATCTGGCGGATGTGCGCAAGACCCTCTCGCGCCACGATGCCGAAGCGGGCAAGGCACGCGATGCGGTGGCCGAGGCGCGCGGGCGTCTGGCGCAGGCCACCTCGGCGATGGAAGAGGCGCAGGAACGCTCCGAGGAGGCGCAGGCCATGGCCGCCCGCGCCGAGGACTTGCTGTTGCAGGCCGATGAGGCGCGCACCGATTGCCAGACCCGCGAAGCCGAGGCCCGCGCCGAACGCTCCGAGGCCGAGGGCGAGCTGAGCGCGCTCAGCGCCGAGGTTGCGGCGCTCTCGCGGCTCCTGGAGCGCGACACCGCCGAGGGCGGGCAGGTGCTCGACCGGCTGCAGGTGGAGCAGGGCTTTGAGAAGGCGCTTGGTGCCGCGCTTTCGGATGATCTGCGCGCGCCGGAAGTGGCCGATGATGGCCCCTCGGGCTGGTTCGAGCTGCCGCGCTACGCCGACGAGCAGCCGCTGCCGCAGGGGGTCACCGCGCTCTCGCACCATGTTTCGGTGCCCGACGTGCTGATCCGCCGCATGAGCCAGATCGGCCTTGTGGACCCCGACGAGGGCAATGCGCTGCAGCATCTTCTGCAGCCGGGTCAGCGGCTGGTGAGCCGCGACGGCGATCTCTGGCGCTGGGACGGCTACCGGGCATGGTCCGAGGATGCGCCCTCCGCCGCGGCGCTGCGGCTCGAACAGCTCAACCGGCTGGAGGGGCTGAAGCGCGAAATGGCCGAGACGGAGTCGCGGGTGGAGGGCATGCGCACCGCCCATGACGCGCTGGTCGCGCGGCTGGCCGAGCTGACCCGCGCCGACAAGGTGGCGCGCGAGACCCGGCGCGAGGCCGACCGCGAGGTCAACGAGGCGATGCGCGCCTTCAACCGCGCCGAAAGCGAGCGCAGCATGGCCGAGAGCCGGCTGGAGAGCGCGGCGCTGGCGGTCAGCCGCCATGATGACGAGGCCACGACGGCGCGCCAGCAGGTGGTCGAGGCGGAACGCGGTCTTGCGGAGCTGGGCGATTTGGAAAGCGCCCGCGTCGTGGCCGAGGACGTGCGGATGACCGTCGAGGCGGCCCGGATGACGATGATGACCCGGCGCTCTGCTCATGACGAGCTGCGCCGCGAGGGCGAGGCCCGCACCGCGCGCCAGCAGAGCGTCACCAAGGAGCTGTCGGGCTGGCGCCACCGGCTCGAGACCGCCGAGAAGCGCAGCGCCGAACTCGACGAGCGCCGCCGTGGCCACGAGCGCGAACTCATTGAGGCGCAGGCTGTGCCCGATGAACTGGCCGCCAAGCGCGACGAACTGGCCCGCTCGATCGAAGAAGCCGAAGAGCGCCGCAGCGCCGCCTCGGACATGCTGGCCGCTGCCGAAAGCGCCATGCGCGCGGCGATTGCCGCCGAGCGCGATGCGGAACGCGCCGCCTCTGAGGCGCGCGAGGCGCGGGCCGGCGCCGAGGCGCGTGTGGACGCGGCGCGCGAGACCGTCACCGCGGCTGCCGAACGCATCGAGGAAGAGCAGGAGACCACGCCCGAGAGGCTGCTGGCGCGGCTCGACATCGCGCCCTCCGACATGCCCGGCTCGGAAGAGATCGAGGCCGATGTGAACCGTCTCAAGCGCCAGCGCGACGCGCTCGGCGCGGTCAACCTGCGGGCCGAGGAAGACGCCCGCGAGGTGCGCGGCGAGCATGACACGCTGGTGCAGGAGAAGACCGATCTCGAAGAGGCGGTGCGCACGCTGCGCTCGGGCATCTCGTCGCTGAACCGCGAGGGCCGCGAGCGGCTGCTGACCGCCTTCGAGCAGGTGAACAGCAATTTCTCGATGCTCTTCACCCATCTCTTCAACGGCGGCGAGGCCAATCTCGTGATGGTCGAAAGCGACGACCCGCTCGAGGCCGGGCTCGAGATCATGTGCCAGCCGCCGGGCAAGAAACTCTCGACGCTCTCGCTGCTCTCGGGCGGCGAGCAGACGCTGACCGCGCTGGCGCTGATCTTCGCGGTGTTCCTCGCGAACCCGGCACCGATCTGCGTGCTCGACGAGGTCGACGCGCCGCTCGACGACGCCAACGTCACGCGCTTCTGCGATCTGCTCGACGAGATGTGCCGCCGCACCAACACGCGTTTCCTGATCATCACCCACCACGCGGTGACCATGAGCCGGATGGACCGCCTCTTTGGCGTCACCATGCAGGAACAAGGCGTCAGCCAACTGGTGTCGGTGGACCTGAAGAAGGCCGAGCGCCTGGTCGCCTGACAGCCCGCCATTTGGCGCGCCCCGGCCTGCCTCCGGCGGGGATATTTTCATCTAGACGAAGCGCAGGACATCTTCCTTCGTCTAGACTGAAATATCCCGGGGGTCCGGGGGCAGCGCCCCCGGCGTTGCGTCACTCGTCCCAGTAGACACCGGTCAGATCGGTCGCCTGCGTCGGCTGGTTCTGCCAGAGCCCGCGCAGATGCGCATCGGCGATGGTCGGGAAGGCCAGCTGGAACAGGAAGCCGTTGACGTGATCCTCGGCAATCATCCGCTGCGCCTGCTTCAGCAGTTCGGAGCGCGCCGCCGGATCGGTGGTGGCGGTGAGCTGTGCCATCAGATCCTGAAACGCCGGGTTGTCATATTGGAAGTAATAATCGGGCCGGGCGTAGATGTTGATGTCCATCGGCTCGGTATGGCTGACGATGGTCAGGCCGAAATCCTTGCCGCGGAACACTTCTTCGAGCCATTGCGCCCATTCGAGGTTGGTGATCTCGGTCTGGATGCCGATCTCGCGCAGCTGCGCAGCGATGATCTCGCCGCCGCGGCGCGCGTAGGAGGGAGGCGGCAGCTTCAGCGTGGTGGTGAACCCATCGGGATAGCCCGCGTCCTCGAGCAGCGTCCGGGCCTTTTCGGGATCGTACCCCGACAGGTCCAGCAGATCGACGTAATCGGGATTATGCGGCGCGAAATGCGTGCCGATCGGCGTGCCGAGGCCGAACATGGCGCCGTCGATGATCGCCTGCCGGTCGATGGCATGGGCCACCGCCTCGCGCACCAGCGGATCGTCGAAGGGCTCGGCGCCATTGTTCATCGCGAGGATCGTCTCGCCCTCGGTCGAGCCCACCAGCACCTGAAAGCGCGGGTCGGCCTCGAACTGCGCGAGGTTCTCGGGCGCCGGGTAGCCGGCGAAAGCGTCAATGTCCTGCGCCATCATCGCCGCGAAGGCCGCGCTCGGGTCCGAGATGAAGCGGAAGGTGGCGTGGCTCAGCGCCGGTGCCGCGCCCCAATAGCTCTCGTAGCGTTTGAGCCCGATCCGGTCGCCCTGCACCCATGTGTCGAAGGCGAAGGGGCCGGTGCCCACTGGCGCGGTCTTGATGTCGCTGATGCTTTCGGGTGCGACGATCACCGCGTCGCCCCAAGCCATGTTGAACAGGAACGCTCCATCCGGCTCGGACAGCGTAACCTCGACGGTCAGCGGGTCGGTCACCGTCACCTCCGAAATGCCGGAGAACAGCGCCTTCTGCGCGTTCTGGCTGTCCTCGGCGCGGGCCCGGTCGAGGGTGAACTTCACATCCTCGGCGTCCATCGTACTGCCGTCATGGAAGGTGACGCCATCATGCAGGTGGAAGGTGTAGGCGGTGCCGTCTTCCGAGATGTCCCAGCTTTCCGCTAGGCCCGGCTGGATGGACCCGTCTTCGGCAAATTTCGTCAGCCCTTCGAAGACGTTGGAATAGAGCACCGAGTCGATCGCCCCGGCGGCCGCCGATGTGGGATCGAGATGCGGCGGCTCCAGCTGCAGCGCGATGATCAGATCGTCCTGCTGCGCGAACGCGGCGGTGCTGCCGAGCAGCAGCGCGGCAAGAGTGAGGCTGAGACGGGTCATCAGGGCGGGGTCCTTTCGCGGAACAGAAGGGCGGGCGTCGCCCCAGACTGAGCGCAATTGCCGTGTCAGTGCAAGGCGCTGCACCGCCGCGCCGGGGGGGCCGTTCGGGATTGAGGCTGGATCGGTGCCGCGCGGCCTGCTAAGTGGCGCCAGCCCGTTCGCCAAGCTGCCGTGGAGAGGAGACAGCCATGAGCGCAACCGCGCGCAAGAGCGCCCCGCTGCCCGACGATATCCGTGCCCGCAAGGGCGGTGTGCCGCTGGTCAGTCTCACCGCCTATACCACCCCCATGGCGCAGGCCATGGACGCCCATTGCGACTTTGTGCTGGTGGGCGATTCCGTCGGCATGGTGCTGCACGGGCTGCCCTCGACGCTGGGGGTGACTCTCGAGATGATGATCCTGCATGGGCAGGCGGTGAAGCGCGGGCTGAGCAAGGCGATGATGGTCGTCGACATGCCCTTCGGCAGCTACGAGGAAGGCCCGAGCCAGGCGTTCCGCAACGCCGCCCGGATCATGGCCGAGACCGGCGCCGCGGCGGTGAAGCTCGAAGGCGGCGTGACCATGGCCGAGACCATCCGGTTTCTCGTGCAGCGCGGCATCCCGGTGATGGCGCATGTGGGGCTGACGCCGCAGTCGATCAACACGCTGGGGGGCTACAAGGTGCAGGGCCGCGGCGCCGCGGCGGCGGCGCTGATCGACGATGCGCGCGCCGTGGCCGAGGCCGGGGCCTTCGCTGTCGTGCTGGAAAAGGTTCCGGCGGCGCTGGCCGACCGGGTGACGGCGGATGTGCCGATCCCGACCATCGGCATCGGCGCTTCGGCGGGCTGCGATGGGCAGATCCTCGTGGTCGACGACATGTTGGGTGCCTTCACCGCCTTCAAGCCCAAGTTCGTGAAACGCTACGCCGCGCTTGGCCATCAGGCCGAGGCGGCGATCGAGGAATATGCGGCAGAGGTGCGCGCGCGGGAGTTTCCCGGCGCCGAGCATGTCTTTGCCGAGGACGCACCGGAGAAGACGTCATGATCCCCATTCTGCGAACCAAGGCCGCGCTGCGCGAGGCGGTGCTGGGCTGGAAGCGTGCTGGCGAAACCCTTGGCGTGGTGCCCACGATGGGCGCGCTGCATGCCGGGCACATGAGCCTTGTCGAGGCGGCCAAGGCGGACTGCGACCGGGTGATCGTGACGATCTTCGTCAACCCCAAGCAGTTCAACAGCGCCTCGGATCTCGAGAACTATCCGCGCACCGAAGTGGCGGATGCCGAAAAGCTCGCGCCTTTTGCGGTGGATGCGATCTATGCGCCGGGCCCCGATCAGATCTACCCCGAGGGCTTTGCCACCACGGTCTCGGTCACCGGCCTGACCGAAGGGCTCTGCGGCGCGCATCGCCCGGGGCATTTCGACGGGGTGACGACGGTGGTCAGCAAGCTCTTTTTGCAGACGCTCGCCGACCGCGCCTATTTCGGCGAGAAGGACTACCAGCAGTTGCAGGTGGTGACCCGGATGGCCCGCGATCTCGATATCCCCTGCGAGGTGATCGGCTGCCCCACGGTGCGCGAGGAGGACGGCCTCGCGCTGTCCTCGCGCAACATGCTGCTGCCGCCCGAGACCCGCGCCGCGGCACCGGCGCTCAACCGGGTGATGCGGCAAATGGCGGAACGGCTGCTGGACGACGAGAGCTTTGGCCCGGTGCGCGCGCAGGCCGAGGCGGCGCTGCGGGAGGCCGGGTTTTCGGAGGTGGAATATCTCGAACTGCGTGCCGCCGACGGGCTGGCGCCTTTGACCCGACCCGACCGTCCGGCGCGGCTGCTGGCCGCCGCGTGGCTGGGCGGTGTGCGGCTGATCGACAATATCGCCGTTGGCTAAGGCCGGACCGGGGGCGCTGCCCCCGGACCCCCGGGATATTTCAGTCTAGACGAAGGGGGGATGTCCTGCGCTTCGTCTAGATGAAAATATCCCCGCCGGAGGCAGGCCGGAGCGCGCCGCGTGCATGGGCCTGCGAGGTCAGGGCAGCAGCAACCGCTGCAGGCTGCGGCCCATGACGCGGGCGCTGTCGAGCATGTCGGTGACGCCGATCCACTCGTCGGGCTTATGCGCCAGTTCCAGCACGCCGGGACCGTAAGCGATGCAGTTTTTCAGCTTGCCGATGCGGTCGATGTGCTTCTGGTCGTAGCTGCCGGGCGAGGCGACATAGGTGGGATCCTGCCCCAGCACCTCGCGGATCGCCTCGGCGACCGTGGTGACCACCGGGGCGGATTTATCGGTCATCGAGGGGATGACCCGGTTGAGTTCCCGTATTTCGTAGTCAAACTGCGGACGGCGGGATTTCAGGTCATCCAGCAGCGCGATCACCTCGTCCTGCACGCCCTCGACCGTTTCCTCGATCAGAAACCGGCGGTCGATCACGATGCGGCAGCTGTCCGGGACGCAATGAGCCGGAAGCCCCTCGTGCTCTTCGGGCTGACCGCCGTGGATCGAGTTGATGTTCATCGTCGAATTGCGCGCGCCCTCGGGGACCACGGGCATGTCGGTGGTGCGGGCGGCCATAGCCGGGAACAAGGTCTGCTCGAAGGCATCCAGAACGGCGCCCATGTGGCGGATGGCGCAATCGCCGAGGAAGGGCATCGAGCCGTGGGCGATCTCGCCCTTGGTTTCGATTTCGGCCCACCAGCCGCCCCGATGGCCAAGGCAGATGCGGTGTTTGTCGAGCGGCTCGGGGATGATCACATGCTGCACGCGGCTGGGGGCGAACCAGCCCTCCTTGGCCAGATGCGCGACGCCGCCGTAGCCGCCGGATTCCTCGTCTGCCGTGGCGCTGATCTCTACCGCGCCGGCAAAATCGGGATGGGTTTCGAGAAAGGCCTCCACCGCGATCACCGAGGCGGCGAGCCCGCCCTTCATGTCGCAGGTGCCGCGCCCGTAGATGCGATCGCCCTCGAGCGCGCCGCCAAAGGGATCTCGGGTCCAGCCGCTGCCCACCTCGACCACGTCGTGATGCGAGTTGAAATGCACGCACTCGCCGGGGCGCGCGCCCTCGCGGCGGGCGACGAGGTTCCAGCGCGGATATTTTTCGCTGTCGCCGGGGGCGCCCTCGGCGCGCACCAGCGTGCAGTCAAAGCCGCGCGCGGCGAGGCGGCGCTGCAGATACTCGCAGATGTCGCGGTAATACTGACCCGGCGGGTTCAGCGTGGGGATGCGCACGAGATCCTGCGTGAGGGCGATCAGATCGCCGCGCTTCTCGGCAATACGGTCTTCGAGGCCAGTTTCGGACCCGGGGGCGGAACGGGGGGCAGTATGGGGGGCGGTGGCCTCGGTCATGCCAGCACTCTTCCCCCGTTTCGCGCGCTACGCAAGCGTGGCGCGCGGGCAGGCAGGGCTCGGGCAAGTTTCGGGGAGAGGCGGCTCAGGGGAAGCGCAGCTGCGGGGCCTCGCCCAGAGGGATCGGTCCGAGACGGGCGTGGCCCTCGTCGAGGGTCAGCGGCAGGTCCAGGGTCTCGCGGTTGCCCGAGAGGCTGGCGATAAGACCCAGCCCGTCTTCGAGCATCTGCGCCATATTCTCGGGCAGCTGGCCGCTCTGCTGCGCCATGGCGATCATCTCGCGCCAGTTCACCGCCTTCACGGTGACCTCGCCATCCATCCGGCCCCGATCGTCGACATCCACCTCGCCGGCCACTTTCAGCTGGAGGTCGTCCACCTTGTATTCGGCCAGCCGCAGATCGACGCGGGTGGGCTGCGGGTGCAGACCGGACTGCTGGCCGACGCGCAGCGGCAGATCGGTGTCGAACCCCGCATCCAGCCGGATGGCATCGGCCACGCGACCGCCCGAGCCCGCGATGGCATCGGCGCCGACGGCGATGCGGTAGCTGGTCTCGGCATCCTCGTCGCGGGTGAGCGCGGCGGTCAGACCGGCCAGCGCGGCGGTGGTGGCGCCGGTGAGGTTGAGCGTCTGGCTTTCGAAATTGGCGCGCACCACGGTGTCGCCCTCGTGGATGAAGCTGGCGCGCATCCCGTCCGACGCGACCTGCGTCTCGCCCATCTCGGTGGTGACGCTCATCTGCGGCGGGAAGGCGAGGATCTCATGTCCGAAGTTGTAGACCAGCCGGTAGATATCGACGAAGGGCGCCTCCCAGCGCAGCCCGTCGGGGCTTGCCAGCACCAGCCCGCTCAGCCGCGCGTCCATGCGGTTGGGAAAGCCCTTGATGGTCAGATCGTCATAGGTGGCGGTCCAGCCCTCGACGCGGCGCGCCTCCATCCAGCTGTCGATCGCCTTGCGCTCGAAATGGGCGGACACGAACCAGAAGCCCGACCACGCCAGCGCGGCCACGATCACCGCAATTGCAAGTTTCTTCACCGCAACGCCCCCCTTTTCCGAAGCAACCGTTTGGTGTTTACAGCTGGCATGCGGAAAGGACCAGAATGATGGCGCTTTGGGTCTTCGGATATGGCTCACTTCTTTGGAACCCCGGTTTTCCCGTGGCGGAGAGCGCGCATGCCACGCTGCCGGGCTACCGCCGCTCGTTCTGCATGCGCTCGATCCACCACCGCGGCACCCCAGAGGCGCCGGGGCTGGTGCTGGCGCTGGATGCGGAGCACGAGGCCTCTTGCGAGGGGCTGGCGCTGCGCGCCCAGCCGGGCACCGAGGGGCCGACGCTGGCCTATCTGCGTGATCGTGAACTGGTCTCGGCGGCCTATTACGAGGCGACATTGCCGCTGGTGCTGCAGGATGGGCGCGAGGTGGAGGCGGTGACCTATATCATCGATCCCGACCACGTGCAGTACTGCGGCGGGCTGGACCTTGAAGAGCAGGCGCGGATCATCGCGCAGGCCATCGGCGGACGCGGGCCGAACACCGAATATCTCTACAACACCACGGCGCATCTGGAACATCTGGGCATTCCTGATGCCGAGTTGCACTGGTTGACGGAACGTGTTCGTGCGCTTGTGGATAACGGCTTGGCTTGATTGGGGCGAACCCTTAGGCTGAAAAGCGGAATTTTCGCTTTGATCAGGTGCCCGTAATGGACCGACGCGACCTCGAGGCAGAGGCCCATTTCAGCCAACCCGTCCGCCAGATCCTGTTGATGCTGGCGGTGCTCGGACTCTGCGGGGCGGGCGCCTTTCTGGTGCTGCCGCGCGTGTTGCCGGTGTTCCAGTCGAACCCCTATCTCAACGGCTTCATCCTGTTCGTGTTCGTGCTGGGGGTTCTGGCCTGTTTCCTGCAGGTGGCGCAGCTGATCACCTCGGTGCGCTGGATCGAAGGGTTTGCCTCGGGCCGCGATGCGGGGGTCCGCCCGCCGCGCCTGCTGGCACCGCTGGCGGCGCTGCTGCGGCGGCATGACAAGCGGCTGCAGATCACCACCACCTCGACCCGCTCGATCCTCGACTCCGTGGCCACCCGGATCGACGAGGCGCGCGAGATCACCCGCTACATCGTCTCGCTGCTGATCTTCCTTGGCCTGCTGGGCACCTTCTACGGGCTGGCCACCACGGTGCCCGCGCTGGTCGACACGATCCGCAGCCTTGTGCCCGAAGAGGGCGAGAGCGGGGTGCAGACCTTCTCGCGCCTGATGAGCGGGCTCGAGGGGCAGTTGGGCGGCATGGGCGTGGCCTTTGCCTCGTCGCTGCTGGGCCTTGCCGGCTCGCTGATCGTCGGGCTGCTGGAGCTTTTCGCCGGGCACGGGCAGAACCGCTTTTACCGCGAGCTTGAGGAATGGCTCAGCTCGATCACCAAGCTCAGCTTCTCCTCTGGGGAAGGCGAGGGCGGCGGTGACGAGGCGCTGATCGGCATGGTGCTCGACCAGATGAACGATCAGATGGGCCGGATGACCGCCCTCTATGCCGAAAGCGAGCAGGGCCGGATGGAGATCGAGGGGCGGCTCGGGCAACTGGCCGATTCCATCGAGCGGATGACCGAGCGGCTGGAGGCCACGGCGCCGTCCTCGAACTCTCTGGCCCGCATCGCCGAAGGGCAGGAAAAGCTGATCGAAGTGCTGGAAAGCCGCGAGAGCGCCGAGGGGCTGGATGCCGAAAGCCGCATGCGCCTGCGCTCGATCGACGTGCAGATGCTGCGGCTTCTCGAAGAGGTGGCGGCGGGCCGTCAGGAAAGCATGGCCGAACTGCGCACCGATCTGGCGACACTGACCCGCGCCATCGGGCAGATCGCCCGCCCGCAAGCGCCGCAGGTGCGCGCCGTGCGTCCCGGCCCGGCCCGTTCCGGCGGGACCGAGGGCTGATCCATGGCTCTGTCGCGCCGCACCGGGGCCCGTCTACAGGCCAACATCTGGCCCGGTTTCGTCGATGCGATGACCGGTCTTCTGCTGGTGCTGATGTTCGTGCTCACCATCTTCATGGTGATCCAGTTCGTGCTGCGCGAGACCATCACCGGGCAGGAGAGCGAGCTTGACAGTCTGACCGGCGAGATCGCCTCGCTGTCGCAGGCGCTGGGGCTGCAGGAGCGGCGCAACACCGCGCTGACCAACCAGCTTGGTGAGCTGGAATCCACCCTCACCGACACCGAGGCGCAGCTGGCAGAGCAGCGCTCGATCATCGCCTCGCTCACCGCGCAGCGCGACGAGCAGCAGGGACGGATCGCCTCTTTCGAAGAGCAGGTCGCCTCGCTGATCGCCGAGCGTGACGATGCGCGCGGCACCGTGGCGGATCTCTCGCAAGAGCGCGACAGCCTCAGTTCCGAGCGCGATGCGCTGGAGACCGCGCTGGCCTCGGCCCGCTCCGAGATGGACGCGCAGCAGGAGGCGGCGCGGCTTGCCGCCGCCAAGCGCGAGGCGCTCGAGGCGCTGGTGGCCGACCTGCGCGCGCAGAACGCCGACAAAGAGCAGCAACTGGGCGGGCTGACCGCGCAGGTGAGCGAGCTGCAGGACGATCTTTCCGAAGAGGAACAGCAGCGTCTTGCCGAGGCGGAAGCCGCCGCCGCGCTGCGCAAGCGGCTCGAAGGCGCGCAGGCCGAACTGACCTCGATGACGCTGGCGCTGGAGCAAGAGCGCAAGCAGGCCGAGGACACGCTGACGCTTCTGGCGGCCGCGCGGCAGGGCCGCGAGGAACTGACCGCCCGGCTTGCGGCGGCGCTGGCGGCAGATGATTCCGACGCGCTGGAGGCGCGCGTCGCCTCGCTCGAAACGCAGCTGGCGCAGGCGCAGGATGCGGGCGATAGCGCCGCGGGCGAGATGGCCGCGCTGCGCAGCGATCTGGCCGCGGCACGCCGCGCGCGCGAGGCCGCCGAGGTGAAACTGGCCGAGGCACTGGCCGCGCAGAGCGATGTGGAGCTTGATGCCAAACAAGTGCAGGAGCGGCTTGCCGCAGCGCTGGCCGCAAAGGCCGCCGCAGAGGCCAAGCTCTCGGAGGGGCTGAGCGAGGACGAACGCCAGCAGGCGCTGCTGGCGCAGGCACGCTCGGAGCTTCAGGACAGCGAGGCGCGGGCAAGCGCCGCGCAGAAACAGTCCGAACTGCTGAACCAACAGGTGGCCGCGCTGCGCACGCAGCTGTCGCAACTGCAGGGGCTGCTCGACGAAAGCCGCGAGAAGGACGCCGAGGCGCAGGTGCAGATCCAGAACCTCGGGACTGACCTCAATGCCGCGCTGGCGCGGGTCGCCGCCGAAGAGCGCAAGCGCCGGCAGCTTGAAGAGGCCGAGCGCAAGCGGCTCGAGGCGCAGGCGCAGGATCTGGAGCGCTACCGCTCGGAGTTCTTCGGGCGTCTGCGCGAGGTCGTGGGCGATCAGGAGGGCATCCGCATCGAGGGCGACCGTTTCGTCTTCTCGTCAGAGGTGCTGTTCCCGCCGGGCGGCGCGCAGCTTTCGGATGCGGGCGAGCAGGAGATTGCCAAGGTCGCCGGGCTGATCCGCACCATCGCGCAGGAGATTCCGCCGGGGTTGAACTGGATTCTGCGGGTCGACGGGCACACGGATGACACGCCGCTGCGCCCCGGCGCGCCCTTTGCCGATAACTGGGAGCTTAGCCAGGCGCGGGCGCTTTCGGTGGTGCGCTACATGGTCGAGAACGAGGGCATTCCGCCGCAGCGGCTCTCGGCCAACGGCTTTGGGCAGTTCCAGCCGATCAACCCGGCGGACACCCCCGAGGCGCGCGCTCAGAACCGCCGGATCGAGCTGAAGCTGACCGAGAAGTAAGCGGCTGTCGCGGGGTCGCGGCTCAGTCCTTGGTGAATTCCATGCGGTAGATGACCTCTTCGCCGGTGGCGGGGTCCGTGCCGGGCGCGCCGCTGATCACCAGACGGTCGCCCGCGAGCGTGAAGGGCCGCTCCAGCGCCCCCTGCCATTTGGGGTTCCACGAGCCGTCGACCTCATGGATCACCCGATCGCCTTCGAGCCGGTAGCTGGCGACATAGGCCAGCATGTCGTCAAAGAGCGCGGCCTTCTCTTCCACCGTCCACGGCCTGTCACCGGGTGGCAGCCGATCGCGGCGAAAGACCGTTGCCATCATCCGCCCGCAGCTGTGATAGGCGATGTAGCCGATGGGGGCAGGGCCGAGCGCATCAGTGGTCTCGCCCGTGGCCACCGCCGTGCGCGTCCAAGCCTTCATACGCCACGACCCGATCAGGTCTTCTGTCTTCGCCATGGCTTTCCCCTCCCCGGTCGGCACACCTGCGGATGATGCACGCGGCGGAGGCATCGTGCCAAGCCCGTCGCGCGATCGGCGGCACAGGATCTGCGGGCAGGGGGCGGGCGCCGGGCACAAAAAATCCCCGCCGGGCGGACCGGCGGGGACATTCTTTGCGATACCGCGTTTGCGATGCCGTCTGGCGTCAGTCGGCGGTCAGAAGCGGCGGCTTGCGCGAGGAGAGGCGGAGCTTGTCCGGCCCTTCCGTCTTCAGCACCAGCTTGTCGTCCTTGACGGTGACCTTGACCAGACCGCCCTTGACCAGCTTGCCGAAGAGCAGTTCCTCGGCCAGCGGCTTCTTGATGTTTTCCTGGATCACGCGGCCCAGCGGACGTGCGCCCATCTTGTCGTCATAGCCCTTGTCGGCCAGCCATTCGGCCGCCGGCTTGGTGAGCTCGATCGACACGTTGCGATCCATGAGCTGCGCTTCGAGTTGCAGCACGAACTTCTCGACCACCGAGAGGATGACCTCTTTGGGCAGCGGCTGGAAGCTGATCACCGCGTCGAGACGGTTGCGGAATTCCGGCGTGAAGGTCCGCTCGATGGCGGCGGTGTCTTCGCCCTCGCGGCGGTCGCGACCGAAGCCGATGGCCGCCTTGGCCTGTTCCGCGGCACCCGCGTTCGAGGTCATGATGAGGATCACATTGCGGAAATCCACCGTGCGCCCGTTGTGGTCGGTCAGCGAGCCGTGGTCCATCACCTGCAGCAGGATGTTGTAGACATCCGGGTGCGCCTTCTCGATCTCGTCGAGCAGAAGCACGCAGTGCGGGTGCTGATCCACGCCATCGGTGAGCTGGCCACCCTGATCGAAGCCGACATAGCCCGGAGGCGCACCGATCAGACGGCTGACCGCGTGTTTCTCCATGTATTCGGACATGTCGAAGCGCAGCAGTTCCACGCCGAGCGAGCTTGCAAGCTGCTTGGCCACCTCGGTTTTGCCGACGCCGGTCGGGCCAGCGAAGAGGTAGTTGCCGATGGGCTTCTCGGGCTCGCGCAGGCCGGCACGGGCCAGTTTGATCGCCGAAGACAACGCCTCGATGGCATTGTCCTGACCGAAGACCACGCGCTTGAGCGTCGCTTCGAGGTCCTTGAGAACCTCTGCGTCGTTCTTGGACACGTTCTTCGGGGGGATGCGGGCGATCTTGGCCACGACATCCTCGATCTCCTTGGCGCCGATGGTCTTGCGACGCTTGCTCTCGGCCACGAGGTGCTGCGCTGCGCCGGCTTCGTCGATCACGTCGATCGCCTTGTCGGGCAGCTTGCGGTCATTGATGTAGCGGGCCGAAAGCTCGACCGCCGACTTGATCGCATCCTGCGTGTATTTCACCGAGTGGTGCTCTTCGAAGTAGGGCTTGAGGCCCTTGAGGATTTTCACCGCGTCATCGACCGAAGGCTCGTTCACGTCGATCTTCTGGAACCGGCGGCTGAGCGCGCGGTCCTTTTCGAAGTGCTGGCGGAACTCTTTGTAGGTGGTCGAGCCCATGGTGCGCAGCTTGCCGCCCTGAAGCGCGGGCTTCAGCAGGTTGGAGGCATCCATGGCGCCGCCGGAGGTCGCCCCGGCACCGATCACCGTGTGGATCTCGTCGATGAAGAGAACTGCGTCGGGATGCTCTTCAAGCTCGGTCACCACGGCCTTGAGCCGCTCTTCGAAATCGCCGCGGTAGCGGGTGCCCGCCAGCAGCGCGCCCATGTCGAGCGAGTAGATCGTGGTGTTCGACAGCACCTCGGGGGTGTCGCCGTTGACGATCTTGCGTGCGAGCCCCTCGGCGATGGCGGTTTTGCCCACGCCGGGATCGCCCACCAGAAGCGGGTTGTTCTTGCGGCGGCGGCAGAGGACCTGAATGCAGCGCTCGACCTCGGATTCGCGGCCGATCAGCGGATCGACGTCGCCCTTGCGGGATTTGGCGTTGAGGTCGACGCAGTATTTCGCCAGCGCCGATTCCTTGTTGTCGGCGGCCTGCGTGGTTTCGGCCTTGGCCTCTTCCTCGTTGTCCTGCGCGCCGCTCACCGGGCGGCTTTCGCCGTAGGCCGGGTTTTTCGCCACGCCGTGGGCGATGAAGTTGACCGCGTCGTAGCGCGTCATGTCCTGCTCTTGCAGGAAGTAGGCGGCATTGCTCTCGCGCTCGGCGAAGATGGCGACGAGCACGTTGGCGCCGGTCACCTCGGTACGGCCCGAGCTTTGGACGTGGATGGCGGCGCGCTGGATCACGCGCTGGAACGCGGCGGTCGGCACCGCCTCCGAGCCTTCGACGTCGGTCACGAGGTTGGAAAGGTCCTCGTCGATGAATTCCACCAGCGTGGTGCGCAGCTCCTCGGTGTCCACCGAGCAGGCTTTCATCACGCGGGCGGCGTCGGGTTCGTCGATCAGGGCCAGAAGAAGGTGCTCGAGCGTCGCAAATTCGTGGCTGCGGGAGTTCGCCAGCGCCAAGGCCGAGTGAATTGCCTGCTCAAGAGTGTTCGAGAATGAAGGCACGGCGTGCTCCTTCTTGTCTGCGTCGGGCACAGGCCCAACATTGCCTCTTACCGTTAAAGTTTGGTCGATACGGACCATCCTTCAAGTGTTTTCTAAGCTTGCGGCGCTCACATTTAACGCGTTTGTCGCAACGTGGCGTGAAATGTGGCGGCTTAGAAGCGGTCCTTCCTGGCTCGGATCTCGGCGAATACCGACACGTCATCTGCCCCGGTCATCGCGAGGGTCTCGCGGATCGCGGGCGAATCCGGGCGTAGGAAAGGGTTGGTGGCCAGTTCCTCGGACAGCACGCAGGAGGCGGTTGGTCGCCCCTCTGTCCGGGCTTTGGCGATGGCGTCACTACGCAATTTAAGCGCAGCGTTCTGAGGTTCAATAGTAAGCGCGAAACGTGCGTTTCCGGAAGTGTATTCGTGACCCGAGTAAACGGTGGTCTCCGGCGGCAGGGCGATCAGGCGCTGCATCGAGGCCCACATCATCGCGGCGTCCCCTTCAAACAGCCGTCCGCAGCCAAGCGCCATGAGGCTGTCTGCGGTGAACACGGCCTCGGCCTGCGGCATATAAAAGGCCACATGGCCCAGCGTGTGGCCCGGCACGTCGATCACATGCACGCCGACGCCATCCACAGAAAACTCGTCGCCCCCGCCCACGAGCTGATCCAACCCGTCGATCTTTGCGGCTTCGGCGCGCGGGCCGATGACCGTGCAGCCGTAGCGCGCCTTCAGCGGCGCGATTCCCTCGACGTGGTCGTGATGGTGGTGGGTGATGAGAATCGTGCTCAGGCTCCAGCCGCGCGAGTCGAGTTCTGCTTCGATCGGACCCGCCTCGGGAGCGTCGATCAGGATGACACCCTCGGGACCGTTCACCAGATAGGCATAATTGTCCGAAAGGCAGGGGACGGTGACGACGTCGAGAGGCATGGCTTTTCCTTCAAGGCTTTGACAGACTGGCCCCCAAGAGTGACGCAAGGGACGACGACCCGCAATGCATCCAGATGTGCAGGCGCTCCGCGACTTCTATTATCGCAGTGCGCTGGGGCGCGCGGCGCGCGGTGCCCTGCGCGATCAGGTGCTGCGACTCTGGCCCGAGGCGCAGGGGCTGAATGTGGCGGGCTACGGTTTCGCCGTGCCGGTTCTGCGGCCCTATCTTGCGCAGGCGCGGCGCGTCACCGCTTTGATGCCCGCACCGCAGGGGGTGATGCGCTGGCCCGCCGGAATGCCCAACGTCTCGGTGCTCACCGAAGAGATGCTCTGGCCGGTGGAGACGGGCCATCTGGACCGGCTGGTGGTGATGCATGGGCTGGAAACCTGCACCAATGTCACCGCGCTTTTGGACGAGTGCTATCGCACGCTGGGGCCGGGCGGCGAGGTGCTGTTCATCGTGCCCAACCGCTCGGGGCTCTGGGCGCGATCCGAGACGACGCCCTTCGGGCAGGGCAGGCCCTACTCGCTCAGCCAGCTCGACGCGCAGCTTCGGGCGCATGACTTCCTGCGGGTATCGCACGCCTCGGTGCTTTATCAGCCGCCCTCGACCCGCCGCTTCTGGATGAAGACCGCGCCGATCTGGGAGCGGATCGGCCGCACCGTTCCGGCGGTGATGGCGGGCGGCGTTCTGATGGTGCGCGCCTCGAAGCGCTACCCGCCGCAACGCACCGGGCTGAGCGAGAAAGTCCGCGTGCCCAATCCGCTCGGCGTGCTGAACCCCGCGCCCAGCAAAGAGCCGAAACCTGTCTGAACGGACGGAATCTCGCCGTTACGTCATGGCATCGGTATCAACTGTCGGATGTGCCCCTCGAGATACGTTTGCGCTAGCGTGACGCGGGATCAAATTCTCTGTGGGCGTGAGGCATTCCGTCACATGTTCACGAAAAAGCGAGACATTCCATAGTCATGTCCGCCGTAAGCTTGGGCAGACCCGGTGCGAAGCCGGAAAAGCTACGCTCCGCAGATGGTTAAATGGCCGTTAGCATGTTGCGAGGTGCCCATGCCTCTGCTAGATCGTCGCTGATTTCGACGCCTTGAGGGCATCAGGGCAGGGACAACGCCTCCGGTCGCCGGGACACCCCCGTGCGTCGCGGGGGCCTCATATCGGAAGGGTGGACGTGTCTGAACCAGCTTCGATCTCCAGTGGCATCGCGGCACGCTATGCCAAGGCGGTCTTTGAGATCGCCAAAGAGGAACAAGGGCTCGACAAGCTCGAGAACGGTATCGACGACCTGTCTGCCGCGCTCGAGGAAAGCGCCGACCTGAATGATCTGATCACTTCGCCGGTTTACACCCGCGAAGCACAGGGCAAGGCAATCACCGAGATCGCCAAGAAGATGGGCCTCGCGCCCGTGCTGACGAACACGCTGGGCCTGATGGCCTCCAAGCGCCGTCTCTTCGCGCTGCCGCAGCTCATCGCAACGCTGCGCGCAATGATCGCCGAAGAGAAGGGTGAGGTGACCGCTGAGGTGACCTCGGCCATCGAGCTGACCCCGGCTCAGGCCTCCGAGCTTGCTGCGACGCTGAAGTCGCAGATCGGTTCGGACGTGAAGATCAAATCGACCGTGGATGAAAGCCTCATCGGCGGTCTCGTTGTTAAGGTGGGCTCGAAGATGGTCGATACGTCGATCCGCTCGAAGCTCAACTCCCTCCAGAATGCAATGAAAGAGGTCGGATAAATGGGTATCCAAGCAGCCGAGATTTCTGCGATCCTAAAGGAGCAGATCAAGAACTTCGGTCAGGAGGCCGAAGTCGCTGAAGTTGGCCGCGTGCTGTCCGTCGGTGACGGTATTGCACGTGTCCACGGTCTCGACAGCGTTAAAGCCGGCGAGATGGTCGAATTCCCGGGCGGCATCATGGGCATGGCGCTGAACCTGGAAAACGACAACGTCGGTGTGGTGATCTTCGGCTCCGACCGGGACATCAAAGAAGGCGACGTCGTCAAGCGCACCAACTCGATCGTGGACGTGCCCGCAGGCGACGCCCTGCTTGGCCGCGTGGTCGATGGCCTTGGCAACCCGCTGGACGGCAAAGGCCCGATCGCGGCCTCCGAGCGTCGCGTCGCAGACGTGAAAGCACCGGGCATCATCCCGCGTAAGTCGGTTCACGAGCCGATGGCAACCGGCCTCAAGTCGGTCGACGCAATGATCCCGATCGGCCGTGGCCAGCGCGAGCTGATCATTGGCGACCGTCAGACCGGCAAGACCGCAATCGCGCTCGACGCCATCCTGAACCAGAAGTCGTACAACGACGCTGCTGGCGATGATGAGAGCAAGAAGCTCTACTGCATCTACGTCGCCGTCGGCCAGAAGCGCTCGACCGTGGCGCAGCTGGTGAAGCGTCTGGAAGCAACCGGCGCCATCGACTACTCGATCGTCGTCGCCGCAACCGCGTCCGACCCGGCACCGATGCAGTACCTCGCGCCCTACACCGCGACCGCGATGGCCGAGTACTTCCGTGACAACGGCAAGCACGCCCTCATCATCTATGATGACCTGTCCAAGCAGGCCGTGGCTTACCGTCAGATGTCGCTGCTGCTGCGCCGTCCGCCGGGCCGTGAAGCATACCCGGGCGACGTGTTCTACCTGCACTCGCGCCTGCTCGAGCGTTCGGCGAAGCTGAACGAAGATCACGGCGCTGGCTCGCTGACCGCGCTGCCGATCATCGAAACCCAGGGCGGCGACGTGTCGGCCTTCATCCCGACCAACGTGATCTCGATCACCGACGGCCAGATCTTCCTGGAAACCGAACTGTTCTTCCAGGGCATCCGTCCGGCTGTGAACACCGGTCTGTCGGTGTCGCGTGTGGGTTCGTCCGCTCAGACCAAGGCGATGTCCTCGGTTGCCGGCCCGGTGAAACTGTCGCTCGCGCAGTACCGCGAGATGGCGGCCTTCGCTCAGTTCGGTTCGGACCTCGATGCCTCGACCCAGAAGCTGCTGAACCGTGGCGCGCGTCTGACCGAGCTGATGAAACAGCCGCAGTACTCGCCGCTGACCAACGCCGAGATCGTCTGCATCATCTTCGCAGGCACCAACGGCTACCTCGACAGCGTTCCGGTAAGCGAAGTCGGCAAGTTCGAAGCGGCTCTGCTCGCGTATCTGCGCGGCCAGCGTAAGGACATCCTCGACTGGATCGAAAGCGAAGATCCGAAGATCAAAGGTGAACCCGCGGACAAGCTGAAGGCAGTGCTCGACGACTTCGTTAAGACCTACGCCTGAGCGCCCTGAAAGGACAGGATTATGCCTAGCCTCAAGGACCTCAAAAACCGCATCTCCTCGGTCAAATCGACCCGGAAGATCACCAAGGCCATGCAGATGGTGGCCGCCGCAAAACTGCGGCGGGCACAGGATGCGGCCGAGATGTCGCGGCCTTACACCGAGCGCTTCAACGCGCTGCTCGGTGCTCTGGCGGCGTCGGTGGGCGGTAGCGCGACTGCGCCTAAACTTCTCTCGGGAACCGGGAAGGACGACGTGCAACTGCTCGTCGTCATGACCGCCGAGCGCGGGCTTTGCGGGGGCTTCAACAGCTCCATCGTGAAAAAGGCCCGCAACCGTATCGAAACGCTCAAAGCCGAAGGCAAGACGGTGAAGATCCTCACCGTCGGCAAGAAAGGCCGCGAGCAGCTCAAGCGTGATTACGGCGATCTGTTCGTCGGTCACGTCGACCTGAGCGATGTGAAGAAGCTCGGCTACGCCGATGCTCAGAAGATCGCGAAGGATGTTCTCGTGCGTTTCGACGCCGAGGAGTTCGACGTGGCGACCATCTATTACGCCAAGTTCCAGTCGGTGATCAGCCAGGTCCCGACGGAGCAGCAGATCATCCCGGCGCAGTTCGACGCGCCCGAGGAGGATGCTGGCGGGTCCACGCTCTACGAATACGAACCCGGTGAGGAAGCCATCCTTGCCGACCTTCTGCCCCGCGGTGTCGCCACCCAGATCTTCTCGGCTCTGCTGGAGAACGCCGCCTCGGAACAGGGGGCTCGTATGAGCGCCATGGACAACGCCACGCGCAACGCGGGCGAGATGATCGACAAACTGACGATTGAGTACAACCGCTCGCGTCAGGCGGTCATCACCAACGAACTGATCGAAATCATCTCGGGCGCCGAGGCGCTCTAAGAACCGGAGACGATAAATGGCAAACGCAAAAGGCAAAGTGACCCAGGTCATCGGCGCCGTGGTCGACGTGAAGTTCGACGACCACCTGCCCGAGATCCTGAACGCGCTGACCACCGAAAACGACGGCAAGAAACTGGTTCTGGAAGTTGCCCAGCACCTTGGCGAAAGCACCGTCCGCACCATCGCAATGGACTCGACCGAAGGCCTCGTGCGCGGTCAGGAAGTTGTCGACACCGCTGGCCCGATCTCGGTGCCGGTCGGCAACGCGACCCTCGGCCGCATCCTGAACGTCGTGGGCGAGCCCGTCGACGAGCAGGGCCCGGTCAACGCCGAAGAAACCCGCTCGATCCACCAGCCCGCACCGCAGTTCGACGAGCAGTCGACCGAGTCGGAAATCCTGGTGACCGGCATCAAGGTCATCGACCTGCTGGCCCCCTACTCGAAGGGCGGCAAGATCGGCCTCTTCGGCGGCGCCGGCGTGGGCAAGACCGTTCTCATCATGGAACTGATCAACAACATCGCAAAGGTGCACTCGGGCTTCTCCGTGTTCGCCGGTGTTGGTGAGCGGACCCGTGAAGGCAACGACCTTTACCACGAGATGATCGAATCGAACGTGATCAAGCCCGACAACCTGTCCGAGTCGCAGGTGGCGCTGGTCTACGGTCAGATGAACGAACCGCCGGGAGCCCGTGCTCGCGTCGCCCTGACCGGCCTGACCCTGGCCGAGCAGTTCCGTGACCAGTCCGGCACCGACGTTCTGTTCTTCGTCGACAACATCTTCCGCTTCACGCAGGCAGGCTCCGAGGTGTCCGCACTTCTCGGCCGTATCCCCTCCGCTGTGGGCTACCAGCCGACGCTGGCAACCGACATGGGCGCGATGCAGGAACGCATCACCTCGACGAAGAACGGCTCGATCACCTCGATCCAGGCCGTCTACGTTCCCGCGGACGACCTTACCGACCCGGCACCGGCCACGACCTTCGCGCACCTCGACGCGACGACGGTTCTCAACCGTGCCATCTCGGAACTGGGCATCTACCCGGCGGTGGACCCGCTCGACAGCTCGTCGCGTCTGATGGACCCGGCCGTTGTTGGTCAGGAACACTATGACACCGCCTTCGCCGTGCAGGGTATCCTCCAGCGCTACAAGTCGCTGCAGGACATCATCGCGATCCTCGGCATGGACGAACTGTCGGAAGAGGACAAGCTGACCGTGGCTCGCGCCCGGAAAATCCAGCGTTTCCTCTCGCAGCCGTTCGACGTGGCAAAAGTGTTCACCGGCTCGGACGGTGTGCAGGTTCCGCTCGAAGACACCATCAAGTCGTTCAAGGCTGTGGTGGCTGGCGAGTACGACCACCTGCCGGAAGCTGCCTTCTACATGGTTGGCGGCATCGACGAGGTGCTCGAGAAGGCCGAGAAACTGGCCGCCGAGGCTGCCTAAGACCAGCGGGGGGCTTCGTGCCCCCCAGTAACCGGAGGCCCAAATGGCTGAAACGATGCAATTCGACCTGGTGAGCCCCGAGCGCAAGCTGCTGTCGGCCGCCGTGAAGTCGGTGCAGATTCCGGGCACCGAGGGCGATCTGACGGCCATGCCCAACCATGCGCCGATGATCACCACGCTGCGTCCGGGCATTCTCAAGGTCGAGACCGAGACCGGCACGGAAGAGTTCGTCGTGACCGGCGGCTTCGCCGAGATCGGCACCTCGGTCAACGTGCTCGCCGAAAAGGCCGTGCCGCATGGCGACATGGATCAGGCGACCTATGAGGCGCTCGTGGAAGACGCTCTGATGGCCTACAAGGCCGCGAAGGAAGCTGCTCCCGAGAACGAGCCGGGCCCCGTGGACGAAGCGGCCAAGCTGCTTCAGGACATGGTGGCGGTTGGCGGTCACATCGGGCTCGACCCGAAATCGCCGAACCTCAACTACTGAGCTCGTCTCGCTTGAAATTGCAAAGGCCCCGCGATTGCGGGGCCTTTTTGCGTTCAACTGAACAGGCGGGATCGCCTGTCGACGTGGCGTCCGCTCAGCGGCTGTAGGCGGCCTGCCATGCGATGTCGCGGATGGTGCTGCGATGAAAGCCA
Organism: Salipiger sp. PrR002; assembly: GCF_010500775.1. Taxonomy (NCBI): domain Bacteria; kingdom Pseudomonadati; phylum Pseudomonadota; class Alphaproteobacteria; order Rhodobacterales; family Roseobacteraceae; genus Salipiger; species Salipiger sp. PrR002. The sequence goes on from NZ_JAAGOU010000005.1 coordinate 226,231, forward strand.
AGGTCGGCAAGCTCGCGGTCGCTGTATTGCTGCAGCTCGCTGTAGACGCGCTGGTACTCGGCACGGCGGCTGCGGGCAACGCGCAGGCGCGCCATGAGGCCTGCGAGACCGGATTGAGATGCGGTGGACGAAATGCCGTGAATGTCGGTGGTGGCCATTGTTCTCTCCATGTTTGCTTCGCCGGAGAGATCGGCATCGCTGGGCCTTGCCACAAGGCGCCAAACCGGAAGCCCGCGTTGCAAGCCGCGCATGGCAGCGGCAAGGGCTTGGTCAGACGGGCTTTTCGAAATAGACCCGGTCGAACCCCTTCTCGGTGATCCGGCCAGTTTCGTGGTAGCCGAGCCGGGGATAGAGCACGAGGTTCTCGCGCATCAGCGCATTGGTGTAGAGGCGGATCACCTCGTGACCGCGCGCCCGTGCCTCTGCTTCAGCGAAGTCCATCAGCGCGCGCCCGACGCCTCGGCCCTGCGCGGCAGGAGAGACGGCGATATTGTCCAGAAGCAGCGCATCGGCCTGATCCAGCAGCACCAGCAGCGCCGCGACCTGACCGTCGAGATCGGCCACATGCACATGGCCCGCCGCGATCAGCGCGGCGTAATCGTCGAGCATGGGGCCGGGCTTTTGGCCCATGCGCGGGATGTAGGGGGAATAGGCGGTCTCGACGATCGCTTCGATCGCATCCAGATCCGCGGGGTGCGCCCGCCGGATGAGCGGCGGGCGCGAGGTCATCACAGGATGCCTTCGTAGATCGGGCCAAGCACGTCGGTCTCGAACAGCGACGACACCGAGGTGCCGTTCCAGATGTTCAGGATCGCCTGTGCGAAGATCGGCGCGGTCGGCAGGATGCGGATGTTCGGCGCGGCGGCGACCGGATCGGTGGCTGCGATCGAGTCGGTGATCACCAGAGACTTCATCACCGATTTAGTGACGCGCTCGACCGCCGGGCCCGACAGCACGCCGTGGGTGATATAGGCGTGCACCTCGGTGGCGCCGTGGTCCATCAGCACTTCGGCGGCTTTGCACAGCGTGCCGGCGGTGTCGCAGATGTCGTCGACGATGATGCACTTCTTGCCGGTGACGTCACCGATCACGGTCATCTCGGCGATCTCGCCCGGCTTCTCGCGGCGCTTGTCGACGATGGCGAGCGGCGCGTTGATCCGCTTGGCCAATTCGCGGGCACGGGCCACGCCGCCCACGTCCGGCGAAATCACCATGACATCCTGCAGCGAGTCCTTGAACTGATGTTGGATGTCGAGGGCGAAGATCGGCGAGGCGTAGAGGTTGTCGACGGGGATGTCGAAGAAGCCCTGAATCTGCGCCGCGTGCAGGTCCATGGTCAGCACGCGCTCGATGCCCGCTTCGTGGATCATGTTCGACACCAGCTTGGCGGTGATCGGGGTGCGCGCCTTGGTGCGGCGGTCCTGACGGGCGTAACCGAAGTAGGGGATCACGGCGGTGATGCGCGCAGCCGAGGAGCGGCGCAGCGCGTCGGCCATGATCAGCAGTTCCATCAGGTTGTCGTTCGCCGGGTTCGAGGTCGGCTGGAGGATGTACATATCCTCGCCGCGGACGTTCTCGTAGACCTCGACAAAGATCTCTTGGTCGTTGAACCGCTCGACGCGCGCATCCACAAGACCGACCGCACCACCGCGGTAGAGGGACATGCGCCGCGCGATGGCATTCGCGAGCGGCTTGTTGGCATTACCCGCAATAAGCTTGGGTTCGATGACGGTGGGCATTTGGGAGGCTCCGGCGTTACGGAATGACAGATTCGTGACGTTGCGGTCGCCTTAACACGCAGTTAGCGTGGGGCAAAGATACAGGGGAGGGCATGTGACGCCATGGCACGAATTGATTACTACTTTTCCATGTTGTCGCCGTTCGCCTATCTGGCCGGGCCGCGGTTCGAGGAGATCGCCAAGGCGCATGGGGCCGAGGTGGTCTACAAGCCGTTCGACATCATGGCGCTGTTTCCGCGCACCGGTGGCGCGCCGCTCGGGCAGCGGCACCCGTCGCGGATCGACTACCGCAATGTGGATCTGCCGCGTCAGGCGAAAAAGGCGGGCATGCCGCTGAACCTCAAGCCGATGTTCTGGCCGACCAACGCGGCGCCGTCGTCCTATGCGATCATCGCGGCGGCCAAGGCGGGCGGCGGAAACGTCGGCGGGCTGATCCAGAGCCTGCTGCGGGCCAGCTGGGCGGAAGAAAAGGACATCGCCGAGGATGAGGTGATCCGCGCCGCGCTCGAAGAGAATGGCTTCGATCCGTCGCTCGCGGACAGCGGCCTGCTGGTCGGGGCCGAGACCTATGCCGCCAACCTCGAAGACGCGGTGGGCGCCGGGGTCTTTGGCTCGCCGTTCTGGATCACCGCAGAGGGCGAGAAATTCTGGGGGCAGGACCGGCTCGAGGATCTGGACCTGCACTTGAGCGGGAAGCTCTGAAAAAAAGCATCACGTCAGGTCCACGGCCCGGCGTGCAGCCGGGCTGCATCACCCCAGAGCGCGCTTAGCCCTTCTGGCCGATCTTCGACTCGGTGCCCTTGCGGATGCGGTCGATGTTCTCGCGGTGACGCCAGAAGATCAGCGCGGTCAGCACCAGCGTCAGCGCGGTCATCTGGGTTTCGGCAAAGAGCACCATCCAGACCGTCGACAGCAGCGCCGCGACCAGCGCGCCGACCGACGAGATGCGCGACATCGCGGCCCCGGCCAGCCATGTGGCGCAGGTGATCAGCCCCACCGGCCAGTGCAGCGCCAGCACGAGGCCGATGAAGGTCGCCACGCCCTTGCCGCCCTTGAACTTCAGCCAGACCGGGTAGCAATGGCCCAGAAACGCCGTAAGGCCCGCCAGCTGCGCCGCATCCTCGCCCGCCAGCCAGCGCGCCAGCAGCACCGCCAGCGCGCCCTTGCCGCCGTCGAGGATCAGCGTGCCCGCCGCCGCCGCCTTGTTGCCGGTGCGCAGCACGTTGGTCGCGCCGATGTTGCCCGACCCGATCGAGCGCAGATCGCCAAGGTTCATCGCCCGGGTCAGCAGCAGGCCGAAGGGGATCGAGCCAAGCAGGTAGCCCAGCACCGCCCAGAGGCTCAGCACGGGGACCGAAGAGGTGATCTCGGGCAGCATGTCAGGCGCTCCAGACAGGGGTTCCGGCGACGAGTGTCTGCAGCACCTTGCCCTGCAGCCGCGCCCCGTCAAAGGGGGTATTCTTGGATTTCGACTGCAGCTTGAAGCGGTCGAGGATGAACGGCTTGTCGGCGTCGAAGATCACCAGATCGGCCGGTGCACCCGCGCTCAGGCGGCCGCAGTCCAGCCCAAGCCGCTTGGCGGGGTTGAGCGACAGGCCGCGGAACAGCACCGGCAGATCGACCTCGCCCGAATGGTAGAGCCGCAGCAGTACCGGCAGCATGGTCTCCAGACCCACCGCGCCAGAGGCGGCCTCCTCGAAGGGCAGGCGTTTCGATTCCTCGTCCTGCGGCGTGTGGAACGAGCCGATCACGTCGATCAGCCCGGTGCGCAGCGCCTCGAGCACCGCCTGCCGGTCGTCCTCGGCGCGCAGCGGCGGCTTGACCTTGAAGAAGGTGCGGTAGTCGGCCACGTCCATCTCGTTGAGCGTGAGGTGGTGCATCGAGATGCCCGCCGTCACGTCGAACCCGTTGTTCTTGGCGCGCTCCAGCGCGGGCAGGGCGCGGGCGGTGGTGATCTGGTCGGCGTGGTAGCGCACGCCGGTCATCTCGACGAGCGCGATGTCGCGGTCGAGCCCCATGCGCTCGGCCATCGGCGAGACCGACGGCAGGCCGCGCAGCGAGGCGAATTTCCCCGAGCTTGCGGCGGCACCTTTCGACAGGATCGGCTCTTGCGGATGCGCCATGACCAGCGCGCCCAGCGAGCGGGCGTAGCTCATCGCCCGCGACAGCACCTTGGTGTCACGCACCACATGGTCGCAATCGGTGAAGGCCACGGCGCCCGCGTCGAGCAGGAAGCCAAGTTCGGTCATCTCGCGGCCTTCACGGCCCTTGGTCAGCGCCGCCATGGGCAGCACATTGACCGGCGCGGTCTCATTGGCGCGGCGGCGGATGAATTCCAGCACCTCGGGCGTATCGATCGCCGGAGAGGTGTCGGGCCGGGTGATGATGGTGGTCACGCCGCCCGCGGCGGCGGCCATGCCCGCGGTCTTGAAGCTTTCCTTATGGCGCTCGCCCGGCTCGCCGACCTTCACCCCCAGATCGACGATCCCCGGCGCCACATGCGCGCCGCCAAGATCCTGCGCCTCGGTCTTCTCGACCAGCTGGGCGATCTCGTCGGCGGAGGTCAGCACCGCCTTGATCTTGCCCCCCGAGAGCAGCAGCGCGCCTTCGGTGACGGCACCGGCCTCCGGGTCGATCAGCCGGGCGTTGTAAAGCAGCGTGTCTTTCATTCCTTGCCTCCGGGCGGCGGGGTGTCGTTTGTGGCGGGCGCGGCGATCACGGCAGGATCAGCCAGCCCGGAAGAGGGCGGCGAGCAGCAGCAACGCAAGGACGCCGAGCCCGATCAGAAGGTAGGTGAGGCCGCGGTTGCGCGGTGCGGTCTCGGGGCCGGGCCGGGACGTGCGGCCACGGGCCGAGGCGCTGCGCAGCGCCGGGCCGCGCGGGCTGGCTTTCACCTCGGAGAATGTGCCGATCCAGCGCAGCGGCGTCGCGATGCTGAGGTCCTGCGTCACATGATCGAAGGCTTGGCTGGGCAGGATCACCACATGCCCCTTCAGCGCGTCGATGCGCGGGCGCATCTGGGCGAAAGCGTCGCCGGTCAGTTGATGCGCCTCGGCCAGATAGCGCGAGAGCGGCATCTCCCCGAGATCGCGGATCGACACGACATCGACGAAGGCGCTGCGCAGTTGCCGCGCGCCAAGCGCGTATTGCAGCGGCCATTCGCCGGTGCCCGCCTGCGTGGTGAAGCGCTCGACCGCCTCGGGCGGCAGGTCGAGGTGGAAAAGCCGCACCACGTCGCTTTCAGAGCCGTTGATATGCATCTTGGTCATGCCGCGCCGCGCCCCGCTCAGATCGCCAGTTCGCTGGGCCGCGCGCGCAGGTTGCGGGCCAGAAGGTCCATCGCGGCCATGCGCACGGCGACGCCCATCTCCACCTGCTCTTGGATGACCGAGCGGTTGATGTCGTCGGCAATGGTGCCGTCGATCTCGACGCCGCGGTTCATCGGGCCGGGGTGCATGACGATGGCGTCGGGCTTGGCATGGGCCAGCTTCTCGGCATCCAGCCCCCAGCGGTGGTAATACTCGCGCTCGGACGGGATGAAGCCGCCGTCCATCCGCTCTTTCTGAAGGCGCAGCATCATCACCACGTCCACGTCCTTCAGCCCCTCGGCCATGTCGTCATAGACCTCGGCACCGAAGTCGGCGATCCCCGAGGGCATCAGCGTCGACGGGCCCACAAGCCGGATGCGGTTCTCCATCTTGTGCAGCAGCAGCAGGTTCGACCGCGCGACGCGCGAATGCGCGATGTCGCCGCAGATCGCGATGTTGAGCCGGTGCAGACGGCCTTTGGCGCGGCGGATGGTCAGCGCGTCCAGCAGCGCCTGCGTCGGGTGCTCGTGCCGCCCGTCGCCCGCGTTGATCACCGCGCAGTTCACCTTCTGCGCCAGCAGGTCCACCGCGCCGGAATGCGGGTGGCGCACCACGAGCAGATCGGGGTGCATGGCGTTGAGCGTCAGCGCCGTGTCGATCAGCGTCTCGCCCTTTTTGATCGAGCTGGCCTGCATCGACATGTTCATCACATCCGCCCCGAGCCGCTTGCCCGCCAGTTCGAAACTGGACTGGGTGCGGGTGGAGTTTTCAAAGAACATGTTGATCTGGGTGAGCCCGGCCAGCGCGTTCGCGTGCTTGTCGCGCGCGCGCGACAGGGTCACATAGCGCTCGGCCAGATCGAGCAGCGTGGTAATCTCGTCGGGACGAAGGGGCTCGATGCCCAGAAGGTGGCGCTGGTCGAAACGCATGGAACGGCTCCCCTGAAGTTGCCGCGGTTATAGAAACGCACGGCCCGCGCGACAAGTGGTCGCGAGCGGGCGGCAGGTGGCCGCGCATTGACGGGCCGTGGCGGCGGGCCGCAGGGATCCGTTTGAGATCAGGGCGCTTCGAGCAGGGTCACCGTGGTGTCGCCATAGCGCCGGGTGTCGAGCGGCGCAAAGCCCTCCGGCGCGTCCTGCGGGCTGCTTTCCTCCCAGACGATCAGCGCGCCCGGCGCCAGCCAACCCTGCGCCCGCGCCGCCTCGAGCGCCTTTGCGCCAAGGTTCAGCCCATAGGGCGGATCAAGGAAGACGAGCGTCGCCTGCGCCTCGGCGGGCGGCAGGCGGGTGGCGTTGCAGGACATCAGCCGGGCGCGGTCGGCGCAGCCCAGCAGGCGGATGTTCTGCTTGATCAGCTTCTGCGCGATGCGCCCGTCGTCGACCAGCGTCGCCGAAGCCGCGCCGCGCGACAGCGCCTCGAAGCTCAGCGCCCCGGTGCCGGCGAAAAGATCGAGCACCACCGCCTCTTCGAACGGCTCGCCGAAGCGCCCGCCACCCAGCATGTTGAACAGGCTCTCGCGCACGCGGTCGGTGGTCGGGCGCAGATGCGCGCCCGGATCGCCCTTGCCGACGGCGGTGAGCGGGCGGCCGCGCCAGTCTCCGGCGATGATCCTCATGCCTTCAGCAGCGCCTTGAGGTCGCTCTCCGCATCCGCCACGACCTCGGGATCGGCGCTCTTGCCCGCCTCGATCAGCCGCTTGCCGACCATATAGGCGCGGGGATCGTTCATCGCGTCGAGCGCAATCAGCTGGCCTGCGCGATAGTACCAATGCGACACCGGCCCCGCGTCGCCATCGCGCACCACCACCTTGTCATAGCCCGCGTTCAGCCCGGCGATCTGCAGCTTCACGTCGTACTGATCGGACCAGAACCACGGCTTGGGCTGATAGGGCGCCTCGGCCCCCATGATGTTGTCCGCCACCGCCTCGGCCTGATCGATGGCATTGCCGACGCTCTCAAGTCGGATCTGCGAAGCGCCATGGGGGAAAGAGGCACAATCCCCCGCCGCCCAGACATGCGGGGCAGAGCAGCGGCCCATGGCGTCGGTGCGGATGCCGTTGACGATCTCGATCCCGGCGGCCTCGGCGACCGCGGTTTCGGGCAGGATGCCGACCCCGGCGATGACGAAATCCACCGGCAGCGAAGAGCCATCGGTCAGCTCGGCGCTGGTGACCTTGCCGTCCTCACCCACCAGCTTGCCAAGCCCGACGCCCTCGCGGATATCGACGCCGCGCGCGGTGTGCAGGGCGCGGAACCAGTCGGAGGTTTCGGGCGCGGCGACCCGTTGCAGGATGCGCTCGGCCATCTCGACCAGCGTGACGTGAAGGCCCAGCTTGGCAGCCACCGCCGCCGCCTCGAGCCCGATGTAGCCGCCACCGACGATCAGCACGCGGGCGCCTTCGGTGAAGCGCGGCCGCATGGCGTCCACATCGGCGATGCCGCGCACCACGCAGACGCCGTCCAGATCGCCACCGATCGCGGCGGGCAGGCGACGCGGCGCCGAGCCGGTGCAGAACACCAGATCGTCATAGGCGATCTCGCGGCCCCCGGCGATCACATGGCGCGCCTCGGTGTCCACCGACACCGCCGGCTCGCCCAGCATCAGCGTGATCTTCTGATCGTCGTAAAAGGCGCGCGGGCGCAGATACAGCCGGTCCTTCTCCATCTCGCCCAGCAGATAGGCTTTGGACAGCGGCGGGCGCTGGTAGGGCGGCTCGCTCTCGGCGCCGATCATGGTGATCTCGCCGTCAAAGCCCTTGCCGCGCAGCCGGGCCACCAGCGAGGCGGCGGCCTGACCCGCACCGATCACTACAACATGCCCCATCCCGGCCTCCGTTTCCGCTTTCCCATGGTCGCGCGGACCCTATATGGCGAACACAGGAAAACGCAATCTATGGAGAGACGCGCATGGCGCCATCCGCAGGAGACATGTTGCCCGAGGCGACACTGGTGCAGCTGGGCGAGGCCGGACCGGAGCCGGTCGATCTGGCGGCGAAACTCAAGGGCCGCAAGGTGGTGATCTTCGGGCTGCCGGGCGCCTTTACGCCCACCTGCTCGTCGGCGCATGTCCCGAGCTTCATCCGCACCAAGGACGGGTTCGACGCCAAGGGCGTGGACGAGATCATCTGCGTGTCGGTCAACGATCCCTTCGTGATGAAGGTCTGGGGTGAAAGCACCGGCGCGACCGACGCGGGGCTGACCATGCTGGCCGATCCCGAATGCGCCTTCACCAGCGCCATCGACATGGAGTTCAGCGCGCCGCCCGCCGGGCTGATCCGCCGCTCGAAGCGCTATGCGATGTATGTCGAGGACGGCAAGGTCGTGGTCTTCCACGAAGAGACCGGGCGCGGCACCTGCGAGATCTCGGGCGGCGAGGCGCTGCTGGCGGCGATCTAAACTATTCCTCCGGCGGCATCCCATGTGGCGCCGCCGGATATGCGTATTTTTAAAGAGAAGAAGCGAGAATGGGTCTCACCATCGGGTCTTCTTCTCTTTCCAAATACGCATATCCCCAGCCCTCCGGCGCGCCCATGCGCCGGGAGGCCGGGCGCGATGCTCAGAGGATCCTCAGAGCGTGTCGAGCTTGCGCGCCAGCTTGGCGTCGAGCGAGCTGAGGCCGCCGACGTCATGGGTGGTGAGCTTCACCTCCACGGTCTTGTAGACATTGCGCCAGTCGGGATGGTGGTTCCATTTCTCGGCCCAGAGCGCAGCGCGGGTCATCCATGAGAACGCTTCGGTGAAATCGCCGAACTCATAGGTCTTGCACAGCGTGTCTTCGGCCTCGTTCATCTCCCAGCCGTTCTCGAGCAGCGGGGCCAGCATGGTGGCGCGGCCGGTGTCGGAGAGTTTCTCTGTCATTGGGTGTCCTTCCCGTGGTCTTTCCGGAACGGGCCGTAGGCGGTGAGAACCTCGATGTCCTCGTCCACGGCGCGTGCCTCGGCCTCCAGATAGTGCGCCACGGCGCGGGCAAACCCCTTGTCGGGAAACCAATGCAGCGAATGGGTCTGGCTGGGCAGATATCCGCGCGCCAGCTTGTGTTCGCCCTGCGCCCCGGCCTCCACCCGCCCGAGACCGTGGGCGATGGCGAAGTCGATGGCCTGATAGTAGCACGCCTCGAAATGCAGGCAGGGGTGGTCCTCGGTGCAGCCCCAGTAGCGCCCGAAGAGCGCGTCGCGGCCAATGAAATTCAGCGCCCCGGCGACCGGCATGCCCTCGCGCTCGCAGATCACCAGCGCCACATCCTCGCGCATGGTCTCATGCAGCTCGTCAAAGAAGGCGCGGGTCAGATAGGGCGTGCCCCATTTGCGCCCGCCGGTGTCCTGATAGAACTCCCAAAAGGCATCCCAGTGCTCGGGCGCGATCTCATCGCCGGTGAGGATGCGGATGCGGCCGCCGAACTCCTGCGCCCGCGCGCGCTCTTTGCGGACCGCCTTGCGCTTGCGCGAGCTGAGATCGGCGAGAAACCCGTCGAAATCCGCGTAATCCCTGTTGAGCCAGTGGAACTGCTGGGTGACGCGGCGCAACAGACCCATGCGCTCGCCGGCCACCGCCTCGCCCTCGGTGCAGAAGGTGATGTGCAGCGAGCTCAGATCATTGTCGGCGGTCAGCTGCACCGCGCCCTGCACCAGCGCCATCATGCCCTCGGCCTCATGCCCCGGACGGGTGAGGAAGCGCCGCCCGGTGGCGGGGGTGAAGGGCACGGCGATCTGCAGCTTGGGATAATAGTCGCCGCCCGCCTGCTCGTAGGCATGGGCGAAGCTGTGGTCGAAGATATACTCGCCCTGACTGTGGCCCTTGGCATAGAGCGGCGCGACGGCGATCAGCCGCCCGGCCTTCTCGGCGGCGAGGTAGCGTGGCTCCCAGCCGGTGCCGCGCCCGACCGAGCCGGAGCGCTCCAGCGCGCGCAGGAAGCGCCAGGTTGTGAAAGGATCGTCCGGGCGCCCGCCATGGGCCGCCTCGGGGCAGGCGCAGGCGTCCCAGTCGCTTTGAGCAATCTGGTCGAGCGAGCTCAGCACGTTGACGGCGATGGTCTCGCCAGCTGTCTCGTTGGGACTCTGGTCGGTCATGCGGAGATCTTTGGCCCTGTCATCACCGGGCAGTATCTGATCCCGGCGGGGCCGGGATCAAGACACGCTCACGCGAGATACTGCTCGAAGGTCACGTTCTGGGCCACCTTGCGGGCCTCTGCCTCCTGCTCGGGCGTGCGGATGGTCCAGCACAGGATGCTGGCGCCTGCCTCCTTGAGCTCCGCCACGCGCGGAGTGGCGAGATCGCGCCAGCCGTGGCTGATGAAACAGGCCCCGGTGCGGGTGTAATCGGGGATGGCGCGCAGCTCTTCGAGCCGCCAGCCCGGCACGCCCGCCCAATCCTCGGGATCGAAGGCATCGGTGGTCAGCCCGCGCGGCAGTTGCGGCGCGAGCCGCGCCATGCGGGCGATGGAATGGGGGTTGAAGGACATCACCGCCACCGGGCCGTCATATCCTTTCAGCGCATCGGCGGTGGCTTTCTCCAGCGGTCCCACATCGGCACCGAGCGCGCCGTCCTGATCCTTGATCTCGATGAGCAGCGGCACGCGCCCGGCGACGAGATCCAGCACCTCGGTCAGCGTCGGAATGCCCTCCTCGCCGCCCTTGAGGCGCAGCGCCGAAAGCTCGGAGGCATCGCGCGCGCCAACGAGCCCGCGCGCCCCGGTGAGCCGCTCCAGCCGCTCGTCGTGAAACACCATGGCGACGCCATCGGACGAAAGCTGCAGGTCGATCTCGATGCCATAGCCCTGTTCGATGGCCGCCGAGATGGCGGCGCGGGAGTTCTCGGGGCGGCCCGCCGCGAGATCATGCAAGGCACGATGCGCGATGGGCCGGTCGAGGAACGCGGCGGGCAGGCCGGACATCAGGCGAGCTCGAAGATCGCTTCGATCTCGACGGCGACGCCCATGGGCAGCGCGCCCGCGGAGACCGCCGAGCGGGCGTGTTTGCCAGCATCGCCGAAGACCGCGACCATCAGGTCGGAGGCGCCGTTGATGACTTTGGGCTGCTCGGTGAACTCGGGGGTGGAGTTCACGAAACCGACCAGCTTCACCACGCGCTTGAGCTTCGACAGATCGCCGCCGCAGGCCGCCTTGGCCTGGGCGATCAGCGACAGGGCGCAGCGCTGGGCGGCCTTGGCCCCGGCCTCGACATCCAGCGTGTCGCCGATCTTGCCGGTGATCAGGCCGTTTTCATCCATGCTGATCTGGCCGGAGACATAGAGCATGGTGCCGCTCTGCACGTAGGGCACGTAGTTGGCGGCGGGGGCGGGCGCGTCGGGCAGCGTCAGGCCAAGCTCTGCAAGGCGGGCGGTGATATCGGTCATTGGAGCCTCCGTGTGATCTGTCCGAGAGATCTGTCCGTGTGATCTGCGGCGGACGCTAGACCCACGGCAGCTCAAAGAAAAGGGGCCGCGTCCCGAAGACAGCGGCCCCTTCCCAGCTTTATGTGCGAGACTTATTCGCGGAACGCCTTGGAGAAGTAATCGGTGAAAGGTTTCACCAAATAGGCGAGCGGCGTGCGGTCCGCGGTGCGCAGGAAGGCCTCTACCGGCATGCCCGGCACGAGGCTGGTGCCTTCGGGCAGGCGGTCGATCTGTCCTTCGTCGAGCATGATCTCGGCGCGGTAGAAGCTGGCCGAGGTGTTCTCGTCGGTGAAGGAGTCGGCCGAGATCTGCGTCACCGTGCCAAAGGTCTCGGGCGTACGGCGCTGGTCGAGCGCCGAGAAACGCAGTGTCACCTCTTGCCCGACGTGCACCTGATCGATGTGGATCGGCGGCACCTGCGCGGTGATCACCAGCGGGCGGTCCTGCGGAATGAGGTAGAGCACCGGGTCCGCGGCGCGGATCACCGAGCGCGGGGCGAAGACGGTCAGCCCGTAGACCACGCCGCTGACGGGCGCGCGGATTTCCATCCGCTTGAGCTTTTCGAGCAGGGCAGAGCGCTGTTCGGCCAGCTCGCGCTCGCGGTACTGCATGTCGCGCAGCTGGGTGATCGCCTCTTCGCGGCGGCTCGTGGTGAGCTTCAGAACCTCGATGTCGATCTCGGTCATCCGGCCTTCGGACTCTGCCTTTTGTGCCGTGAGATCGCCGACCTCACCCGACAGCCGCGCCTCTTCGCGCTGCAGGGCGAGCACGCGGCTGGCCTGCGCAAGACCGCGGTCGAGCAGCGATTTCTGGTCATCCAGCTCTTCTTCGATGAGCGACAGCTGGCTGTTCAGCGCGGTTTGCTGCGCGTCGAGCCCCTCGACCTGATTCACGATCTGATCGCGGCGCTTGGTCAGCTGCTCGGATTCGCGGTTCATCGACTCGAGACGGGCGAAGAACAGGTTGCGCTGACCTTCGATCAGCTCCTGCACCTCGTCGTCATATTCGGCCACCTTCAGCAGCGTCTCGTCGAAGGTCAGCTCCTCGGAGCCGTCGCGTTCGGCCTGCAGGCGGGCACGGCGGGCGACCAGTTCGAAATACTGGCCCTCGACGATGTTCAACTCGGACTGCAGAAGCGTCGGATCGAGCTTGACCAGCACATCGCCAGCCTCGACCACATCACCCTCGTCGACGACGATCTCTTCGACCACACCGCCATCGGGGTGCTGCACGACCTGACGGTTGCGTTCGACCTGAATCTGGCCCCCGGCGACGATGGCGCCGGAAATATTGGTTGTCGCCGCCCAGGTGCCAAAGCCCCCGACGAGGATCAGCAGGGCGATCAGGCCCAGCATGAGCGGTTGTTTGAGCGGGAAGCGCTTGTCGGTCTCTTGCGACATTAGCGGACACCTCCGGGCCCGGCGTGCCGGGTAATCTGTTCGTGGTTCTTGACCTGCGCGCGCAGCACCTCGTCCTTCGGACCATAGGCGACGCGGGCCCCATGCTCGAGCATCAGCAGCATGTCGCATTCGCGGATCGCGGCAGGGCGGTGGGCCATGATGATGACCGATTTACCCTCTTCCTTGAGGCGGCGGATGGCGGCGTTGACCGCCTCGCTGCCCTCATTGTCGAGGTTCGAGTTGGGCTCGTCGAGCACGAGGATCACCGGGTCGCCATACATCGCACGGGCAAGGCCGATGCGCTGCATCTGGCCACCCGACAGCCGCCCGCCGGTGGCGGTGACGCGGGTGTCATAGCCCTTGGGCAGCTTGAGGATCATCTCATGCGCGTCGGCCTTCTTGGCCGCCTCGACGATCTTCTCGGGGTCGGGCTGGTCGGCAAGACGGGCGATGTTCTCGGCGATGGTGCCGTCGAACAGGCTGACCCGCTGCGGCAGATAGCCGATGTGCTTGCCCAGATCCTCGTCATACTGATCGAGCGTCGCGCCATCGAGGCGGATGCGCCCGCCAGCGGGGCGCCAGACCCCGGTGATCGCGCGCGCCAGCGTCGATTTGCCAGCCCCGGACGAGCCGATCACGCCGACCGCATGGCCCGGCTGCAGGTCGAAAGAGACCAGACGCAGAGCGGCCTGCTGCTCTCCCGGCGGCACCACGGTAAGCTGCTGAACCTCCAGCAGGGCGCGCGGCTTGGGCAGCGGCGTGCGGGCGGGTTCGGGGGGCATTTCGCCCAGCAGTTCCGACAGGTTGTCCCAGCCTTTGCGGGCGCGGGTGACCATCGGCCACTGGCCGATCGCCAGCTCGATCGGCGCAAGCGCGCGGCCCATCAGGATCGAGCCCGCGATCATCGCACCGGCGGTCAGCTCGTTCTGCAGCACCAGATAGGCGCCAAGACCCAGCATCGCCGACTGCAGCAGCATGCGGAAGCTCTTGGTCATCGTGGTGAAAGTGCCGACGAGGTCATTGGTCGAGATCTGGCCGTTCAGCGCCTCCGAGCGGGCACGATCCCAGCGGCGGAACGCGGCCCCGCGCATCCCCATGGCCTGCACCGTCTCGGCGTCGAGCCGGATCTGCTCCGACGTCTGCTCGGCGACCAGCACCGCGCGGTTGGATTTCAGCGTCGGGGTGCGGCTCAGCATCTGGTTGGCGATGGTGATGATCACCAGCACCACGCCGCCGCCGATGGCGAGAAATCCGAGCCACGGGTGGAACACGAAGATGCCTGCGATGAACAGCGGCGTCCAAGGCAGATCGAACAGGGCCATCAGCACCGGCGAGGCCATGAACCGCTGCACCGCCTCAAGATCCTTGAGGCCGGTGGCGGCCAATTCGTCCATTTTTACCGACGAGCGTCGAATCACGGCATCGAAGACGCGCATGTCGAGCGCCGCCTGAAAGCGCGCGGCGACTCGTGCCATCACGCGCCCGCGGGCGTAGTCGAGCACGCCCATCATCCCGTAGAGAAACACCACAAGTGCGGTCAGGGCCAGCAGCGTCGCTTCGGACCGCGAGCCAAGGACCCGATCGTAGACCTGAAGCATGTAAAGCGGACCCGTCAGCATCAACATGTTGACGAAGAAACTGAAAACACCAACGAACCAATAATAGGGCCGACTTTGCTTGCGTGCGGATGCAAGTTCGTCAGCACCGGCAGATTTTATTCTGTTTTGCATGAGCGCTATTCCGCTCTCCGTTTGTCTGTATTTCGTCTGCGACGCGGTTTCTCAAAAATATCCATGTCGCACTCTTGCCACGCCTGAGGCACATGCCGATTGTCCGCTTGGGTTGGACATCTTTTCCAATTACCTAGGCCTTGTACATCAAGATTCGGTTTTTCCTAATGACAATTCCACGGACGGGCGGCTGCGCCTCGCTGCTGCGCGCTTTTGCTGCGATGGCGCTTATAACGGGATTCGCGGCCTGTGCGACACCCGGTCCGGGCGAGTCGCCCGATGGCATCTTCGATCCGCAAGAACCTGCCAACCGCCGCGTCCACTCGTTTAACAAGAAAATCTATTCCGGCCTTTCCGGTAAAGGCGACGGCGGAATGATTTCGTCGCTTCCGCAGCCGGTTAAATCCGGCGTGGTCAATTTCTCTGACACGGTCGCTTTGCCGCAGACCGTCGTGAACCAGATTCTGCAAGGCAGATTGCTGCGCGCCTCGCGAAACACTCTTCGCTTTTCCGTGAACGCGACGCTGGGGATCGCCGGGCTGATGGATGTCGCCAGCCCCATGGGCCTGCCCGAAGATCGCAGCAATTTTGGCGAAACACTGTTTGTTTGGGGCTTTCCCGAGGGCGCCTACATGGAGCTTCCGGTGCTCGGCCCCTCGACCGAGCGCGAGACGGTTGGCCTCTTCGTCGACTTTTTCACCGACCCGTTTGCCTATGTGCTTCCCTCGCCGCAACGCTATGTTCGCTACGGCGCCCGTCTGGGTGAGCTGGCGATCAAGCGCAGCGACTATGGCGACGCGATCGACGCGGTTCTGACCGGCAGTGCCGACAGCTACGCGCAGGCCCGGGTGATTTGGCTCGAGAAACGCCGTCACGAACTGGGCGACGACAGCATTGAGGGCGCGGGGTTCATCGACCCCGAAGCCTTGGATACGGAGGGATTTTGATGAGTTATTTCGCGAGCCGCCGCAGCTTCCTCAGCCATGGGCTGGCGTTCTCAGGGTTGGCGCTCTCGGGGCTGGCGCTGCTGCCCGGCGCGGCGCTGGCGGCCAGCGCGGCGCAGGCCGAGCAATTGGTGCAGGGGCTGGTCGGCGACGTGAACGCGGTGATCGCCTCGGGCGCCTCCGAGTCGGCGATGATCGCGCAGTTCGAACGCATCTTCGTGCGCTATGGCGACATGCCCTATATCGCGGCCTATGTGATGGGCGCCGACGGGCGGCGCGCCACCGGGGCGCAGAAGAAAGCCTTCACCGCGGCGTTCCAAGGCTATGCCGCGCGCAAATACGGCAAGCAGTTCCGCCAGTTCGTCGGCAGCGAGATCACCGTCTCCGGGACGCAGAAGGTCAAGAACGCCTATCAGGTGGCCACCGTCGCCAAGCTGCGCGGGCAATCGCCCTTCGAGGTGACCTTCTTCGTCGGCGAGAAATCCGGGCGGTTCTACAATATGTACGTCGAGGGGGTGAACATGCTGCTCACCGAACGGACCGAGATCGGCGCCATGCTTGACCGGCGGCGGGGCGATATCGACGCGATGATCGCCGACCTGCGCAAGGCGGGCTGAGCGCCTCAGCGGCGCTTGCGGGTGCTTAGCGGCAGCGGTCTGGCGAAGGTCAGCCGCTGCGCTCCGCCGCGAAACTCCGGCATGCGCAGCAGCAGCCGGATCGCCGCGATCAGCGCTGGCCGCTGCGCCTGCGGCGCGCCGAGCAGCGAGACCCGCAGCCGCCCATCCTGAGAGATCAGCGAGACGCTGCCGCCGGGCGGGCCGATGGTATCCGGATCGGTGCCATCGCAGAGACGGGCGGCAGCGCCCCGTTCCATCGGCTCGAAACCTTCGAATTCGACGCGGTCCACATGCATTTCTTGCATCCTTCTAAAGGTCGGTCTGTCACTGGGCGGTCCCCGGGCGGTCTTTTGTCGCGCAGTGTCATGCTCTGGCCGCGACCATGCGGCAAATATGTTAAACATCGGTGTCAGGCCGTTGCAGGGGGGGCGAGGGGCGCACCCCGGCGTTTTTTCCATGCCGATGTTCTTGAACCGTTCATGCGCTGCGCCCATCTCTACTCCGAGGCCCGATACCGCTCCGTGCTGCCTGGCAGGCGGGGCAAATCCCAGACGGGCGCTTGTGGAAGGAGAGACGTGATGAACTTGGAGAAGTTCACTGAAAGGTCGCGTGGGTTCATTCAAGCCGCGCAGACCATCGCTATGCGGGAAGGCCATCAGCGGCTGGTTCCCGAACACCTGCTGAAGGCCCTGATGGACGATGACCAGGGGCTGGCCAGCAACCTGATCACCCGGGCCGGCGGTGCGCCGCAGCGGGTGGTGGAAACCCTCGATCAGAAACTCGCGAAACAGCCGAAGGTCTCGGGCGACGCCGGTCAGGTGTATCTCGACTCGGCCACCGGGCGCGTGCTCGACGAGGCCGAGAAGATCGCGAAGAAGGCGGGCGACAGCTTTGTTCCCGTCGAGCGTGTCCTCATGGCCCTCGCCATCGAGCGCAGCGGCGCCAAGGAGGCGCTGGAGGCTGGCGCGGTCACGCCGCAGAAGCTGAACGAGGCGATCAACGACATTCGCAAGGGCCGCACGGCGGACAGCGCCAATGCCGAAGAGGGTTATGACGCCCTCAAGAAGTATGCGCGCGACCTGACCGAAGCCGCCGAACAGGGCAAGATCGACCCGATCATTGGCCGTGACGACGAGATCCGCCGCTCGATGCAGGTGCTCTCGCGCCGGACCAAGAACAACCCTGTGCTGATCGGTGAGCCCGGCGTGGGTAAAACCGCGATTGCCGAAGGCCTTGCGCTGCGCATCGTCAATGGCGACGTGCCCGAAAGCCTGCGCAACAAGCGGCTGATGGCGCTCGACATGGGCGCGCTGATCGCCGGTGCGAAGTACCGCGGCGAATTCGAAGAGCGGCTGAAGGCCATCCTGAAGGAGATCGAGACCGCCGCTGGCGAGATCATCCTCTTCATCGACGAGATGCACACGCTTGTCGGCGCGGGCAAGGCAGATGGGGCGATGGATGCCTCGAACCTGCTGAAACCGGCACTGGCGCGCGGCGAGTTGCACTGCGTCGGCGCCACCACGCTCGACGAGTACCGCAAGCACGTGGAAAAAGACCCGGCCCTCGCACGGCGCTTCCAGCCGGTGATGGTGCAGGAGCCCACGGTCGAGGATACGATCTCGATCCTGCGCGGCATCAAGGAGAAATACGAACTGCACCACGGCGTGCGGATCTCGGACTCTGCGCTTGTGGCCGCGGCGACGCTCTCGCACCGTTACATCACCGACCGTTTCCTGCCCGACAAGGCGATCGACCTCATGGATGAGGCCGCTTCCCGCCTGCGCATGGAAGTGGACAGCAAGCCCGAAGAGCTTGACCAGATCGACCGCAACATCCTGCAGATGCAGATCGAGGTCGAGGCGCTGAAGCTCGAGGATGATGCTGCCTCGAAGGACCGGCTCGAAAAGCTCGAGAAGGAACTGGCCGAGCAGGAAGAGCGCTCTGCCGAGATGACCGCCAAATGGCAGGCCGAACGCGACAAGCTGGCCTCGGCGCGGGACATCAAGGAACAGCTCGACCGGCTGCGCGCCGATCTCGAGATCGCCAAACGCGAGGGCAACTTCGCCAAGGCCGGCGAACTGCAGTACGGCAAGATCCCCGAGCTCGAGCAGAAACTCGAGCAGGCCGAGAAGGGCGAAGGCGATGTCATGGTCGAAGAGGCCGTGCGTCCCGAGCAGATCGCCGAGGTGGTCGAGCGCTGGACGGGCATCCCGACCTCGAAAATGCTCGAGGGCGAGCGCGAAAAGCTGCTGCGCATGGAAGATGGTCTGCACAAGCGGGTCATCGGCCAGAACCAGGCGGTGCGCGCCGTGGCCAACGCGGTGCGCCGTGCGCGGGCCGGGCTCAACGACGAGAACCGTCCGCTTGGCTCGTTCCTGTTCCTCGGGCCGACCGGTGTGGGTAAAACCGAGCTGACCAAGGCCGTGGCCGAGTTCCTCTTTGACGACGACAGCGCGATGGTTCGCATCGACATGTCCGAGTTCATGGAGAAACACGCGGTCGCCCGTCTGATCGGCGCGCCTCCGGGCTACGTCGGCTATGACGAGGGCGGTGTGCTGACCGAGGCCGTGCGGCGGCGCCCCTATCAGGTGGTGCTGTTCGACGAGGTCGAGAAGGCGCACCCGGATGTGTTCAACGTGCTGCTGCAGGTGCTCGACGATGGTGTGCTGACCGATGGTCAGGGCCGGACCGTGGACTTCAAGCAGACGCTGATCGTGCTGACGTCCAACCTCGGCTCGCAGGCGCTCAGCCAGCTGCCGGAAGGTGCCGACAGCGGCGCGGCCAAGCGTGACGTGATGGATGCGGTTCGGGCGCACTTCCGCCCCGAGTTCCTCAACCGTCTCGACGAGACGATCATCTTCGATCGGCTCAAGCGCGAGGACATGGACGGCATCGTCGAGATCCAGATTGCGCGGCTGCTCAAGCGTCTGGCGAACCGCAAGGTCACCCTTACGCTCGACGCGGACGCCAAGAAGTGGCTGGCCGAGGAAGGCTACGATCCGGTCTTCGGGGCACGTCCGCTCAAGCGGGTGATCCAGCGCGCTCTGCAGGATCCGCTGGCCGAGATGATCCTCGGCGGCGACATCCACGACGGCGACACGGTGCCGGTGAGCGCCGGGGCCGACGGGCTGATCATCGGCGACAAGATCGGTGCCAGCAACCGGCCGCGTCCCGACGACGCCGTGGTGCACTGAACAGCGCCCTATATATAATGTGAGAAAGGCCCGCCGATCCGGCGGGCCTTTTTCCTGTTCGCGGGGCCGAGCGGGTCATCCCGCCCGGCTCTCCGGTCAGATCACTCGGGCATCAGCACGCCGTCGATGACGTGGATCACGCCGTTCGAGGCTTCGATGTCGGCTTTGGTGACGCTCACGCCGTCTACGGTCACGCCGTCCGAGGTCATGATCTCAAGGCTCTCGCCCTGCACGGTCTCGGCCATCATGCCGTCTTCAAGGTCCGTCGACATCACTTTGCCCGGCACCACGTGGTAGGTGAGGATGTCGGTCAGCTTGTCCTTGTTCTCTTCCATCAGAAGCTCGTCCACGGTGCCCTCGGGCAGCGCGTCAAAGGCTTCGTCGGTGGGGGCGAAGATTGTGAACGGGCCTTCGCCGGTCAGCGTGTCCACAAGGCCAGCCGCCTCGGCTGCGGCCAGAAGGGTCGAGAAGTCGCCGGCTTCCTGCGCGGTCTCGACGATGTTCTTCTCCATGTGGTGATCGGCCAGAGCCGGGCCAGCGATCAGGGCTGCGGTGGCGGTGAGAGCAATGGAAGTCATGCGGATCATTGTGAAGTCCTCCTTCATCAGGTGAATGTGCCAAGGATTACGGGGGCTTCTCGCAGACGGATCAGCCTGAAATCCGCGTGAGCCGGGCTTGCCGGACGACGGGCCGGGGCTATTGCAGCGCCCGAAATCGGGCAAATCCGGGCGATCTGGTCGAGCCTGCGTGAGAACATGTCAGCACCTCGTGAATGATCTGGCGCAGGCCGCCGCGCGATCTCTGCCCAGCTATGGCGCTAACAGCCGGTGCAGACCAAAAACACCGTCGTTCCTGCCTTGCTGTTGCGACATGGGGTTGTAACCATACCAAGCGAGAAACACGGCAATCGCACGAAAACGCAGAGGGAATTCATGGGCGCGGCAATGTATATCCTGCAGGTTCTGGCACTGGTCTTTCTGGTGGCCATCGGTCTTGCAGTGCTGGCGGTGGTCTTGCTCTACCTGATCGACACCACCCAGACCGGCGACGCGATCCGGCGCAACTACCCGGTGATCGGCCGCTTCCGGGGCTGGTTCAGCAAGCTCGGCGAATTCTTCCGCCAGTACTTCTTTGCCATGGACCGCGAGGAGATGCCCTTCAACCGGGCGCAGCGCGACTGGGTCTACCACGCCACCAAGGGCAAGGATAACACCGTCGCCTTCGGCTCCACCCGCAACCTCAACATCCCCGGCACGCCGATCTTCGTGAACGCGGTCTTCCCGCCGCTCGACGATCAGTTCTCGGCGACCGAGCCGATGGTGATCGGCCCGATGGCCAAAGTGCCCTTCGTGGCGCGCTCGATCTTCAACATCTCGGGCATGAGCTATGGCGCGATCTCGCGCCCGGCGGTCGAGGCGCTCAGCCGTGGGGCTGCGGCGGCGGGGGTCTGGCTCAACACCGGCGAGGGCGGGCTCGCTCCGTTCCACGAGCTTGGTGCCTGCGATCTCGTCTATCAGATCGGCACCGCCAAATTTGGCATCCGCGACGAGCACGGCAATATCGACGACGCCAAGCTGGCGGCGGTGGGCGCGCGTCCGCAGGTGAAGATGTTCGAACTGAAACTCGCCCAAGGTGCCAAGCCCGGCAAGGGCGGCATCCTTCCGGGCGAGAAGGTCAACGCGGAAATCGCCGCGATCCGCGGCCTCAAGGTGGGCCAGCCCGGCATCTCGCCGAACCGCCACCGCGAGATCGACACCTTCGAAGATCTGCTCGACATGATCGTCCACATCCGCCGCGTCTCGGGCAAGCCGGTGGGCTTCAAGACGGTGATCGGCTCTTCCGACGAGTGGGAGCGGATGTTCCAACTGATCGTCGAGCGCGGGCCGGAAAGCGCGCCCGACTTCATCACCATCGACGGCGGCGAGGGCGGCACCGGGGCCGCGCCCATGCCGCTTATCGATCTTGTCGGCATGCCGATCCGCGAGGCGCTGCCGCGCATCGTCGATCTGCGCGACCGCTATGGCCTCAAGGAACGCATCCGCATCGTCGCGGCGGGCAAGCTGGTGAACCCGGCGGATGTGGCTTGGGCGATCTGCCTCGGCGCGGATTTCGTCACCTCGGCACGCGGCTTCATGTTCTCCATGGGTTGCATTCAGGCACTGAAGTGCAACCGCAACACCTGCCCGACCGGCATCACCACCCATGATCCGCGACTGCAAAAGGGCCTCGTGGTCGAGGACAAATACATGAAGGTCGCCAATTACGCCAAAGCGGTGATCAAAGAGGTCGAGACCATCGCCCATTCGGTTGGCGTCTCGGAGCCGCGGCAGATGCGCCGCCGCCATGTGCGCATCGTGCAGGCCGACGGCAGCTCGATCCCCTTCTCGAAACTGCGCCCAAGTTACAGAGGAGACACCGCAACGTGAGATCGCTTGGTTTGGTGGATGGGCGGATTGCCGCTACCCTTTCTTAAATCTGTGTGCCCCAATCCCGGTACCAAACCCGTATAAAGGAGAAGGTCCAATGGCGTTCCGCTGGAAAGGCGATCTCAAGGATCATCACGTTACCGACGAGTCGCTCTGGCTGAATCGCCGGCAGATCATCGGTGGGGCAGGGGGGCTGGCGCTGGCCGGTCTCGCGGGCCGCGCCCATGCGGCGGAAGGGCTCGAGCCCAACAGCTGGGAAGAGATCACCAGCTACAACAATTACTATGAGTTCGGCACCGATAAGGGCGACCCCAAGAAATACGCCGATGCGCTGACCACCGAGCCGTGGTCGGTCACCATCGACGGCATGGTCGACAAGCCCGGCACCTACGCGCTCGAAGACATTCTCTCGCAGATGAGTATCGAAGAGCGCATCTACCGCTTCCGCTGTGTCGAGGCGTGGTCGATGGTCGTGCCGTGGAACGGGTTCGAACTGGCCGACCTGCTGAACATGGCTGGCGTGCAATCCGGGGCGAAATACGTTGCCTTCGAGACGGCGCTACGCCCCGACGAGATGCGCGGCGTCTCCTATCCGGTGCTCGACTGGCCCTATGTGGAAGGTCTGCGGCTCGACGAGGCGATGAACCCGCTCACGCTTTTGGCCACCGGCATCTACGGCAAGGACATCCCCAATCAGAACGGCGCGCCGCTGCGGTTGGTGGTGCCGTGGAAATATGGCTTCAAGTCGATCAAGTCGATCGTCCGCGTCACTCTCACCGACAGCGAGCCGCCCACCTCGTGGAACAAGGCCAACGCCCGCGAGTACGGGTTCTACTCCAATGTGAACCCCGAAGTGGATCACCCGCGCTGGTCTCAGGCCACCGAACGCCCCATCGGCGGCGGCTTCTTCGCCAAGCGCCAGCCGACGCTGATGTTCAACGGCTACGGCGAGGAAGTGGCGTCGCTCTATGACGGCATGGATCTGTCGGAGTATTTCTGAGCCATGATCGACTGGATCAATCGCCAGAGCCGCCGGGTGCCGCCATGGCTGCTCTATCTCTTGGCGCCGCTGCCGCCGATCTGGTTCCTCTATCAGGGGTTCACCGGCGCGCTTGGCGTCGAGCCGATCCGCGAGCTGGAGCATAAGCTGGGCGAGCTGGGCCTGCAGATCCTCATCGTCGTGCTGGCGATCACCCCGCTGCGCCGCTTCGCCGGGCTCAATCTGCTGCGGTTCCGCCGGGCGCTGGGGCTGATCTCCTTCTTCTATATCGCGCTGCACCTTTTGGTCTGGCTGGTGCTCGACGTGCAGATCCCCTCGCAGATCTGGGCCGACATCGTGAAGCGCCCCTATATCACCGTCGGCATGCTGGGCTTTGCCCTGATGATCCCGCTGGCGCTGACCTCCAACAACGCTTCGGTCCGAAAGCTTGGCCGCGCGTGGCGCAAGCTCCATTGGCTGACCTACCCGGCGGTGGTTCTGGGGGCGGTGCACTTCGTGCTGCTGCGGAAGGGTTTCCAGATCGAGCCGCTGCTCTATCTCGGCGCGATCCTCCTGCTGCTGGCCCTCCGCCTGAAAAAGCGCAGCTTCGCACGGCTCGGCGCTTTGCGCGCGGAAAGAGGGTAGGGGGCTCACCGGCTCCCCTGCGCGACGCACCTGATGCGCATGGGTTGTGCATACGTTGTGCATGGATTGTGCCTGCGGGAGTCGGCGAGTCTGGGGTGAGTCTGGCGTGACTCGGGTCCGAGTCTGGCCTCGCTTTTCACCTCCTTGTTGATAACTCTGTGGGCGGCGCAATATCTGGTCCCCGAGGTGGTCCGCTCACCCTGCGGCAGCCTACGCCGCGCAGGGGTGCCGCCAAAAAATTCACACTCTAAGTCTCTGTTTT
>NZ_JAAGOU010000060.1:0-7898 GCF_010500775.1 Salipiger sp. PrR002
ATCGTGCCGATGTTGCAGTGCGGTTTGCCGCGCTCAAACTTTTCCTTTGCCATCTTTACAGACGTCTCACCTCTAGGGGGTCGACTGCGACCCGGTTTCGCATCGCGGGCCGTTTATTGAGTCGAGAGCAGAAAATCAAGCGTCTGTTGACAAATGGCGGCTTCGAAGCGCGGTTATTCGGTCACGGTTTCGCGCTCTCGGCCAGCCTTGGCCGATGTCGCAGCGGCAATTTCCGCCTCCTGCCCCGCGTCCGGCCCCTCCTGCGCGGCGGTTTCGGCCTCCGCACTGGCGGCCGCCAGACGCGCCTCTGCCGCATCCTGCGCCGCCTCGCCGCCGAACCAGCCCTGCGCGCGCAACTCGCGGCGCATCCACATCTCGATCTGCAGCGCCGCATTGGCCGAGAGGTTGCGCATCTGCTCGGCCTTCGACTGGGTGAGGCCCGAGCCCGCCAGCGTTTCGGGGGTGATCGCCTCCATCACGGTGATCTGCTCGGGCGTGTCGTTGAGCTTTTTCTGCGCCGCATCGTCCCAGACCGTCACCTTTAGGATCAGCGCCGACTTGGGGCTGAACACCAGCGGCACGCCGGGCTGGGCCAGCACATAGCCTTCGACGCTGGTGCCGATGTGATAGTATTTCTCGCCGCCCTGCCGGTCGAAGCGCTCCTCGATGGCGTGATCCACCGCGGCTGTCCATCCCTCGGCGCTGGCCTCCCGCGACAGCGGTCCCTTGACGATGTTGGGCGCCACCACCTCGGAGAAGCCGAGCTTGAAATTGCCCAGCGGCTCCGCCGGTTTCTCAAGATTGCGCTGGCCGTTGGCGCAGGCGGTGAGCCCGAGAAGCATGGCAAGGGCGGCGGCAAGGCGGAACATGGTCGAACTTTCGGCAAACACTGGGGCCCGAGGGATAGCCCGGCGGCGGCGGCGCTGGCAATCTCCCGGCTTTGCCGTGGCCCCCAGCGCACCTATCTTCTGCTAAGAGGTGTGACATGATCGAAACGTCGTCCGAACCCCAAAGCCCCGCCGCCCCCGCCCCGCTGCCGGTGCGCGCACCGCTGGTGACCGAACCCTTGGGCATTCTGGCCAGCCTGCGGGCGGCGCGGCGCAATCTGCTGGCGATCATCCCCGATCTCGCGACCCGCACGCCGATGGTGTCGGGCCGCACCGGCGCGCGCTGGCATATGCTGATGGAGCCGGGCGCGATCCGCGAAGTGCTGCTCGAACGGCTCGACGACTACCCCAAGTCGATGGTCACCAAGAACCTGCTGCGCCCGGCGATCGGCGAGTCGATGTTCGTCGCCGAGGGCGCGCAATGGCGCTGGCAGAGGCGCGCCGCCGCCCCCGCCTTCTCCGCCCGCAATATGAGCAACCTCGGCCCGATCATGGCCGGTGCCGCGGACCGGGCGGCGCAGCGGATCGCCGCGCAAAAGGGGCGCGCGGTCGACCTCTACGAAGAGATGGTGACCACGACTTTCGACGTGATCTCCGAGGTCACCTTTTCCGGCGGCGAGGCCTTTGCCCGCGACGCGGTGCACCGGGCGATCGACGGCTATATCGCCGAGGCCGGGCGGATCTCGCTGTTCGACGTGCTGGGCCTGCCCGATTGGGTGCCCCGCCCTGGGCGCATGCGCTCGGCGGGCGGGCTGACCGAGATGAAGCGCGTGGCGGATGCCGCCATTGACGACCGCGCCGCCCGCGGCCCGCGTGAGGTGCCGGACCTGCTCGACCTGCTGCTGGCAGGCGAGGACCCGGAAACCACGCGCCGCATGAACACCGCCGAGCTGCGCGACAACCTGCTGACCTTCATCGTCGCCGGGCATGAGACCACGGCAATCACCCTGTCGTGGGCGCTCTACCTGCTGGCGTTCGATCCCGAGGCGCAGCAGCGCGCGCGGGACGAGGTCATGGCGGGGGTCAGCGGCGATACCGCCAGCGCCGCCGAGGTTGCCGAGCTGCCCTATCTGCGCCGGGTGATCGACGAGACGCTGCGGCTCTATCCGCCCGCCGGGATCGTCTCGCGCACGGCGCAGGTGCCCGACGAGCTCTGCGGGCGCGAGATCAAGCCAGGCGATACGGTGATGATCCCGATCTACGCGCTGCACCGCAGTCATCGCCTGTGGGAAGACCCGGACGCTTTCCGCCCAGACCGCTTTGTCGAAAAGCCGCCGCGCTACGCCTATCTGCCCTTCGGCGACGGGCCGCGGATCTGCATTGGCGCGGCTTTTGCGCTGCAGGAGGCGCTGATCGTGCTCGCGACGCTGCTCAAGCGCTTTCGCTTCGGCGCCGTCGAGGGCCGCGCGCCGGAGCCGGTGATGATCCTCACCCTGCGCCCCGAGGGCGGCGTGTGGCTGGAGGCCGAACCGCTCTGACGCCGCGCCTCTGGCACGCTTCGGATATGCGTATTTGGAAAGAGAAGAAGCCCTTTAACCTTGGGTCCTTCTTCTCTTGAAAAATACGCCGGGGGTGAGGCGCGCAGCGACGAGGGGGCAGCGCCCCCTCCCTTTCTCAGTCGCGGTTGGCGCCGGGCACCCAGAGCACATCCGCCGCGCCGCCATCATTGGCCATGCGCGCGGCGCAGAAGAACCAGTCGCTGAGCCGGTTGAGATAGGTCACCGCCGGGCGGTTCACCTCTTCGAGCGTGGCCAGTTCCACCGCGCGGCGCTCGGCGCGGCGGGCGACGGTGCGGCACTGGTGCAGGAAGGCGGAGGCCGCCGTGCCGCCGGGCAGCACGAAGCTGCGCAGCGGTTCGAGCTGGGCGGTCATCGCGTCCATCTCGGTCTCAAGCCGGTCGACCTGCGCCTGCGTCAGGCGCAGCACCGGGTAGCCGGCCTCGGCGTCTTTGGCCATATCGGGGCGGGCAAGGTCGGAGCCGAGATCGAAGAGATCGTTCTGGATGAGCGCCAGCTTCGCATCCAGCGCCGGATCCGCGTGCAGCCGCGCCAGCCCCACCACCGAGTTGAGCTCGTCCACCGTGCCATAAGCCTCGACCCGCGGCGCGAATTTCGGCACCCGAGAGCCATCGACCAGCGCCGTGTCGCCCTTATCGCCAGTGCGGGTGTAAATCTTGTTGAGCACGACCATTCAGCTTCTCCGGATCAGCACAAAGACGAGGATGAGCACCACCGCCGCAAATTGCGCGATGATGCGCCAGCGCATCGCCTTGTTGGCGTATTTCTTGTTGAAGGCGCCTCCCTTCGCGAAAGAGCCGATGCCAAAGAGCAGAATGCCCACGACCGCCATCATCACGACGGCAACGACCAGAAACAGCGGGTCATCGCGCATGGATTTGCCTCCCTATCCTCTTGCTTCGCACATAGCCGGTTCGCGACCAAAAGCGAAGGCGCGCGGCTGCGACCTTAGCGCGCTCCACCCGGCCTCCTGCACCTAGCGGGCGCGTTCGATGATCCAGTCGAGCAGGCGCGACGGCAGCAGGCGGCGCAGCGTGCCCATGATGTGGGTCGGCGTGGTGACATAGTAGCGCGGCGCGGG
Organism: Salipiger sp. PrR002; assembly: GCF_010500775.1. Lineage (NCBI taxonomy): Bacteria > Pseudomonadati > Pseudomonadota > Alphaproteobacteria > Rhodobacterales > Roseobacteraceae > Salipiger > Salipiger sp. PrR002. Next base: position 3,486 of record NZ_JAAGOU010000060.1, read on the forward strand.
ATGATCGCTTTCCAAGGCACGGATCAGCTTTTCGGTGACCGCCGAGGCGGGCAGCTCGAATGTGTCCTCTTGAGGGGCCGCATAGAGCCGCTTGCGCAGCGAGCCTTCGTATTGCGCGCGGCGCGGGCTGTCCTGCCAGTTCACCCACCGCTCGAAGTGAGGGACGGAATTGGCGCGGATCTTCGAGGTGATCGGGCCGGGCTCGACGAGGATCACCTTGATCGGCGTGTCCGACATCTCGATGCGCAGCACATCGGTCAGCCCTTCGAGCGCGTGTTTGGTCGACACATAGGCCCCGCGCCACGGCATCGGCACCAGCCCCAGAACCGACGAGCAGTTGATGATCCGCCCGTGCCCCTGCGCGCGCATCACCGGGATCACCATGCGGGTCAGCGTGTGCCAGCCAAAGAGATTGACCTCGAAGATCTCGCGCAGCGCGCCGGTAGGCAGATCCTCAAGCGCCCCCGGCACCGCGTAGGCGCCATTGTTGTAGAGCGCGTCGAGCGTCCCGCCGGTGGCCGCCAGCACCTCTGCCAGCGCCACCGCCATCGAGGCCTCGTCGGCATAGTCGAGCCGCGGGCTCTCGAAGCCTTCGGTCCGCAGCCGGGCGCAATCCTCTTCGCTGCGGCAACTGGCAAACACCCGCCAGCCACGGGCGCGCAGCCCGCGGGCCGCCGCAGCGCCGATGCCCGACGAGCAGCCGGTGATGAGAATGGATTTTCGGGATTCTGTCGCAGCCTGTTCGGTGCTCAATGCCATACGCCGGTCTCCTGTTCGCAAAGAACGGGATAGGCGAGGCTGGCAGGGGCTGCAATCGCTGGTGGCTCAGTCCGCCGCCTCAGTTCACCGCCTCAATTTACAGCGGCGGCGAGATAGGCGTCATACATCCAGCCAGCGGTGCCGCCATCTTGCGCCTGCAGCTTCACCCAGCCGTCGCCGGGATCGCTGAGCACTTCCACGCGGTCGCCTTCGGCGAGCTGACCGACGACGCTGTAGCTGGTGCCCGGACCATAGCGCAGGTTGACCCGGCTGCCGGTGACCTTGCGCAGATCCGCGGGCGTCTCAGGCTCGGCGCTTTCAGGCTCGAAGCTGGCCGCGATGGGTTTGTCGGGCACTGCTGCCAGCGCTAGATCCATGCTCTTGGCTGTCGCCGCTGCCTTGGTCACAGTCGCCTGCGATTCGGCGGGCCCCACATCGGTGAGCGAGGCGGTGCTGGCGCGGGTCACCTCAGGCTCAACGGCGGCGTCTGCTGAAGCTGCAGGCAGAGTTTCGGCCTCGGCTGCGCGGACCATCACCGGAAGATCGACACCATTGGTTCCGGCGGAGAATTCCGCGCCTCCGGACATCGAATACCAAGCCCAGCCCAGAAGGCCAAAAGTAAGCACCATAAGGCGTTTCATGCTGAAATCTCCTGAACAGAAAAGGGCTGGCTGAAAAAGGCCGCTGGCGCACCGTTCCAATACTCGGCGTCACGCTCAGCATAGCCGATTTGCGCGCTCGCCTTAAGCGGGAATATGGAAAAATCCGCTCTGAATGGAATTCGCGGTGCGGATCGCTTGCCCGCGCTTTTCTGCGCGGGTATCACAATATGCATGAACGATATCGTCGATGACCCCAACATGAACCCTCGTAACGTGGCAGAGACCCTGCGCCGGGCAATCGGCGAGCGGTACCTGACCTATGCTCTGTCGACGATCATGAACCGGGCGCTGCCAGACGCCCGTGACGGGCTCAAGCCCGTGCATCGTCGTATCCTTTATGCAATGCGCCGGCTGCGACTTAGTTCCAGCGGGGGCTTCCTGAAGTCGGCAAAAATCTCCGGCGACACGATGGGGGATTTCCACCCGCATGGCGACGCGGCGATCTATGACGCCATGGCGCGCCTCGCGCAGGACTTCACCATCCGCTATCCGCTGGTCGACGGTCAGGGCAACTTTGGCAACATCGACGGCGATAACCCGGCGGCCTCGCGCTATACCGAGGCGCGGATGACCATCATGGCCGAGGCGCTGCTGCAGGGCCTCGACGAGGACGCGGTGGACTACCGCCCGAACTACGATGGCCGCCTCGAAGAGCCCGTGGTGCTGCCCGCCTCCTATCCCAACCTGCTGGCCAACGGCTCGTCGGGCATCGCGGTGGGCATGGCGACCAACATTCCGCCGCACAACATTGGCGAGCTGATCGACGCCAGCCTGCATCTCATCAAGTCGCCGAACGCGCTGGACGAGACGCTGCTGCAATATGTGCCCGGCCCCGATTTCCCCACCGGCGGGGTGATCGTCGAGTCGCGCGAGAACATCGCGCAGGCCTATGCCACCGGGCGCGGCTCGATCCGCCTGCGCGCCAAATGGGAGGTCGAGGACCTTGGCCGCGGACAGTGGCAGGTCGTGGTCACCGAGATCCCCTATCAGGTGCAGAAGTCCAAGCTGGTCGAGCGGCTGGCCGAGCTGATCCAGACCAAGAAGGTGCCGATCCTCGCCGACATCCGGGACGAGAGCGCCGAAGACATCCGCATGGTGCTGGAGCCCAAGAGCAAGAACATCGACCCCGATCTGCTGATGAACCTGCTGTTCAAGAACAGCGATCTGGAGATCCGCTTCTCGCTCAATATGAACGTGCTGATCGACGGCGTGACACCGAAGGTCTGCTCGCTGAAGGAGGTGCTGCGCGCCTTCCTCGATTTCCGTCGCGACGTGCTGTGCCGCCGCTCGCGGCACCGGATGGAAAAGATCGACCACCGCCTCGAGGTGCTGGAAGGGCTGATCATCGCCTTCCTCAACCTCGACCGCGTCATCGACATCATCCGCTATGATGAGGACCCCAAGGCCGCGCTGATGCGCGAGGACTGGGGCCGCAAGACCGCCCGCGCCACCTCCGAGGCCGATTACGTCTCCCCTGCCCCGGTGTCGGGCGAAGACGAGTTCGGCCTGACCGAGGTGCAGACCGAAGCCATCCTCAACATGCGCCTGCGCAGCTTGCGCAAGCTCGAAGAGATGGAACTGGTCGCCGAGCGCGACAAGCTGATGGAAGAGCGCGCCGGTCTCGAAGACCTTCTGGCCAGCGAAGACCTGCAGTGGAAGCGTATCTCGGGCGAATTGCGCGAGGTGAAGAAGGCCTTCACCAAGGATCTCGAGCGGGGCGCGCGGCTCACCGCCTTCGCCGAAGCGGGCGAGGTCGAGGAAGTGCCGCTGGAAGCGATGATCGAGCGCGAGCCGATCACCGTGGTCTGCTCGCAGATGGGCTGGATCCGCGCAATGAAGGGCCATATCGACCTGAACTCGGAACTGAAGTTCAAGGACGGCGACGGCCCGCGCTTCATCTTCCATGCCGAGACGACGGACCGCCTGCTGGTCTTCGGCTCGAACGGGCGCTTCTACACGATCTCTGCCGCCAACCTGCCCGGCGGGCGCGGCATGGGCGAGCCGCTGCGGCTGATGGTCGACCTGCCCAACGAGGCGCAGATCATCGACATCTTCGCGCATGTGCCGGGCCGCAAGCTGCTGCTGGCCTCCTCTGCCGGGGACGGCTTCGTGGTGCCCGAAGCGGATGTTCTGGCGCAGACCCGCGCGGGCAAGCAGGCCCTCAACGTCCGCGAGCCCGCCTTCGCCAAGATCTGCAAGCCGGTGACGGGCGACGCGGTGGCCGTGGTCGGCGAGAACCGCAAGGTGCTGGTCTTCATGCTCGACGAACTGCCCGAGATGGGCCGGGGCAAGGGCGTGCGCCTGCAGAAGTACAAGGATGGCGGCCTGTCGGACCTGACCACCTTCACACTGGCCGACGGCCTCACTTGGAAGGACCCGGCCGGGCGCACGCGTACCCAATCCGACCTCTCCGAGTGGATCGCCAAGCGCGCCACCGCGGGCCGTATGGCGCCGCGCGGCTTCCCGCGGGACAACACGTTCACCTGATCTGCCTCGGCAGGCAGGACTGAAATCTCACACAAGGGGCCGCCTTCGGGTGGCCCTTTTGCTGTTCGACTCCGCTGAAAGCGACCCGCCGCCCCCTCTGAACCGAGGTCTGCGAATCAAGTTTCGGCCCTCCCTAAGCCCTGATCAGGCATCGCCTCAGTCCATCGCCTATTTTTTATGCAAACCGCCAACGCGCGCGAAACGCGTTTCCGACCGTTCGAATTTCCGCCGCGACATCGCGCTGCTTCGCGTCCACACAAGCGCGCTAACGCAGCGGCGTTTTGGCACGCTTGGCCAAATTGGCACTGTTTCCCTCGCGTTCACTTCGCTATCACCCCACGGGAGAACCAGAAGTGCCGTGCTTGCCGCGGCGAAACAAAGGGAGTGATCCGCTCATGAAGGTGCTTGTGCCCGTGAAGCGCGTGATCGACTACAACGTGAAAGTCCGCGTGAAAGCGGACGGCACGGGAGTCGATCTTGCCAACGTCAAGATGTCGATGAACCC
>NZ_JAAGOU010000061.1:0-7466 GCF_010500775.1 Salipiger sp. PrR002
CCTCGCGATCAGCGACGCTCACGGCTTCCTACACCACGCCGCGGGGCACTATCGGAGTGTTGTGTTGGCGGGCCTTGAGGGCCCGACAAGTTCTTCATGCAGATTTTGGCGAATATGCGGTCCCACCAGATTTCTTAGGCAGACAGGCGCGGACGCGCTGATGTCGTTAAGGATGATTGAGTACCGCCATTGCGCCACCAAACGGGTGGTTTCCGCGACCCAACCCGCAAGGTGCAGGTCGACAGGATTGGGCGCGGTTGCAATCTCGTATTATTCTCCCCGAACGCGATGACGGGTCTTCTTCAGTTGCCTGAGGTGCTCGGAGTATTTTTCCACGAGACCATTGACGGTTTCTGACGAAGGCGGCGGCATCGAGTTCCAGAAACCCCCATCCTGAATTTCCCGCAACACGGACTTGGTGCGTGAGATTTCTTGGGTGACCCAAGTTTCGAAATCATTGGTCGCCGTCATCGGCTGTCCTCCAAGCTCTGAGTGCGGGCGTTCGCAACAATATTAGCGCGCCAGCACACCCATTTGGAACGCGGCAGGATGGCGCGTGTCGTTTGACCTGCGGTCATTTTGCCGCGATGTTCTTCGCTCAGTACTCGGGAGTTTCCTGCGCCCAATCTAACTGGCCCGTCTCGGCGCGACTCAGGTCGTGAAGCCAAGCGTTACCAGCGCTGCAACCACGATGACGAGGCCGCCGAAATAGATGAGTGCAGCTTGGCGAAGCGTGAGGCCCGGTGGTCCTTCGCGAGGGTCTGGGGCGGCGCTTTCTTGTGGCGTTTCCAGCTCCGACGTGCCGATCTCTATATCTGTCATGTTGCTCCTTCGTGGGTCCATCTTCGAGCCCTGCGCGCTCAGGCGCCCGTCACATGCGCATGGCGAGAGCTTCCCAGCGCTGAAGTGGGGAGAGAGGTCGGCCGAGACAATGTTCGCCCAATACTTTCTTGGAGCCGGCCGGCCTTTTTGACCTCGCAGTAGAGCGGCTGACAGCCCGCCGAGCGTCAGGTGACGTGACAATGGTTTGTGCGGCCCCGCCAGCACTCTTGCTTGCGAAATGTTTTTGAAGCCCTACCTTCGCGCCACTGCATGATTTGCGGTGTCAGGGGAGGGGACCTTGAACGAGAGTTCAGATTTTTCGACATGCCGGCTCGAGAAAACGCCCTTTCGGCGGGCGTCTCGAGTTGCCCCGAAATTCCGTCGAGACGGGTACGAGAGCGGGTTTGATGCGACCACGCTCTGGTTCGACGCTGTTTGGCATAACGGTCTGGTCACGCTCATCTGCCCACGTCTCAATAATCTCGCCGCCCTCTTTGGGCGCGGCAAGGTCATGCTTGATGCGCAGGCGGTGAAGCCCAAGGTCAGGATGTACTATCGGCATAGCACGGTGACCTTGAAGTGCGCGTCGCGTCCTGAGCGGATCAGCTTGGAAATTGACGGGTTCAGACTCGAAACGCCGGTTCGTTTCGCCACCCCCGAGAGGTTTCGCGGCAGAAACGCGATCGTAACCATGTCGAAGGACAACGACCTGCGCTGGATCGAAGACTTCGCGCGGTTTCATGCGCGCACTCAAGGCGCTGAGAGCATCCTCTTCATCGACAATGGCTCTACGACTTACGCGATGAGCGAGATCCAAGGCGTGCTGGAGCGCGCCGGGCTCGATGCGCTCGTGCTGAGGACTGAGTTGCCCTTTGGTCCGAGAGGTCTCAAACCCTACAGCAACAGCGAACTCTACCTGCAAACCTGCGCGCTAAATGCCGTGCGGCTGCGTTACCTGCAGGAAGCGCGTGCGGTGCTGTTTTGCGACATCGACGAATTGGTCTTGTCGCGAGGCACGGAGACAGTTTTCGATGCCGCGGCGCGGGCAGCGTTTGGCTACACTCGGTTCAGCGGGACATGGCGGTACGCCGTAGAAGAAGGGGGCAGATCCCGCGTGCGCCATGCCGATCATGTCTTCCGCAAACCGGCGGAAACATCCTGCCCGCATAAATGGTGCGTCCGGCCTACGGGGCCGGTCGGTCAGGCGCAGTGGCGACCGCACACACTTGAGGGTTTCCCCTTAAACTGGATGTTTGACAGCAAGGATTTCACCTTCCACCACTGCCGACAAATCACGACCGGCTGGAAACGGAACTCCGCCCTCAGCGATCAGACCCATTTGGTCGAGGACGTCTCGGCGGGCGCGCTGGCGCGGGACAGGCAGCGAGACGTCGTCCGCCCGCGTCCGACCGACGGGCCTTTGGGGCGCCTGCTTGGAAGGGCCGCCGAGACCGCTTCGCGATATTTCTTTGGCCTGTCGGTGGTCCGGCAGCTGGCAACGGCGGCGTTCATGCTGTGTTGCTTCAGCATCGTGCTCGAAGAGGCTCTGGACAACGACCCCCCTGGCCGCGAGATCGCAGCCCTCTTGAAGACCGTGCAACGGGTCTCCGAGATCGATCCATTTTGAGGCCGCTTCGGGACCCGGACCGCAACAGACTCGGGAAGCCTTTGCCGACTGTCAAACGGATGCGAAAGGGCCTTTTTCGATCACGTATCGAGCAGATTAAAGAAAGAAGCCCGGCAGTCTGCCGGGCCAGTGCAGAAGCAAATGGGGAGCCTGCTTCCAAGTGCTCTGACAGGGTTTGTCTCGGCGCATGACGTTAGGGGCGTCCAGGCCTCGATGTCCAGATGCGTTACCTGCGAGGAGCGTCATCTCTTGCGCTCCGAGTATAAGGGTCAGGTCGGGCCCAGGCGCTGAAACGCTTGGAACCAGAGGCGTCACAATGTCGCCATGAGGGTGTGGTGATGGAGCGCTTCAACTGAAGGGAGATAGGTCATGCCGAACGCTGATCGTGATCTGATTGTCCCCCGTCAGCGCCCCTGGGACATCTGAGTTGACTTTGTAACGGAGGGTTTCTGGCTCATCGTAACCACCAAGGAGTGGAGATGAGACAGAAACCCGGAACAGCGAAGCCGAGGGCGGAGTCGATGGTGAAGGACATCCGCCGGCGCACGCGGAACCACCACGTCGGCTGCGCTGCCACCACTGCCGCCAGCTATGCATGTCAGCGTCATGCAACGTTATTTCCTCGTCGAGTCGCCAGATGCTCCAGCCGCAGGTTCTAAGTCTTACGCAGAGTTCCGGTTCCTCCCCGGCGATGAAAGCTGCATTGAACCCATCCACCTCCGCGAACGCGCTGGCTCTGACCATGGTGTCTCCGCCGCATGCCTTGGTGCGGCCCGGCGGCGTGGCCCATTCGGCATCCATGAGACGATTGTAGATCGAAATTTCTGGGAAGCGTTCGCGCCGTCGGCCACATACCACAGCGCAATCGGGGGTCGATGCCAGGAACCGGCTGGCGGTCTCAATCCACCCGGGTTGCAGGATGCAGTCGCCATCAATGAATTGAACGTATGAGGGGCCGGCGATCGCCGCTGCTTTTGCGAAGCCGGCATTGCGGGCGCGGGCAGCGGTAAAGGGCAAATGCATGGGCAAGTTGACCAGCTCCACGCCTACGGCTTCGGCGAGGGCCTGGCTGCCGTCGTCGGAGCCGCGGTCAACATAGATTACGCGGGCGATTTCGCTCTGCACGGAAGTAAGGCAGGCCCGCAGGCGCTCACCTTCGTTTCGCCCAATCACTATAGCAACAACATCATGCCGGTCGAACATCGTGCGTGTCACACACCAAAGATCACTGCGAGCTTTTCGTCGAGCATCGCGGCGGCAATATGGCGAAGAGCACAGTGCCGGGCGGTACCTTCCGGACAGCGCACAGCGGTGGTATCGTCACAGAAATAGGGGCACAGGCCGGTGCCGGACCAGCAGCCAATGAGAAGATGATGAAATACTCTGCGGGAACGCGCTGTCGCGCGTCTCTGTCGCTGCCGATCATTCGCGCGTCAAGAAGTCAGCACCGCTCCGGGACGTTGACCGTCGGCAGCTTGCTGTCGGTTCTCGGCGAGGCGTCCTTCGGGTGGGCCCTTGTGGTGCTCTCGTTGGTCAATCTGCTCCCCTTGCCGCCTGGGTTCACGCTTCTGACGGCGATCCCCTTGCTGGTGACGAGTGCCCAAATGTGCCTCGGGTACTCGTCGATCCGCCTCCCGCGCAGGTTTGCGGACCTGCGCCTCGATCATGTCAAGCTGCGCCGGACAGTGCTGCGTCTGCGGCCCCTGACGCGGCGACTTGAGCGTCTCCTCCAAAAACGCCACCGCTACATATTCAATACAAAGAATGTACGCGCATTTGGTGGGATCCTCTTTGCAATATCATTTGCGCTCTTCCTGCCTTTGCCGCTCAGCGGCTGGTTTCCGGCGATCTCGCTCTTTGTGGTCGGTGTGGGTGTGGTCGAGGAAGATGGCCTTGTGGCGATGGCTGGACTGTTCTTTGGGGTGCTTTCGATAGGGGTTACCGGCGCCATGCTATTCTGGATCGCTTCCGGCGCAGAGGCTGCCCTAAACTGAACCTGACTACTGATTTCGGGGCGCTATTTGTGGGCCCGCACCTGAAGGCACAGGGCACGAGCAGGGGTCATGGGTGCGTTTGGGCAAGGTATCGCGACCGGTTGCGACGACATAGCTGATCCGTCGTCGCCCACGAGTGGCAAAGGCACTCTGATGACTGACGGAAAACCCAAAGACGAAACCGTGGAGAAGAGGGTCGCAACCATGCGGAGCGTGGTCGCCGTCGGTGCTGCGATCCAAGATTCTCTCGCGTACAGGCACCGTTCTCGATACCTTCGTGAAGAACATCCCGCTCGCTAAAGTGTCCGGGGCATTCTTGGATGAGGTCGACGTGAAGATTCTCATTGGATACGCCACCTACCAGGGTCAAACACGGCAGATCGCGCGCCACGTGGCTGACCACGTCGTAGCTGCGGGGCATGCTGTCGAACTTCTGGAAACCAGCGATGCCGACGATATCGATCTCGATCGATTTGTCCGCGTCATTCTGGCCGCGCCCGTACATGCGAGCGAATACCCGCGGGCGCTCACCGATTTTGTCAGGGATCATGTCGAGCAACTGAATAGGATGCCGACCCTTTTCTTATCGGTGTCGCTCAGTGCCGCCGGGCATGATTCCGAGGATTGGCGCGGTCTGGACCGTATCCTTGAGGATTTCTCGAGCGCCACAGGATGGTGCCCCGGGCGCACCGAGCAAATCGCCGGTGCATACCGCCCACATGAATACGATGTGTTTCGGGGCTTCATCATGCGCAGGATCATCGCCAGAAAAGACCCCGAAGCGGCCCTCAATGAGGACAAGGAATATACCAATTGGGGTGCTTTGGATCAAAGAGTTGATTTTTGGCTCAGAAGCTAGTGAGATGCGTCTAACAAGACTTTCCTAGCGTTCGCGCGGACGCCCCGAATGAAAGCAATGTGCAGGCTCGCCATGCCCGGAAGCCAAGATTTCCTGCCAGAGGCGAGCCTTCGGTCACTTTGACATCAAGACAGGCAAAGGGGCGAATTCCAGAAGATCACGCGTAACTGCACCCACTACGAAGTCATATAGTTGCGAATGCCCAAAAGCGCCGGTCACGAGCAATTTGGAACCGAATTCCTGAGCTGCCGAAATCAACGTTTCTGCTCGGTGCTCCACGCCGGCACTGCGCTCGGTCACTGTCACTCGATAGCCGAGACGATCAAGCGAGGTGGCGAAATCCGCCCTGCCATCGATGCCGGGAACGGTGCTTTGCGCGCGCGACACGACTGTTACGAGTTCGATTTCGGCGCCGTCCATCGCAAGGTTTAGCGCGTCGTGTGCTGCCCGGGTGGCCTCACGCGTATCGCTCCAGCCGATGGTCAGTCTGTCCAAAGGGCCGGTCAGCGTTACCTTCGGCGTCAGGACGAGGACCGGACGTCCGAGGTTTCGGATGATCCGCTCCATCAAGTTGCGATCGTCTGGTGAGCGGTTGAGCACGCCATTGGTCCCAACCAAGACCAGGTCCGCGCCGCGGGCACCAGAAAGCAGGAATGCCTCGGCGCCGTAGAGCGTGGTCTGCGGCCGGTACTCGCCAAGAATGCCCGTGGATTGCACTTCCTTCTCGACCGCCGATTTGATTTTTCCGGAGTCCTCCTCTTCCCATTGTTGGATGCTTGCGTAGACGAGCGGCTCTGCTCCGATACCACCCGTGAAGAGCATGGGGTTGTAGGGGTGCAGTACGCTCAGATGCGCGTCGACGGCTGAAGCCAACGCCGACGCCTGCGGGAGCGCCCATTCGGCCTCCTCGGTATCAAAGAGCACCAGTGCAATCGTTCTTATTGCCATTTTTGTGCCGCCATCATGAAAGATAGAAGGGAAGGTATTACAAGAATTGAACTGATCTCAGCGAGTGGCCCGAGTTAAATGCTAATGCATGGTGGGCCTTCAATCTACTGGTAAGAAGTTCACCGATGCCGGGGCTCGATATCCGAAAGCGCAGCGGCCCAGCCGTCGGGCTGTTCACGCCTTGATTGGTCACTAGGCAGACCCCCCATGAGCGAGGCGCCTCGGCGGGTGCTCGGCGTGAATGCCCTTCACCTGCTTCCCGAGGGAGTCCGCAGCTGCGTCTTCCTTCCCACATTCAACGAGTTCCTGGAACACATCTTGATTGCCCGCAAATCTATGGCGACGGTGCGGCTGATGGTCCCAGGCCGCAATGGGCCTCGTTCAACCCGACGATCGTGCACTGCCAGCGCAAAAAGAACGCTGCGCAAGGCGTCGGTGAGTCTCCCGCCCTGATCGTGTATAATGACAGCACAAACGCGCGCGAGCCGGTTTGACCCGGATCAACGCGGCGTGCCAACCTAGGCTGCAGGCTGTCAGGGTCGAGGAGGACCTTCAATGGCCGACAAGCAACCGCCGCCGGACCGCACACCGCCGCCGCCACCGCCCGAACAATGGCTGCGCGTCGCGATCATGCTCGTCGCGATCGTCATCACGCTTGCCTTGGTCTTGGACGAGGACACGCAGACCTCCACGGTGGAGACCAGATCCTACAGCGCGGTGAAGGAGATGATCGCCAGCGGTCAGGTCACCTCGGCGACGCTGGCAGACCATGCGATCACTGTGTCGGTTCCGGATGCCGCCGGGGGCATCACACTCTACCGCGCGACCATCCCGGCGCAGAGCGATCCGTCGCTCCTGCCGCTGCTGGAGGAGCACGAGGTTCCGATCTCAGCCGATCCGCCGAGCGACACGTCGATCTGGATGTTCCTGCTGCCGTGGATGCTTATCCTCGGCGTTTATTTCTGGCTGCAGCGGCGGATGATCGGGCAGATGGGCGGCGGCATGGGCGCGGGCGGTGCGGCGGGGCTGTTCAAGGGGCGGTTCTCGACCCCGGCAGAGACCCGCACCCAAGTGACCTTCGCGGATGTCGCCGGACAGGAACAGGCCAAGCGAGAGGTGGCCGAGCTGGTCGACTTCCTGCGCGAGCCCGAGCGGTATCAGATCGTCGGCGCCGAGGTGCCGCACGGGGTGCTGCTGATGGGACCGCCGGGCACCG
>NZ_JAAGOU010000062.1:0-7075 GCF_010500775.1 Salipiger sp. PrR002
TGACCCCATCGAGTGGTCCGGGTTAAATGCTAATGCATGGTCGGCCTTCGATCCATGGGGATGAAGACCTCTGGCGCGGGCGCCCGATATCCAAGAGCGCTATGTGGCCGGTCCATGTTGTACAACTCAATCACAGAACACCCACGGGACCGAGGAGCGCGAGGTGCTCTACCCTTGGCACCCCTGGACGGGGCGAGTTGTTCACGTACACGAGGTGATCGCGAAGGCGGGCTGGGCTGCGTTTCGCTGTAGCCTGAGCGGTATCTCGTCGGACCGACGGCTGGAGGTTCCCGTCTGGATGTTCGATCGGGCGGCCTGCCAGTGCTGGCAAGTCGCGGTAACGCCGGTTGCCTCAGTGGCGGCTTTGCGAGCTCTGGCGGCATTGCTGCACGATGCGGCCGGCGTTCGTGATGGCGCATCGCAAATGCCAGATTCGAGCGCAACATCGAGCTCCCAGCAGGCGATTCCGGGAGATGCCGATGCCACGCCGACCAGCACCACAACAGCTCGAGTTGTTCACTCACCCCAGCGACGCCGACCAGGTCCCGGCGCCGCACTGGCAGACGTTGCCGGAGGAGGCGCGGGTAACGCTGACCGAACTGATGACCCGCCTGATCCTCGACCACGCCGCCGGCGCTCAGGCGCCTCGCCGGACGGAGGCACGACATGAAGCATGAGAAGATCAGTTCGCACCACCTGGAGCGCAAGGCGATCCTCTACGTGCGACAGTCCTCCGCCCACCAGGTGCTGCACAACCGCGAGAGCGGCGCTCTGCAATATGCGATGCGCGACCGGCTGGCGACGCTCGGCTGGTCCTGCATCGAGACGATCGACGACGACCTTGGCCGGTCCGCGGCGGGCGGCGTTGCGCGGGCGGGCTTCGACCGGATGGTCGCCGAGGTCTGCCTGGGCAAGGTCGGTGCGGTCGCGGCGCGGGAAGTGTCGCGCTTTGCGCGCAACAGCCGCGACTGGCAGCAGCTGATCGAGATGTGCCGGGTCGTCGACACCGTCCTGGTCGACCAAGAGGCGGTATATGCGCCACGCCAAGGCAACGACCGTCTACTTCTCGGTTTGAAAGGAAGTCTCAACGAGTACGAGCTCGATCTGCTGCGGCAACGGTCGCTGTCCGCCCGTTACGAGAAGGCCCGGCGCGGCGAGTTGATCGTCGCGGCTCCCGTCGGCTTCGTGAAGGCCGGCGACAGGCTCGAGAAGGACCCCGACCGCCGCGTCCAGGAGGCCATCACCCTTGTCTTCGACAAGGTGGCCGAGCTCGGCAGCGCCCGGCAGGCCCTGCTCTGGTTCCTGGAGCACGGGCTGGACCTGCCCGCAAGACACGCCAATGGCGACGTGATCTGGCGCAGGCCAACCTATGCCACCATCCACCGCATGATCGAGAACCCGGTCTACGGCGGCGCCTACGCCTATGGTAAGACCCGAGTTGTGCCGAGACACGGCGCGGCCGTTCCGCGAACCGGCAGCCGCCGCAAACCGCGCGCTGAATGGCTGGCGCTGAAGCCCGGCGCACACGAAGGTTATATCAGTTGGGAACGGGCAGAGGCGATCCGCGCGATGGTCAGCGACAATACCCCCACGAGCCGGCACCATGGGGCGCCCAAGCACGGCGATGCCCTGCTCGCCGGTCTCTTGCGCTGTCGGCGCTGTGGCCGCAAGCTGACGGTCCGCTACACTGGGGCCAAGCACGACATCCCGCGCTATTCCTGCTGGCGCGGTCTGCTCGACAACGGCGAGCCGCGCTGCATCGCCTTCGGTGGCCTGCGGGTCGACGATGCCATCAAGGATGCGCTGCTGCGGGTGGTCGAGCCGGGCGCCATCACTGCGGCCGCCGAGGCCGAGGCGCAGGTCGCCAGTCGCCGCGATCAGGTTCGCGACGCGTTGGCGCGAGACCTCGAAGCTGCCCGCTACGGTGCCGACCGCGCCTTCCGCCAGTATGATGCAGCCGATCCCGAGAACCGACTTGTGGCGGCAGAACTCGAAGCGCGGTGGAACCGCGCCCTCGCACGCGCCGCCGAGATTGAGGCCAAGATCGCCGCGCATGATTCTGCAACCTCCAGGCCTTCCTCCTTGGCGGCGCTGGATGCCGCCGCGCTCGGCACGGACCTTCGCACTGTCTGGGAGGCGCCAACGACCGATGCCCGGCTCAAGAAGCGCATCGTGCGCACCGTCATCCTCGAGGTGGTCGCCGACATCGACGACGACGCCTCCGAGATCGTCCTTCTGATCCACTGGATCGGCGGCATGCATACCGAACTGCGCCTGCCGAAGCGGCGTCGAGGCCAGCGCAACAGTACAGCACCAGAGATCATCGCGGCGGTACGTCAGCTCGTTCTCCTGGCCACCGACGATCTGATCGCCGGCATCCTAAATCGAAACGGTCTGCTGACCGGTCATGGCAACCGATGGACCCGGGAGCGCGTCACCGCACTCAGGTCGCATCACAAGATCCCGGTGTTCCGCCCGGCTCCCGACGGCACCGAACCCTGGCTCAACCTGACCAACGCTGCGCGCCTGCTCGGCGTCACGACCAAGACACTAAGACTGGCCGCCGAAGCCGGCAGCATCGAGGGCGTTCATCCGTTACCGGACGGTCCGTGGATCTTCGCCCGCGCGGAACTCGGCAAACCGCCAGCCCAGCAACTCACCCAGCGCGCCCGGCAGAACCCCAAATACCCCACCGGATCGCACCCCGATCAGCAAAACCTATTTACTTCAGAGGCATAGAGAGATGGGCGCAATGAAGCAGGATTGTAGTGTTTTCGCCATCTTTCGATGAGGATTTGCGCCTCCCTCAACGAGTAGAAGACCTCGCCATTTAGTAGCTCATCCCGGAAGCGCGCATTGAAGCTCTCGCAATAACCGTTCTCCCAAGGAGACCCCGGCTCGATGTAGGCGGTCTTCGCCCCCACCAGCTCGATCCAGTCGCGGACCTTCTGCGCGATGAACTCCGGACCGTTGTCGGACCGGATGAACTGCGGCGGGCCGCGCTGGATGAAGAGATCGGTCAGGGCGTCCAGGACATCGGTGGAGTTCAGCCGTCTGTCGACACGGATCATTAACGCCTCCCGCGTATATTCATCGAGGATGTTGAGCGTCCGGTAGGCCCGGCCGTCACTGGTCCGGTCCTGCACGAAGTCGTAGGACCAGACGTGGTTGGGATGTTCGGGCTTCAGCCGCACGCAGGAGCCATCACCCAGCCAGAGCCGGCCGCGTTTCTTCTGCTTGTGTGGGACCTTGAGCCCTTCGCGCCGCCAAATGCGCGCCACCCGCTTGTGGTTCACCTGCCAGCCCCCGCGGCGCAGCAGCACGGCGACCCGGCGGTAGCCGTAGCGGCCATACTCCCGGGCCAGTTCGATGACGTCGGCTGTCAGCCGCGCCTCATCTTCCCGGCCCTGGGGCGGCTTGCGCTGCGTGGAGCGGTGCTGGCCGAGCACCCGGCAGGCGCGGCGTTCGGAGATGCCGAGTGTCTGGCGCACATGCTCCACGCATTCGCGGCGGCGCGAAGGGCTTAGATGGGGTATTCGGAGGGGCGTCCTGCTGTGGGAGTCGCTGCATGATGTTCTTCCATAGCAACCGGGAGCGTTTCAATGTCACAGCAACACTTCGTAGGCCTCGATATCTCTGTGAAGACGACCGCGATCTGCGTTGTCGATCCAGGCGGCCAAGTCGTTCATCGCGAGTCCGTCGAGAGCGACCCGCAGATGATCTGCGAGAGCCTCCTCGCCTTGAAACTCGACTTTGGCCGGATTGGTCTCGAGGCTGGCCCGCTTTCACCTTGGCTCTATGTCGGCCTTGTCGACGCGGGGCTGCCCGCAATTTGCGTCGAGACACGCCATATGCACGCTGCGCTGGCCGCGCGGATCAACAAGACCGACCGGAACGACGCGCTCGGGATAGCGCAAATGATGCGGGTCGGCCTTTTCAGGCCCGTCCACGTCAAGACGCCGGCGAGCCAACAAAGGCGTCTTCTCCTGACCTCGCGCAAACTCCTGCAGCGCAAAGCTGCTGACATAGAGAACGATCTGCGCGGGCAGCTGCGAAATTTTGGCCTCAAGGTGGGAATGGTCGGCGCGGCAGGGTTTGATGCGCGGGTGCGCAAACTCGTTGCTGATGCTCCAGCCATCGCGGCAATTGTCATTCCGCTCCTCTTGGCGCGCGAAGCTCTACGGACGGAGCTCGCCAAGCTGCACAAGATACTCCTTGATGCCGTGCGTGTGGACCCTGTGTGCCGCCGCCTCATGACCGCGCCCGGCGTCGGCCCAATCGTCGCCTTCACGTATAGAGCCTGTGTCGACAACCCGGCTCGCTTCAGTCGGTCGAAATGCGTGGGTGCGCACTATGGCCTCACGCCACGCCTCTACCAATCGGGCGAGACGGCGAGAGTCGGGCGTATCTCGCGCTGCGGCGACGCCTTGATGAGAAGCGCGCTGTATGAGGCGGCGCTGGTTTTGTTGACCAATTCTCGCATCCCGCGTTGGAGCAGCCTCAAGTCTTGGGGCGTTGCCGTGGCGCGGCGCCGAGGTTTCCAGAAGGCGGTTGTCGCCGTGGCGCGCAAACTTGCCATCGTGCTACATCGCATGTGGCGGGATGACACCGAGTTCTGCTGGTCTTCTGCTCCCGCAGCCTGAACCTCACATCAGAACACCGAACTCCTCCGGCTCGGAGGGGCCCTGCGGGGACGACGGAAGGGGGCGAGACCGTGGAAACTCGAGCGGCACCGCAGTGACCGCGCGGCTCAGATGGCTCCGCCTACTTCCTCTGATCCCATCATGAGGCGGCAACCATGCCGACCTCGGAGAGAAGAACGAGCCCCGCAGGTTCAACGTACCGAGAAAAAAGCATTAAACCTTAGAAAGGGGAGTTGACCCATGATCTCCGAATAGAGAAGAAGTTTCCCCGTGCAGCCTCAGTCAGGATCAGCTTCTCGAGCGTCAGGTCAGACACCGCCCGCCGCAGCCTCAGGTTCTCCTTCTCGAGGTCCTTCAGCCGCGACAACTGTGCCCGGTTCATACCGCCATACTGCTTACGCCACCGGTAGAACGTGTGCTGCGATATCCCTATCTGTCGCACCGCATCGGCCATCGACAGGCCCTGGCCATGCAACACCTCGACCTGGCGCAGCTTGGTGACAATGTCTTCCGGCTTCTCACGCTTTCCAGCCATTCTGTAGTCCTCCTGTTCGCCGAAATCCTATCGGATTTCAGGCTTCGTGGGTGGACCACTTCAAAGGGGCTGGCTCACCGAGGCCTCGGTCGCTCCTCATTCGCTCAGTAGCAGTATCGGCAGTCAGACTGTCGGCTATGCGAAAACGCCGCTCCGCAGCCCTGCAAGAACTCTGCAAAGAAAGAAGCAAAGATGACAGATGCTCTACCCCCATGTCCGGAGTGCACTTCAACCTTCACGTATCAGATGGACGCTCTGCTCGTGTGCCCGGAATGCGGCCATGAGTGGCAGCCTGCGGCGTCCGAAGACGACTCTCCAGTGGTGCGTGACAGCGTGGGGAATGTGCTCATTGACGGCGACACCGTGACGGTCATCAAGGACCTGAAGGTCAAGGGGTCCTCTGCCGTCGTCAAGGTCGGCACCAAGGTCCGCGGCATCCGCTTGGTGGACGGAGACCACGACATTGACTGCAAGGTTCCGGGCATCGGGCAGATGGGTTTGAAATCCCAATTCGTCAAAAAGGTGTCCGACTGAATTTGCATCGGTCTGATCGCATGGCACCGTCGCGCATATCGGTCGATGCAGAGCGTGGAGTGATTGCTCGACTTCCACCGGCGGCGCATCGCCCTATTAACAAGAGCCCAGCCTATTGAGAAATTGCGCCGCCTCCCCCCTACTGCCAACCGCGCCGGACCAAACGCGCGTGCCGCGCGACAAACCGGCTGAGCTTCTTGGCCAGTCGTTTTGGGCCGCCGAACGGCCCCTTCTTTCTCAGTCAGCGCCGCTACCTTCACTGGATAGATCCCGAGGGCCAACGGATGGGCATGGGTGCTGCAGCACCTTGATGATCTTCGCGCCCCGGCGCGCAATGCGGCGGTCGCGCCGGGTCATGACCAGCCCCTCGAATGGGGCCCGCAGCTCGTAACGCTCGGCCCCAGCCACCGGCAGCACCGAGACCAGGAGTTGCCCTTCCCGGACCCAGTCGCCGACTGCGACATGGTAGAGCAGCGCTCCGGGAACGGGCGTTGCCAGGAGCCGGGCGTCATCGACGTTTCCGACGATGGGCTCGACCGGGGGTTTGCCGGCCAGGCTGTCGTCGATCGTGCCAATCTCGACAAGGTAGCGGTAGAGCCCGTCCGCGTCTTGCTCGCCCAGCTCTTGCGATACGTCCAGCGTGCCACGCAGCTCGATGGTCGCGGCAAATCGCGCCTCGACACCCCGGTCCTCCGTCGCCCATTGCGCCTTGACCGCAAGGTCGAAGGAAATCACGTCGTCGCCGGGTTCCGTCAGGATCACCGCCGCGCCGATGCAATGGGCAAGCCGGCGCCCTTCGGCCAACTGCGCCTCGGTCACGTAGCAATACACCGGCCCCTCGTCGTCGCAGTGCAGGTCGAGCACCACGTCGGCTGCGACCGCGCGCTCGAGGAGCGGCGCCTTGAGGCATTCCGGTGCGGGCCTGCCTTCGCGTTGCGCAAACGGCACCTCCGGGAAAGAGCGGTTGAAATTGACCCGCCCGTTGAGGTCGAACCGTCCGAGGGTCTCGCCAAGAACCCCCTGAGCAAGCCCGATCGGGTTTGCGTGCGGAACGAGGGTCACGTCGCCAACCAGCCGGCCGCCCATCTCGGCGGCATCGAGGCGCGGGATCAGGCGATCGAGCGCCACCATCCCGGGAAGCTCATGGGCATGAAGCCCGGCCTGCAAATAGACCGAGGGCCCGGTGCCAGCACCTAGAAACCGCACGACCCTGAGGAACAGCTCCTGGCCCCACGTATCCGCTTCCAGCGCGACATGTTCGATATGCATGAGGGTCTCCACACGCAGATGATGCCAACAGGAGGATGCTTCGTATGCGCCGTTTCCGCCCCATTGATTTGGGACGTTTTTGCCGTGTGACGTC
>NZ_JAAGOU010000063.1:0-6910 GCF_010500775.1 Salipiger sp. PrR002
ATCCCCATAGATCGAAGGCCGACCATGCATTAGCATTTAACCCGGACCACTCGGTGGGGTCAGCTCAGCGTACTTCAGTCAACTGTGACTGTCGTCAGTCAAGGCTACCGAAAATCTCATCGAATCCAGAAAGCTATTGCGAAACAGTTGGGGATAACGCCGCAGCAGCTCTTCCCAGATCGCTATGCAGAGGAGGAGTGCCAAGACACCAAAACCTGACATCGGGAAGTAAAAAGACCCTCCTGCGCTAACAGGAAGGCCTTCTGAATAAGTGTCGTTTCGATCCGACCCCTTATTCATCCCCTGAGTCTCACGAAAAGTCAACCTGCCGGGGCGTCTTCCGGCAGGGCAGTCAAATTCATCTCAAACATAGGGGGATGTCGCCACACGCCTGCACCGATCCACATGGGCCGGGCCCAGGTGAGGTGCGCTCCAATCATCATGCAAGATAATCTGATCTACCGCGGGCCGGAGCCGAGCCACGCGACCCGTGTTCCTGCGCGCCGTTCCAAGGGCAGCCTTCGTGGCTCATTGGTGGCCACGCTGCCTGGCTTCAAGCGCCCGCGACTTATCTACTTCGAAAGCGCACTCGAGTATGCCTTCCTGTGCCTGATGCTAGTGCGGGACGACGTGCACCATGTCCGGGAGCAGCCGCCTGCGATATCTTATGTCGGCATTGATGGCCTCCCTGCGCGACATGTCTTCGATTTCCTCATCACCAAGGCGGATGGCGAGCGGATCGCGGTGGCGATCAAACCCATGCAGCGCGTTCTGAAGCTTAACTTTGCCTCCGAGGCTCGAAGCTGTCGCCGCTGCGGTCTCCAAGTCCTTTGCGGACCGGGTGCTGCTGGTCACCGATCTGCACATTGACCGACAGGCCGCCGCTGAAGCGGCCCGGAAGCTCGCCTGGTCGCGCCCCTCTCTGACGGAGGTGGCGGCATGACCCTGCGTTTTCGCTTCTCAAGCTCCGACATGATCACCACGGCAGGCGTCGCCATGCGCCCGCTAGAAATTGACGACAAAGGCGGCACCTTCGAGCGCGTCGGCCAGCCGGGGATCACCGAGGTATTTTCCCACCAGGAGCTCGCCGAGATGATGCGTCGGCCGGACACGACCTACCTTGCCGGGTATTTTGACCGGGCCACACAAGAAGCGCATCGCGACAAACCTGTGCAGGTCATCAGCGAGCTGTCGGAAAAGACCGCACGGCTGGTGATCTGGCGGAAGGCCGTCTGTGACGCCTTCCTCGCTCTCGAAGCTGCGGGCCTCATCAAACGCACGCAGCGGGCATATGAGCAGGCCCAAGCGCAGCTTGCATCAGTGACAGAGAGGTTCGTTGGCGAAGGCGCAGCGGCTTTTGCCAAGATACGACCGGGCAAGGAAATCAAAACTCGGAAGCTGCCGGGAAGCCGGACGGTCTTGCAGTGGGTGCGCTCCTATCAGGCTGCAGGCTACTCCGCACTTTCGCTCATTCCGGCCACACATCTGTCCGGCAATAGAACCCGGCGCTGGTGCCCCAAGGCCGAAGCCCTGATGAACCAAGTCATCGATATCTACGCCGACACGCAGCGACCGAGCAAAGTCCAGTCTATTAAGGAGACCCGGGCGCTGTTCGCCGAAGAGAACGCGCGCAGAACCAGCGCGGGCGCAACGATGCTCATGGTCCCTTCGGCCTCTAGCGTTAAACGCCGACTGGACTCAGCTGACCCCTTCTACATCTACGCCAAACGGCATGGCACTTCTGCGGCTGCCCGGAAGTTCGCCATGAGCAGCAACGGTCCTGATGTCGTACGCCCCATGGAGCGTGTCGAGATGGATGAGAACAAGCTCGACGTCATGTCGTTGCTGACGCTGACAGGCATCTGGGAGCACCTGCCGCCGGATCGGCAGAAGAAATTCGAGGCGGGGCGACGCTGGCTCTACATTGCAATCGACTGCGCCACGAAATGCGTCGTGTCGATGCGATTGGCTGAATCGCCAAACTCGGATGATGCGATCCGCGCACTGCGGCTGATTTTCGAGGACAAGACCCCGCTGGCCCAGGCGGCCGAATGCGAGACCACATGGCATCATCATGGCGGGATCGGAACCCTCGTGACCGACATGGGGCCTGCCTTTGTCTCGGATGCCTTCCAGGCAACGGTAGCGTCGCTTGGCGTCACGTCGCATTTGCCACCTGCCGGAATTCCCTGGATGCGGGGGCATATCGAGTCGTTCTTCCGAACGCTCGGCCACCAGCTCATGCCACTCTTGGCAGGTCGTACCTTCTTCGACACCGTGGATCGCGGTGACTACCCCTCCGAGATGCTCGCCTGCCTGTGCGACGACGATCTGATAAAGGTTCTTCTGACCTACATCGTTGATATCTATCACAATCAGCCACACGGTTCGCTGAAAGGGGAAACCCCGAATGCAGCATGGAAGCGCCTGATTGCCGAACACGGGACGCCTCCGGTACCGGATGGCCTGACCCTTAGAAAAGCATTCGGCAGGCCGATGCCCCGGAAACTCAATGACGAGGGCGTGCTGTTCTCTGGGCTTAGTTATAGCTGCGAGGCGCTGCGGGAAGCCTATCTCCACTCCCCCATAAGGGAGGTGGAAATCAGGGTGGATCTGCAGGACATCGGCTGGATCGCCGTCAAAGTTGGCGCAACCTGGTATCCGGCGCTCGCCAATCAGCACGGCTTCAAGGGCGTGAGTTTCGAAGAACTAAGGGAGGGCATTCGGGCGGTTCGACACGCGCATGCGCGCGCTGCGAAGCTGGACGTGCCCAAGGTCCAGCGCGCCATCGGGAGGATTTCCGAGGCGAACCGTCGTGCGTTCGCGTTGCGCGCCCTGACGCCGTACCACACAGCCGACGTGGAGGTAGCGCGTGCAGATGCGTCGCTGCACCATCCGCTTCGCTCTGACGCGCAACGGTTGGGATACGTGCCGCCGAGCAACGATCTGCTCAATGACGCAATCTCCATTACTCCGCCAACGGACCCATCTGGGAAGCCGGACAGCGGCGATAACGGGCCGATCTCCGAGCGTCGAACGAGACGCAAGAACCGCAGACGCTGGGGGTTCAATGATGGGAAATGATCTGATCACCCAAGCGGCACAACGGGTCGCTGAACTGAAGGCGTATTTCGTCGATCATGAGCGCTTCGTTCCACTGGCAGAAGGGTTCTCCATCCTCGCCGAGAAAAGGCTCGTAGACATCCAGACCGGCCGTATTAGCGAGGCGCAAGGGCTTGCTCTGTCCGGACAATCCGGGGCCGGAAAAAGCGCGACAATCACCCATCTTCTTGCCCAAGAAGGGCAGAGGCTGGCCGATCAGGGATACGGAGATTCAACCATCATCAGCTTGCGGGTGCCATCACCTGCAACGCTGAAATTCGTTGGACAGATGCTCCTTCGCGCGCTTGGCTATCCCATCGGTGCCGATCGCCATGCTTGGTACATCTGGGACCTGGTTCAACATCACCTCAAGGAGCGGCGTGTCCTTTTCGTGCATCTCGACGAGGCGCAGGACCTGGCGTCGCGGGGTACCAAGCACGAGCTGGATTCAGTGACGTCCATGCTGAAGACCCTGATGACGGACCCGGAATGGCCGGTCGGGATCATTCTTTCGGGCACAAACGAGCTGGAAGACATCCTCAACCATGACCACCAGCTCGCTCGGCGCATGAGGACCGTTCGGTTCGAAAGTCTATCACCTGCTGCATATGGCGAAGATATCCTCGACCTACTCGAAAACTACTGCGAACTGGCGAAGCTCGAACCAGAGGATGACGTTCTGGAAGTATCCCACGGCGAACGCGTGGTCCATGCGGCGGCAAACCAGTTCGGCATCGCCATCGTCCTGATCCTCGACGCCATCGAGGATGCCTACCTGCAAGACCAGAAGACACTGAACCGGCATAATTTCATCAGGGCGTACCATCGGCGGACCTCCTGCGATGCCGAGTTCAATCCGTTTGTCGTGCCGGACTTCATGCGCATCGATGCCCGTCAGGTGTTTTCCAGAGGAGCGCGGGGGGAATGATGACACGAGCTCTTCCTCTTCGCGTGGACTATGTGCCCGGCGAATCCGCTACCTCCTTTGCCTCGCGCCTTGCGCGGCGCAACGGCGTTCCGCGCCTTGTTCCCTTCTGCTCGGATATCGGGATCGACTACGGGCAGCTGACCAACGGTGCCCCGACAGAGATCGAACGTCTCGCAGCCTTGGGCGGGACAGACCCCGCCGCGATGCAATTCTGGACGCCGCGCGTCGTCGGGGATGGATGGTTCGAACTCGGCCATGCCACGTTGAAGTTCACCTGCTTCCGGCGGACACACGCACGCACCTGTCCGGTCTGCATGTCCGCCGCGCGTCAGCGGCCGGAGGACGTGCCCGCAGTTCACCACGGCCTGTGGCAGCTCGAAAGCATCCGTACCTGCCACGTCCACCGGTGCCTTCTGGTGCCATTGGCGCAGGCCGGAACGGACAAGGACGTGTTCGACATCGTGCCCCACCTCCGAAACTACGCGCCCACACCTGCGGTGCATATGGCGGACAAAGACCGTCATCTGGAGAATTGGCTGGCAGACCAGATCGGTACCGGACAGGAGACCTGCAGAGACTGGTTCCATGGCCTGCCGATCCACGTCGCCGTCCAGACCGCCGAAAACCTCGGGGCCCTGATGACCTTGGGTGCCGATGCCAAACGCACCGATATCTCGGAACAGGATTGGGTGCGTGCCGGAAACGCCGGTTACATGGTCTTGCGAGACGAGCTCGAGGCCATGCTCGCGACACTGCGCGAGATACAATCGCTCACGCCAATTGATGCACGGCTCCATCGCCACCGGTTCCGGCTGTTCTACAACTGGTTGCGGGACCGCGATGAAGACCCCGCATTCGATGTCATCCGCGACAGTGTCCGCGACTACATCTGGTCGAATTTCCCCGTCGCCGAGGGGTCCATCATCCTCGGTCAGCCAGCGCCGGAACAGCGGGTGCACACGCCAGCGACAGCCGCCGCCATTTCAGGTGTCAGCCGGTGGAAGATCGAACAGCACCTGATCCGGCGCGGCCTCGCATCGGCCCGGGACAACGGACAAGGCGTACACCTCAACACCTATCCCACCTCCGAAACCATTTCCGAGATCACCACCCAGATCCACGGAATGATATCCGCGACGCAAGCCGGAGACATCCTTGGCGTGACCTTGGCGACCTTGCGCCTGCTGCGCACGCAGGGGCTCGTGTCTCATGCCGCGGCCTGTCCCAAGAACGGGTCCTATTTCGAGGAAAGAGAGGTCTCGGATTTTCTGAGGAAACTGAGAGCGTTGGCCAAGCCAGAGCAACACGCGCCGGAAGATGCTGTCCTGTTCCGCGATGCCGCCCTGCAGTGCCAGACGTCGCTGGCAAAGGTCGTGGCCTGCGTTCTGGACAATCGCCTTCCCCTTTTCGCGACGGCTCCCGCCGACGCAAGGTTCGGCGATCTCCTAGTCTCCATCCGGGCCATCCGACAAACCACAACCATCCCGGCGGAGGATGCCCTGTCGCTCGGTGAAGCCAGCCTGCGCCTGAAAACCAATACGAGAACCATTCGCGCTCTTCTGAAGCGCGGGCATATCGTCCATGTCCAGCCCTTCTCCGACGCCAAGCATCGCCGGTGGCAGGTGATCTGCGCCAGGAGCGTGGAAGAGTTCAGCACGACCCACATCTCGCTGACCGAACTGGCCTGCCGCCGCAACCGCGACGCCGCCAACCTCAGCAAGGACCTCTACAGCTACGGCATCCGCCCTCTGCGGCTCGGGGACAAGTGCCAGCGGTTCTTCAGACGGCGCGATGTGATCTAGAAAGTCGTGATCTGACCAGGAAGCCGACCTTCGGGTCGGCTTCTTCATACCCGCCGAGAGGCAAACCTATGCGACGAAAAAGGCAGCCTTCACGGGTCGCCGGGATTTCGCCCGTCTGATTTCAAAGGAAAAAATAGACCCCGAAAGGCAGAACTTCGTGACGTTTCCCATCCTTTGAAAAGCATCAGTTAGTTCTGCCTTTTTGGTCAGAGGATTTGCCTCTGCCGCGCAGACCGGTGCTGTTTTCCCTACGAAAATCCATGCTGCTTTGATCCGCGCTCGTGGCGTGTCGATCGCTGCGCAGTCCTTCCCCCAGTCAAACCCGAGGATGGCCCATGAGCGACCATTTCTTCGTCGTGACGGGCGGCCCTGGTGCGGGCAAGACCAGCCTGATCACCGAGCTCTCCCGCCGCGGCTTTCATACGATCCCCGAATCTGGCCGCGCGGTCATCCGCGAGGAGATGGCCAGCGGCGGAGACGCTCTCCCCTGGGGGAATCGTATGGCCTATGCCGAACAGATGCTGGAGCAACACCTGCGCGCCTACGAGGACGCACAGGCCCTCTCAGGCCCCGTGATCTTCGACCGGGGCATTCCCGACATAATGGGCTACCTGACCCTCTGCGGCCTCCCCGTGCCGCCCCACGTCGCCGCTACGGCCAAGGCAGCCCGTTACAACGCCCGCGTCTTCCTGACACCCTACTGGGACGAGATCTTCACACAGGACACCGAACGCACGCAGACCCGCACCGAGGCCGAAGCGACCTGCGCCGTCATGCGGGAGACCTACACCGCTCTCGGATACAAGATCACGGAGCTGCCGTGCACCGACATCGCATCACGCGCTGATTTTGTCTCTGCGCAACTAGCGCTCTGACCGGTTTCTCCAGATGGACGGAGAACCTACTGAAGCGGACAAACCGCGCAGCTCCCCCCCCTGCCTCCTACTACCTGAAGCCGACGGCCCTTTGCGGACGGTCGGTCGCTTTGGATGCTGCATGACCGCGCTCCCCCAAGCCGTCACTCGACTAGGCTCAGGATGCATTGATTTCGCGGGAACAGCATGATTCACGGCTTTGA
>NZ_JAAGOU010000064.1:0-6870 GCF_010500775.1 Salipiger sp. PrR002
GATCCCTCGGTCGTCGATGACCTCATCGAAAACCGCGCCAACAATGGGTGAGCGAGATGGATGGACAGACCGTGACCCGCGCCCCCGTGCTTATCCTTCTCGGCCCTCCGGGGGCCGGGAAAGGCACCCAAGCCCGCAAGCTCGAAGAGACATACGGGCTGGTTCAACTCTCCACCGGCGATCTGCTGCGCGCCGCCGTGGCGCAGGGCACCGAGGCGGGCAAAGCCGCCAAGGCGGTGATGGACGCCGGCGGGCTGGTGAGCGACGAGATCGTCATCGCCATCCTGCGCGACCGCATCAAGGCGCCCGACTGCGCCAGCGGCGTGATCCTCGACGGGTTTCCGCGCACCACCGTGCAGGCCGAGGCGCTGGACGCGCTGCTTGCCGAGAGCGGGCAGAAGATCAATGCGGCGATCAGCCTTGAGGTGGATGATGCTGCCATGGTGGACCGAATCTCGGGCCGCTACACCTGCGCCGCTTGCGGCGAGGGCTATCACGACACGTTCAAGACGCCCAAGGAGGCGGGCGTCTGCGACACCTGCGGCGGGACAGAGATGAAGCGCCGTGCCGATGACAAAGCGGAAACGGTGGCCTCGCGTCTCGAGGCCTATCACGCCCAGACCGCCCCGCTGATCGGCTACTACGAAAGCAAAGGCGCCCTGAGCCGTATCGACGCAATGGGCAAGATCGAGGAGATCGCCGCCGGGCTCGGCGCGATCGTCGAAAAAGCGACGGGCTGAGCCGTCGGAGGCCGCTCAAAGGAGGGGCGGCCGCATTTTCAGGAGGAGGAACCGCCATGGCGGATCAATCAACGCACCATGCGCATGGCGCCGAAGAGGCCGGCAAGGCCTACTGGTCGGCCAACCTGCGTCTCATCTTCATCAGCCTGATCATCTGGGCGCTCTGCAGCTTCGGCTTCGGCATTCTGCTGCGCCCGATGCTCTCGGGCATCTCGGTCGGCGGCTCGGACCTCGGGTTCTGGTTCGCCCAGCAGGGCAGCATCATCGTCTTCCTGGCACTGATTTTCTTCTACGCCTGGCGGATGAACAAGCTCGACCTTGAATACGGCGTGGACGAGGAGTAAGGCGCCATGGATCAGTTTACCATCAACCTGCTGTTCGTGGGCGCATCCTTCGCGCTCTACATCGGCATCGCGATCTGGGCCCGCGCAGGTTCCACGTCGGAATTCTACGCCGCCGGACGCGGCGTGCACCCGGTCACCAACGGTATGGCGACGGCGGCGGACTGGATGTCGGCGGCTTCTTTCCTGTCGATGGCGGGCCTCATCGCCTTCACCGGCTATGACAACTCGGCCTATCTGATGGGCTGGACCGGCGGCTATGTGCTGCTGGCGCTGCTGCTCGCGCCCTATCTGCGCAAGTTCGGCAAATTCACCGTCTCCGAGTTCATCGGCGACCGGTTCTATTCGCCGACCGCACGCCTCGTGGCCGTGATCTGCCTGATCATCGCCTCGACCACCTATGTGATCGGTCAGATGACCGGCGTCGGCGTGGCCTTCGGCCGCTTCCTCGAGGTGTCGAGCACCACCGGTCTGCTGATCGGCGCGGTGATCGTGTTTGCCTACGCGGTGTTCGGCGGCATGAAGGGCGTGACCTACACGCAGGTGGCGCAATACATCGTGCTGATCCTCGCCTACACGATCCCGGCGATCTTCATCTCGCTGCAGCTGACCGGCAACCCGATCCCGGGTCTCGGCCTTTTCGGCACCGATCAGGCCTCGGGTGAGCCGCTGCTGGCCAAGCTCGACCAGATCGTGCGCGAACTGGGCTTCGGCGAGTACACCGCCCACAATGGCGACACGCTCAACATGGTGCTCTTCACCCTGTCGCTGATGATCGGCACCGCGGGCCTGCCCCACGTGATCATGCGCTTCTTCACCGTGCCCAAAGTGGCCGACGCGCGCTGGTCCGCTGGCTGGGCGCTGGTGTTCATCGCCCTGCTCTATCTGACGGCCCCGGCCGTGGGTGCCATGGCACGCCTCAACATCACCCAGCAGTTCTGGCCGGAAGGCACTGCGGGTCAGGCTGTCTCGCTCGAGCAGATCGAGAGCGACCCGGCCTATGACTGGATGGCCACCTGGCAGCAGACCGGCCTTCTGGGCTGGGAAGACCTCAACGGCGACGGTCGCATCCAGTACTACAACGACAAGAACGCCGCGATGCAGGAGAAGGCTACCGCTGAAGGCTGGGCTGGCAACGAGCTGACCAACTTCAACAACGACATCCTCGTGCTCGCCAACCCCGAGATCGCCAACCTGCCGAGCTGGGTCATCGGCCTCGTCGCTGCCGGGGGTCTCGCCGCCGCGCTTTCGACCGCCGCTGGCCTGCTGCTCGCGATTTCCTCGGCGGTCAGCCACGACCTGATCAAGGGCCAGATCAACCCGGCGATCAGCGAAAAGGGCGAACTGCTGTCGGCACGGATCGCCATGGCCGTGGCCATTGCCGTCGCCACCTGGCTGGGTCTCAACCCCCCGGGCTTCGCGGCGCAGACCGTGGCGCTGGCCTTCGGCCTTGCCGCAGCCTCGATCTTCCCGGCGCTGATGATGGGCATCTTCTCGAAGGTGAACAACAAGGGTGCCGTGGCAGGTATGGTCACAGGTCTGGTGGTCACGCTGATCTACATCTTCCTGCACAAGGGCTGGTTCTTCATCCCCGACACCAACAGCTTCACCGACGCGGATCCGCTGCTTGGCACCGTCAAGTCGACCTCGTTCGGCGCGGTGGGGGCACTGGTGAACTTCGCGGTGGCCTTCACGGTCTCGGCGATGACCAAGCCGATCCCGCGGGAAATCTCCGAGCTGGTGGAAAGCGTGCGCGTGCCGCGCGGTGCCGGTGCGGCGCAGGATCACTGATCCTTGAGCGGTCGGAGCATGGGCGCTGCGGCACCCATGCACTATGCAAATCTCCCGCCCCGCGCTATGCCGGGGCGGGATTTTTCTTAACGATACGCACCTGCGGAGCCGCAAATGCCCCTTCAGCCCGACGACCTGCGCCGTTTCCTGACCTCGGTGCACCCCTATGACGCGCTGGACCCCGACGCGCTCGATGTGCTGGTGCCGCAGTTCCTGATCCGGCAGTACAAGCCCGGCGAAGAGGTCTATGCCGCCGGTGTGCAGCTTGAAGGGCTCTACCTCGTGCTGTCGGGACAGGTGGAAATTCGCGACGAGAACGGCGTCGCCGTCTCGCTGCTCGGCCAGCGCAACTCTTTTGGCGAGCGCGGGCTGATGCGGGACGGCACCGCCGCCACCACCGCAAGCGCGCTCGACGACACCACGCTGCTGCTGCTGCCAACCTATGCCTTCCGCGAGCTGATTGCCGAGCACACCGCCGCCCGGCGCTTCTTTGACCGCTCGCGCGCCGCGCGCCCGCAAAAGACCGATCTGGCGCACAGCCGGGTGGAGTCGCTGATGGCCCGCGCGCCGCTGACCGTTCCGCCCGAGACCCCCGCGCAAGAGGCCGCGCTGCTGATGCGCGAGGAAGGCGTCTCGTCGCTTTGCGTGACCAATGCGCGCGATCTGATCGGCATCGTCACCATTCGCGACATCTCGAACAAAGTGGTGGCCGGTGGGCTCGACACCAACACCCCGGTCTCCGAGATCATGACCTATGAGCCGGTCACCCTGCCGCCCTCGGCCATCGGCTCGGACGTGCTGCACATGATGGTCGAGCGGCGCATCGGCCACGTCCCGGTCACCGAGGCCGGGCAATTGGTGGGCATCGTCACCCAGACCGACCTCACCCGGTTTCAGGCGGTCAGCTCGGCCGAACTGGTCGCCGCGATCTCGCGCGCCCGCAGCGCCGAAGAGATGGCCGAGACCACCGCGCGCATCCCGCAGCTGCTGGCGCAGTTGGTTGCGGGTGGCAACCGTCACGAAGTCACGACCCGGCTGATCACCGACATCGCCGACACGGTGACGCGCCGCCTTCTGGCGCTGGCCGAGGAAGACCTCGGCACCGCGCCCGTGCCGTGGCTGTGGCTCGCCTGCGGCTCGCAGGGGCGGCAGGAACAGACCGGCGTGTCGGATCAGGACAACTGCATGATCCTTGACGACAGCGCCAGCGAACGCGACATGGAATACTTCGCGGAGATGGCGAAGTTCGTCTGCGATGGCCTTGATAAGGCAGGATATTACTACTGCCCCGGTGACATGATGGCGACCAACCCGCGCTGGCTGCAGACGGTGTCGAAATGGCGCGAATACTTCCGCGGCTGGATCGGCACGCCCGATCCCGAGGCGCAGATGCTCGCCTCGGTGATGTTCGACCTCCGCCCCATCGGCGGCACCAAATCGCTCTATGAGGACCTGCAGGAAGAGACTTTGGAGGCGGCCTCGAAGAATTCGATCTTCACCGCGCATATGATCTCCAACTCGCTCAAGCACACGCCGCCTCTGGGGCTGCTGCGCGGCTTTGCGACGATCCGCTCGGGCGAGCATAAGAACACCGTCGATCTCAAGCACAATGGCGTGGTGCCGGTGGTCGATCTGGCGCGGGTCTACGCGCTGCAGGCGCGGCTGCCCGAGGTCGGCACGCGCGCCCGCATCGAGGCTGCGATCGCCGCTGGCGCCGTGTCCGGCTCGGGCGGGCAGGATCTGCTGGATGCCTATGATTTGATTGCCGAAACGCGGCTCGAACATCAGGCGGGTCTGGTCAAACGTGGCGAAAAGCCCGACAATTATCTTGCGCCAACCACGCTGTCGGATTTCGAGCGCAGCCACCTGCGCGACGCCTTCGTGGTGGTCAAATCGATGCAATCGGCCATCGGCCACGGGCGCGGCATGCTGAGTTGACGCGGGCCTGAGAAAGGACCTGAGGGGGGAGAGATGTTCTACGAATTGATCGCGGTGCTGGTGGCGGGCGTGGCCGGTGCGGGCGTGGTGATGCTGCTGAGCAAGGCCAGCCGGGGCCGTCTGCCCCGCTGGGCGATCCCGGTGGGCGCGGGGCTGGCCATGCTGGGCGCCTCCATCGCCAGCGAATACGGCTGGTATGACGCCACCGCGCGCGCGCTTCCGGGCGGTGTCGAGGTGGTCGAGACCCATGCTTCAAGCGCGGCTTGGCGGCCTTGGACCTATGCGTGGCCGATGACCGACCGCTTCATCGCCGTGGATGCCGCCGGGCGGCGCGAGAACGCGCAAACGCCGGGGCTCTATCTCGCCGATCTCTACTTCTTCGCGCGCTGGCACCCGACGCAGGTGGTTGAAATCATGGTCGATTGTCCCGGTCTGCGCCGTGCCGACCCGATGGGCGGCGATGGCGGTGATCCGCGCTGGCGCGAGGTCGGAGCCGAGGACGCGATCCTGTCGGCGGTCTGCTCGGAGCGCGCCGCATGAGCAAGCTGAGCCTGCGCTTCCGCGTCTTCCTCTTCTTCGCATTGCTCGCCGTCGGCGGCGCGGGGATCGTGGCGCTGTCGCTCTGGCTCGGCTATGGACGCGCGCTGGCCACCACCTCGGGCAATGGGTTCTTCTTCGCCGGGGTTCTGGCGGTCTTCGGCATCGTCGCGCTGTGCACCGGCATCTGGCTGCTGTTCGACGAGAATATCGCGAAGCCGGTTGAGAGCCTCGCCGCCGAAATGCGCATCCGTGCCCATGCCGGGATCGACAAGCAGGTCGACACCCATGGCGCGCGCTATCTGGGCGATCTGGCCCATGCCGCGCAGGCGGTCTCGGCCAAGCTGGGCGAGACGGCGCTGCAAAGCGCGCAGCGGGTGGCGGATGAGACCGCACAACTGGCGGCGGACAAGGCGCGGCTCACCGCCCTGCTCACCGAGATCCCCGTGGCCACCATCATGGTCAGCCCCAAGGGCCAGATCGTGCTCTACGACGGTCAGGCCGCCGAGGTGCTGTCGCAGATCCACGTGCCGCGCCTCAACGCGGCGATCACGGATTACTTCCTCGCCTCGGGCGTCGAGGCCGCCGTGCGCGAGTTGCACCGCACGGGCCGCGAGGTCGCGCTCACCCTGCGGTCGGTGGACGAGGCGCAAAGCTACGACGGGCGGATGAAACCGCTCGACGGTGGCGGCTACCTGCTGATCATCGAGGGGGCCCACGCCAGCATCGCCCCCGAGGCCGAGCGCCCGCTGGTCTTCGACTTCTCGCTGCTCACCGCCCATGCGCCCGAGGCGATCGAGGAGACGCCGCTGCGCGCCCTCACCTATGTGGTCTTCGACACCGAGACGACCGGGCTTTTGCCGCATAAGGACGAGGTGGTGCAGATCGGCGCGGTGCGCGTGGTGGGCGGGCGCATCGTGCCGGGCGAGCGGATCGACCAGCTTGTCGATCCCGGCGCGCCGATCCCGCCCTCTTCGACCAAAGTGCACCGGGTGACCGACGCCATGGTGCGCGGCAAGCCCGATATCTTCGAGGCCGGGCGGCGGTTCCACCATTTCGCCCGCAACGCGGTGATCGTGGCGCATAATGCGCCTTTCGACATGGCCTTTCTGCGCCGCCATCAAGCGCGCATGGGGGTGGAGTGGACCAATCCGATCCTCGACACGGTGCTGCTGTCTGCGGTGCTCTTCGGCACCACCGAGACGCATACGCTGGACGCGCTCTGCGAGCGGCTCGGCGTGACCATCCCGCCCGAGTTGCGGCATACGGCGCTTGGCGATGCGCAGGCCACGGCTGAGGTGCTGGTCAGGATGCTGCCGATGCTCGAAGCGCGGGGGATGACCACCTTCGGCGCGGTGGTGGAGCAGACGCGGCAGCACGGCAGACTTCTGGAAGACCTGAACTGAGGCTGTCGAGCGCCGCCTGAAGCGCCCCGCGCGGAAGCTGCGCCAGCGGCACCGCCCGCAGCCCGTCCAGCCGCGGCGCAAGCGCGCGCAGCGCGGCGTCGAGCGCCACGGCGCGCG
>NZ_JAAGOU010000065.1:0-6368 GCF_010500775.1 Salipiger sp. PrR002
TTCAGTCTCAACGGCCTTCCAGCGCTGGAGGGTTCCCGAAAAAGTGAACCTGCGCGTTACCCGGGCGGCGCGGAGATCTCCGCCTGATGCGCGCGCAACTCCTCGGGCCAGGTCGACTTGATGTAGCTGAAGATGGCCTCGATCTGCGCGTTTGTTAGCTGATCACCGAAGCCCGGCATGTTGCTCTCATAGCCGTTGCCGACCACGGCGGCGGTGCCGAGTCGGGTGATCCGAAAGAGCACCTCGTCAGGATGATGCCATGTGTGGCCGGAAGCGTCATGCGGCGGCGCGGGCAGCAGTCCATCGGGACCGGGGCTGCGCCAGTTCGGCTGGCCCTCAAGGTTCGCTCCATGGCAGGCGGCGCAGGTCTCGGCATAGAGCGCCTTGCCCTCGGCGATCTGCCGTGCCTCCGCCGGGGCGGTTTCTGCCCCGGCAAAGACAAACCAACCGGCCAGCGCAACCAGCGTCAGCACGACAAGACCCAGCCACCTCACAGCTTCACCCCGCGCAGCCGCAGCGCGTTGCCGATCACCGAGACCGACGACAGGCTCATCGCCGCCGCCGCCACGATGGGCGAGAGCAGGATGCCGAAGAGCGGGTAGAGGATGCCCGCCGCCAGCGGCACCCCCGCCGAGTTGTAGACGAAGGCGAAGAAGAGGTTCTGGCGGATATTGCGCATGGTCGCCTCGGCGAGGTGGCGCGCCCGGACGATGCCGCCGAGATCGCCTTTCACCAGCGTGATGCCCGCGCTCTCCATCGCCACGTCCGCGCCGGTGCCCATGGCGATGCCGACGTCGGCGGCAGCCAGCGCCGGGGCGTCGTTCACCCCGTCGCCAGCCATGGCGACAGACAGCCCCTCGCGGCGCAGTTTCTCGATCAGCGCGTGCTTATCCTCGGGGCTGACCTCGGCATGCACCTCGTCGATATTGAGCTCCCGTGCGACCGCTTCGGCCGTGGCCTTCGCATCGCCGGTGGCCATGACGATGCGCAGCCCGGCCTCGTGCAGGGCGCGGATCGCCTCGGGCGTGCTCTCCTTTACCCGGTCGGCGACCGCGACCAGCCCGGCGGCGCGACCATCTACGGCGACGAACATTGCGGTCTTGCCGTCATTCTGGAGCACGCTCGCCCGATCCTTGAGCGGGCCGAGGTCCACGCCTTCATCCGCCATCAGCGCCGCATTGCCGAGAGCCACGCGCTGTCCGCCGGCGCTGCCGGTCACGCCCTTGCCGGTGACCGCCTCGAAGTCCGAGGACTCCCGCTCCGGCGCCCCGGCATCTCGCGCGCCAGCGGTGATCGCCTCGGCGAGCGGGTGCTCGGATCCGCGTTCCAGCGCGGCGGCGAAGGCGAGCAATTCGGTCTTCTCCATGCCCTCCACGGGTTCGGCGTCGGTCAGCGTCGGCTTGCCCTCGGTCAGCGTGCCGGTCTTGTCGACCACCAGCACATCGACCTTGGAAAACCGCTCCAGCGCCTCGGCGTCGCGGATCAGCACCCCCGCCTGAGCGCCGCGCCCGGTCGCCACCATGATCGACATGGGCGTCGCCAGGCCGAGCGCGCAGGGGCAGGCGATGATCAGCACCGAGACGGCTGCGACGAAGGCATAGGAGAGCGCCGGGGACGGGCCGAAGACCGTCCATGCCAGGAAGGCCAGTAAGGCCACGCCCACGACCGCAGGCACGAAATAGGCCGCCACCCGGTCGGCCATCGCCTGGATCGGCGCGCGTGAGCGCTGCGCCTTGGAGACCATCTCGACGATGCGCGACAGCGTGGTCTCGGAGCCAACATTCTCGGCCCGCATCAGGAAGCTGCCGGTCTTGTTGAGCGTGCCTCCGGTGACCGGCTCGCCTTCGGTTTTCTCCACCGGCACCGGCTCGCCGGTGATCATGCTCTCGTCCACCGACGAGCGCCCTTCGGTCACCACGCCGTCCACCGGCACGCTCTCGCCGGGGCGCACGCGCAGGATGTCGCCGGAGGCGACGTCATCCAGCGGCACGTCCTCCTCCGACCCATCGCTCACCCGCCGCGCCGTCTTGGGCGCAAGGTCGAGGAGCGCGCGGATCGCGTCCCCGGTGCGCTCGCGCGCGGCCAGTTCCATGACCTGCCCGACCAGCACCAGCACGAGGATCACCGCCGCGGCCTCGAAGTAGACCGGCGTCATGCCCATCTCGTCGCGCATCGCCTCGGGGAAGAGGCCGGGTGCCAACAGCGAGACGATGGAAAAGACATAGGCCGCCCCGGTGCCGAGCGCGATCAGCGTCCACATGTTGGGCGAGCGGTTGACGATCGAGGCCCTCCCCCGCTTGAAGAACGGCCAGCAGAGGATCACCACCGGCGTCGCCAGCGCGAACTGAACCCAGCCGAAGAGCGTATGTCCGATCCAGTCAGCGAAGGGGATGCCGATGTGCGCTCCCATCTCCAGCACGAAGACCAGCGCCGCCAGCGGCGCGGTGATCTTCAGCCGGCGCTTGAAGTCGACGTATTCTGGGTTCGGGCCGCTGTCCGCCGAGGGGGTCATCGGCTCCAGCGCCATGCCGCACTTGGGGCAGTCACCGGGCGCATCGCGGATGATCTCCGGGTGCATCGGGCAGGTGTATTTCGTGCCCTCGGGCATCGGCTCCGGCGCGGGGCGGTCGCCGAGATAGGCCTCGGGTTCCGCCTCGAACTTCGACTGGCACCGCTCGGAGCAGAAGTAGACCTTCTCACCGTCATGCATGAGCATATGGGCGGCCGTAGAACGGTCGACCTGCATGCCGCAGACCGGATCGGTGGCGGTGAGATAGGCGCCGGGATCGGCGCGGAACTTCTCGCGGCATCCCTCGGAGCAGAAGTGGTAGAGATGCCCATCGTGTTCGAGGCTGGGCTTGCCCGCCGCGGGGTCCACGGTCATGCCGCAGACTGGATCGCGGGTGACCTCAGAGGTCGCACCATGGGGCGCTGCGCCTTGCGAGTCGTGAGCCTGGGTCATGGGAACCTCCGGTCGTCGTGGTCAGTGTCCCGCTACAGATGAGGCTTCCAGCGGGGGGAAGGTCAAGAAGATCTCGCAACGTCCAGTGCCGGCTCAGTGCGCCCGATTAGGGGCGCGAGCTGGGACGCAAGGTTGCGGATACGAAAGCGCGATTGAACGTGTGGCAGCATTTGCGCTGGATCAACGTGGCCGAGCGATCGCAGGCGCACCTTCGACAAGTCACAAACTTGCATCGGGAAATGGTCATGAAAAGACTTCTGATTGGATCAATGCTCGTCGCCACGCCCGCGATGGCGGACCCCGAGGATTACGGCCGCATGATGGACTGGGGCTACGGACACGGCCTGTCGATGATCTTCGGCCCCGTTCTTTGGCTGATCGTGCTCGGGCTGGTGGTTGCCGGGGTGATCTGGTTCGTCCGCAGCCACGAGGCCAGTGCCGCACCGCGCGGCCGTCAGGCGGCGCTTTCCGAACTCGACATGCGGCTCCCCCGCGGCGAGATCGAGCCCGAAGAATACACTGCCCGGAAAAAGCTGCTGTCGAGCTGATGCTTCAGGGTGAGTTTCTGGGGCGCCGCCCGCAAGCGGCGCGCGGGCGGCACCCACACTGTACTGTTGCGGCAAAATCCTCAGGAGGCGATCGGCTCGTAGCCGGCGTCACGGATGGCCTGCACCACAGCGCGCTCGTCGCGTGCGCCGGTGATCACCACGGTCTTGGTGCCGAGATCACATGTCGCCCGCGCGCCGGGCGCTGCGGCGGCGACCGCTGTCTCGATGGTGGAAACGCAGTGCCCGCAGCTCATGTCTTCGACCTTGTAGGTGTCGCCGACGCGGAACATCCCCGGCTGCCAGGATCTCGATCTCGGGTGTGAACTTTAGGTCGACCATAAGGTCGGACTTAGCATCACGCCCAAATCCCCGTCAGACGGCCCTCGCCGGAGGCGTACCATCAACCAGGTGAGCGTGGAGCTACAATAGGAGGATCTCGGGCCGCGGCGGGAGCATGCCTGCCTCCCTTGCTGCGGCCCGTCGAGATGCCACGGGTCAGGGGCCCTACGATGTCGTTGCGTTGGCTTGTGCAGATTGAAGGTGGGGTCACCCGCAGAGAACTTTCGCAATCCGCCCTTCCCGGTAAGACTGTCAACCGTGGCGCAAAAGCACGCTATTTCATGCGCACCTCAGTCCGCCGGGAGGGCAAAGCCCGAGCGGCGGTCTCAGGTTACCTCAACCTTCAGCGCATCCGAGCTCAATGGATATCGAAACTTGCTCAAACTCGTTTCCGAGGGAATTCTTTCGTATCCATTTCCTGACCTCAACTGCCAGAGGTCAGAAAGGCAATGCCTTACAAGGGATTCACCCCGTCGCGCGCCGCGCAAATCAAGCAAGTCGAGGACGCGATGGACTTCCTTGCAGACGCCATCGAGGAAGGTTCTGACGGTGATGCGCTGGAATGCATCTACGAGCGGCTTGAAAATGAACTTGCCGCCTTGGAAGCCAAGAACAACACGAGGGAGAGGATCCGGGACCGGAGAGAACGCCGCGCTATGCTTGTCGCGGCTTAAACATGATACGAAGATGCCACTCAAGCTTCTTGCGAAGCTCCATTTCGTCGCCATACACCTCCCGGCCGCGGGCCTTTTTCACTGAATGCCCCATTAGCTCGGCCCGATCATCGTTTTCAACTAAGACGTCCTTCAGGCGCGCCTCAAAGCTATGTCGGAGGCCGCCTATCGTCACGTCTTCCGGGAGGGCGCCATGGGCATGCAGAGCCTTGTTCGCGGTCGCGGAATATGTCCCTTTATGCCGATACTGGGGGAAGCCTTCGGGGTTGCGGCGAAAAGCTTCGAGCGCCACTCCGACCAAAGGAATTTTGCGCTTACTTCGTCGATTCTTGATTTCGCGAGCCCATATGCCGGTCTCCCTGCGAACCCAGATATGAGGCACCGTTGCATCCAAGAAAATTGAGTGCGGTGGAATGTCGGCAATCTCGGATTGGCGTGCTCCGGTTTCAACCAATGCTAAAGTAATGTCCCGAGCCTGCGGGTTCATGAAATCCAGCGCACCTTTGGCGACAATCCTTTCCTCAATGACATCCAAAGGCACTTGGAGTTTCCGACCCTCCTCCTCGTCGAGCTTGCTAAACCCCTTGCCGAGTCCCGCGAAAGGCGAGAAGGGCATTTCCCGTTCATCGACACCCAGGGATGCGTGGAACTTTTCCCACATGAGATTGAGAAGCTGGATTTCCTTCTGCGCGCTCCGACCGAGAATGTCGCCATCAATGATCCGGTCGCGAAGTGCATCCCGAAAAGGAAGCGCTTGATTTACGCGGTGTATCTCAGTGAACACAGTATCATTGCCGAGCAGTTCGACAAACTTGGCTGCGGGTCGTGTCCACCGGGCTCGCCACACGTTCTTCTGCCGCTCATTCTTGTACTTTACGTCTTCCGGGAACCGATCTGGCATCGACTCCGCCACTTCGGTGATCGTGAGCTTCGGTCGCTCTACAGCACCCAGAAGTGCCGAGACAGTCGCGGAGCCAGGCGCTTCCTTGGATGTTTCCAACGATGTGAAACGCGACATTAGGTCTTCCAAAGGACCACTCGCCAACTCTTTCGCCGTTCGGTAGGTGAAGCCCCGGGCCGCGGTGAGCTCGGCCGCGATCTCATACCGAGACTTGGCAGGCGGCGAGGCGGCGCCGGCAAGCATCGCATTCCACTCCGCCAGCTTGCGGCGCTTCCATGCAATCCGGAACTCGATTGCATCTTCGTAGTCCGATGTTCCCGTGGCCTGCCAGATTTCTGTCTTCTCCAAAAAGCCTTGGAACTGGATTGGTACTTGGAGACGAGCGGTGTACAGCCCCTTCTTACCTCGCCGGAAAACTCCACCTGCCATCGCAACCTCGACCATTCAAAAGCCGACTGAAAATACACGTCTTGGCTCAGGATTCAAGGCGTCGCACCGGAAATTGCTACAGAATTTGCTACAGGTCGGCTGGAGGGCCAACGCGATACATGCCTAAAAATAAGGGAAAAATAGGCAGACACCGCCGTGAATGATTCCGCCCCCGGGCACCACTCCTAAAGTTTACTGTTTCCTTTCAGTGGCTTGGAGTTTGATTTTGTCCCACCATCTCCAACCACCGCCGAAAGTGGGACACTTTTGTCCGATGTTTGTTCCTCTGACAGCCGCCTGAGCGCGCTTTCCGCACGGGTCTTTTGACTCGCAGCGCGGGTATAGCGGGTGACTTCCTTGCTGGTCGTGTGGCCGGTGATAGCCATGATCTCAAATTCGGTGCAGCCCAGCTCCGCCAGACGGGCCGCTGCGGCCTTGCGCAGTCCATGAACAGAACAGTTGCCTAGGCTCAGGATGCATTGATTTCGCGGGAACAGCATGATTCACGGCTTTGA
>NZ_JAAGOU010000066.1:0-6087 GCF_010500775.1 Salipiger sp. PrR002
TGGACCTTCGGCGAACCCGGCACCTTCGAATTCGCATGCCTTCTGCCCGGCCACTATGAGGCCGGCATGCATGGCCCCCTCACAGTCAACTGATCCAAGCGGAGACATCCCATGAAACTTCTTTCGATTGCGGCTGCACTCGTCCTTTCGGCGACCACAGCGTTCGCCCAGAGCGAAGATGGCATGAGCACCGGCACGGTGACCAAGGTCGACACCAAGTGGAACAAGGTGACCATCGATCACGGTCCCCTGGAAAACCTCGACATGCCCGCGATGAAGATGGTCTTCGTCGTTGCGGATGCCGCGATGTTGGAAGGATTGGCAGAAGGCACTGAAGTCCGGTTCACCGCTGACCGGGTCAACGGCAAGCTGACCGTCACCGAGATGGAACAGCAGTGATGATAGCTCCCGCGCTGGCTCCGGTCGGCGCGGGATGCTCCGCCCAAAGGGACCGGTTCGTCACGAAGGTTCGCCGCAGCGCGGCGAACTGCAGAAGATCACGCACACAGGTGGTCTGATGCCGCATCGCCGCAAGGCTGCGCCGAGCCCCTCTACGACCTTGAGAGTAGAGGTTTAACGCCTCGTGGCGTCACGGGTGCGTGATCGTGCTACTGAGCTGGCTTTACCGAACCGCGCCGGAACAAGCTGAATTGGAAGGATTGGGTCGCACCGCCCGGCGTCCGGTGAATGTGATGTCGCTGGTTCACCAGACTGAATTCGTGTCCCAGACATTCCACCAGCGTATCCGGGCTGTATCGGACCACTGGCAGACCGCTGCATTTCTCGGGGCCGTCGAGAGCGAATGTCGCCAGCATCGCCCATCCTCCGGTCGGGACTGCAGCCTTCATGGCGGCAAGATAGGCTGCGCGATCCCGCGGATCGGTCAGAAAGTGAAACGTGGCCCGGTCGTGCCAGAGGGTATAGTGTCGTTCGGGTTGCCATCCGGTGATGTCGGCAGCGATCCACTGGACTTGTTCGGCGGCGGCGCCGAGCCGCTTCCGTGAGACCTCCAACGCCTTCTCGGAGAGATCGAGGACGGTCAGGTCGGTGAAGCCGCGGTCGAGCAGAGCATCCACCAGGTTCGAGGCGCCGCCACCGATATCGACGACCGCCGCCTTGCGGTTGACGCCAGCCCTCTCGATCATCTCGAGAGAGATGGTTGGGGCGTCCTGATACCAGCTGACCTCGGATTCATCCTTCGTCGCGTAGACGCGTTCCCAATGATCGTTCATTCCGTCCCCCGGTTTTCTCCGAGATTATATCAGCGGGCGCGCCCGACGCACCTGTCCAGTTCAGGTGCCGAACATGGTATCTTCAACGATCCAAACGAGATGATGCGCCCGCAGCGAACGGCAGCAAGGTCCGCAGTTGGCGAGTTCAGCGCCGGCTTGGCGAACGGCCAGGTTTCTAGAACGGGCGTCGGTGCTGACCGGAGCGATCGGCTTCTCCGAGCCCTTCGTCACGCTCCGCGTGGCCCGAAAAGGATCACTGCTGCGCCGATCAAGCACAGGCAGGCACCGGCGGCATCCCAGATGTCTGGCCGCTGGCCTTCAGCGCCCCACATCCAGAAAAGTGACGCGGCGATGTAGACGCCGCCGTAGGCGGCGTAGGCCCGACCGGCGAAACCGGCCTCGACCTGCGCCAGAAGCCAGCCGAATAGCGCGAGGCTCACAATCCCCGGCAGCAACCAGAGGATCGAAGCTCCGCGCCACCACGCCCAGATGGCAAAGCATCCGGCGATCTCGACCAAGGCAGCGAGCGGATAGATCAACGTGGCCGGCACTAGGAAACGGGCCTGTCGTGATCGGATAGACATGCATCGTGGTCGCGTAGAACCTCAAGGATACGGCAGTTGGCGACCCGGTCAGTCCTGCACTCGCTGAGCATCCGTTTCAGTTCGACGCGGAGCGCTTCAAGACGGGCGATGCGCGCCTCGACTTCGCCTAGTTGTTTCTGAGCGACTGCATCGACCTGCGCGCATGACCTTTCTGGGCTATCAGAGAGGTCCAGAAGTTCTCGTATGGACTCGAGCGAAAAGCCGAGTTGTCGAGAGTGCCGGATGAACGCGAGGCGATCGAGTTCCAGCGCCCCGTAGCGTCGCTGGCCACCCGCGCTCCGCCCGGGTTTGGGCATCAAGCCAATCTGTTCGTAATAGCGGATCGTCTGCACCTTGGTGCCGGTCCGCTTTGCCAGAGTCCCAATGGACAACATGAGCGCGTCTCCTTTCGTCGCTGGGGCGTCTTGTCCCCCGTCGTCCAAGCTGCGGAAAACCTCTTCGCCGG
This sequence comes from Salipiger sp. PrR002, assembly GCF_010500775.1. Lineage (NCBI taxonomy): Bacteria > Pseudomonadati > Pseudomonadota > Alphaproteobacteria > Rhodobacterales > Roseobacteraceae > Salipiger > Salipiger sp. PrR002. Next base: position 2,283 of record NZ_JAAGOU010000066.1, read on the forward strand.
CTTGAACCTATAGTGGCTGTAGGTCGTATATCGAGTTCCGATCGGAGAATCACGACGGAGAAACGTCATGGCAGACGGGAGCGCGGGACAACGCGAGTGGCGTGTGACGGGCATGGATTGTGGGGCATGCGCCGCCAAGGTGCGCGGCGCGGTCGAGCGCCTGCCTGGCGTCGAGGATGTCGATGTGGCGCTGATGGCCGAGCGCCTGCGACTAACGCTAGATGAGACGCAGACCTCGCCCGAACGGATCGAGGTGGCTGTGCGTGGCGTCGGCTTCGGAATCGCGCCCAAGGGCGCACGGCCAGAGAGGCCCAAGGGCGGCTTTGTCCTGCCGGATGGAGCCTTTCCGGATGCGGTGGAGGCCGTGGAAATCGACAGCGAGCTGGAGGAGATCACTGGGCCCGCCGATGGTGCGCCGACCTCCTGGTTGAAGACCTCCAAGGGTCGCCTCGTGCTCGGAACCGGCGCACTGCTCGCGGCAGCCTGGGTGTCACGGCTCGTCCTGCCGGCTGAGATCGCGCATTGGGCGTTCGTTCTGGCGACACTGGTCGGGATCGTGCCCGTGGCGCAACGCGCCTTCGCCATGACGCGGTCCGGCATGCCCTTCACGATCGAGATGCTGATGTCCATCGCCGCGGTCGGCGCGCTGGCGATCGGCGAACCGGAAGAGGCGGCGCTCGTCGTCTTCCTCTTCGCTGTGGGTGAGCTCCTGGAAGGCGTCTCTGCGGGCAAGGCGCGCGACAGCATTCGCGCACTCTCGAAGCTCGTGCCGAAGACGGCACGGCTCGAAGTGGGCGGCAAGACCCGGGAGATCGCGGTCGAGAGGCTCCAGTTGGGCCAGGTCGTGCAGGTTCGCCCCGGCGACCGCGTTCCCTGCGACGGCGAGGTGATCGATGGCACGTCGAGTGTCGACGAAAGCCCGGTAACCGGCGAGAGCGTCCCGAGCCTCAAGGAGCCGGGCGCGGAGGTCTTCGCCGGGTCGATCAACACCGAAGCTCTGCTGCGCGTGCGGGTGTTGAGGTCGGCCGAGGACAACACCATCGCCCGCATTGTCCGCCTCGTGGAAGAGGCCGAGAGCGCCCGCGCGCCGACCGAGCGCTTCATCGACCGGTTCAGCCGGGTCTACATGCCCGCTGTGGTCGGGGTCGCTGTTCTCGTCGCTATCTTTCCGCCGCTGGCCTTCGGGCTGGCTTGGGGCGAATGGGTCTACCGGGCGCTTGCGCTGCTGCTGATCGGCTGCCCCTGTGCGCTGGTGATCTCGGTGCCGGCCTCGATCACCTCGGCCCTGTCCACGGGAGCGCGCAACGGTCTGCTGATGAAGGGCGGCGCGGTGATCGAGGCGGCGGCCCGCACGACCCATGTCGCCTTCGACAAGACCGGGACGCTCACACATGGCAGGCCCCGCGTGACAGATGTCTCTGCGTTGATTGGAAGTGACGACGACCTCATGGCGCTTGCCGCCGGGGTCGAGAGCGGCGCGAGCCACCCGCTCGGACAGGCCATCTACGCTGAGGCCGAGCGGCGCGGCGTGGGCGCGGCGACGGCCACCGGCGGCCGCGCGCTTCCCGGCAAGGGGGCGGAAGCCTCCATCGACGGCTTGACCGTCAGCGTGGGCTCCCCACGGCTGGCAAACGAGCGCGGCGCCCTCACAGACGACCTGCGGACCCGCGTGGCGGCACTGGAAGCCGAGGGCAAGACGGTGGTCATCGTGCTCTGCAATGACGTGCCTCAGGGCCTCATCGCGCTCAGGGACGAGCCGCGGGACGATGCGGCGAACGCTATCGCGCAACTGCGCGGGCTCGGCATTTCTTCGGTCATGCTGACGGGGGACAATCCGCGCACGGCTCGGGCCATCGCCGAAGGGCTCGGGATCGAGCATCGCGCAGAGCTCATGCCGGAAGACAAGGTGACGGCAATCCAAGACATGACGACGGACGCCCGGGTGATGATGGTCGGCGACGGGATCAACGACGCGCCAGCGCTCGCGGCCGCGCATGTCGGCGTCGCCATGGGCTCGGGCACCGACGTCGCGCTGGAGACGGCCGACGCGGCGATCCTGCGCAACCGCGTCACCGATGTGGCGAGCAAGGTCCGCCTCGCCCGTGCCACCATGTCGAACATCCGCCAGAACATCGCGATTGCGCTCGGGCTCAAGGCAGTCTTCCTCGTGACCACCGTGCTCGGGATTACCGGCCTCTGGATCGCGGTCCTCGCCGATACCGGCGCCACCGTGCTGGTCACGATGAACGCCTTCCGACTGCTGTTCTTCCGGCCTTCCGGCACGTCTGATCCTACGGGGCGTGCAATCCGACCGCCGAGGAATATCGCCTCAATCCCGAAGCCGCTACGAGCTGAAAGGAGACAATGATGATCCCTTACTCGCCGCGTCATGATAGCCTTCGCTGCAAGCTTTGCCGCGACAGTGTGGGCAGCCCATATTGCCGAAAACAGGCGGCAGCGTAATCGTTCGGTGCTTCGGGAACAACGTAGACACCCCATCGAAGGTCTCGAAAGGCCGGACGTCCGTCGCGTTCGAGGGAGGAGACCGTCTCGACCATACCCCGCGCTTCCAGAAGTCCTCCATACTCCTTCGGACGCAACACATGTGCCAATCGTCCACACCGCAGGGCGGAAAGGCGAGCCCCTTCGTCGGGACGTCCAGTCCACATGCGTTCCCGATTGCGACCATCTCGATCGCACTCTTGGACCCGTCGAGGGAGGAGTTGAACATTTGCGGATTCATGCCAGCTTGAGCGGCGTCCTTGGTGGTCAGGCCATAATGTTCCCAGACGTTGTCCGACGTAATCAAGTGATACATGCTGACCGAGGTCCTCGACGAGTTCCAAAATACCTTCTCAGTGGTGCCGGCACCTGCGGCACTGGCACGGCTTCTGGCTGCGAACATCTTGGGGGGCCTGATAGGCCTTGGATGTGGTGCCGGGCAAATGCCCTTGGCGGCTATGACCACGGCGATCGTCCTCTTGGTCCTGACTTTGCTGCGATTGCTCGAGCGGAAGCTGGGCTGGGGCGAACGCGAGGATTAATCTTCAGGCGGCAGAGAAAGTGGAGAGCCGGCTATCAGGATCTATGCTTGGCGACGTGGGCTCCTTGCCGACCGTAAGGACTTTCCCAACCTGGATTTGGGAGCTCCTCACATTCCCTGGCGCAGCTTTCCACCAGCCGCTTTCCCCGAGGTACCAACGACATTCCAGCGCGGGAGGGTCCCGAAAAGGGACAGGAATGCGCTCGGGGCGCCTTGGCAGGATGTGATTTCTCAAAAGATGCGAGGCCGGAGGACGACGAAGGTCCCGCAATGATCCAAACTTGGCTGCGCTAAGTTTCAATCCCTCCGCTACTTGCAGGAGGCATTTGACCGTCATCGCCAGCGTCAGCCGAGCTCGCTGCCGCTGCGTCCATTGCTCGGGCGTTCGATACGTCGCACGTTTCCTCCCCCGGCGAGAAGCTTTGTAATCTGCTCGCTGTCCAGAGTCTCGTCTTGCTCCAGCCGATGGACAAGGCGGAAGATTTCCGTCTCATGCTCTTCGATGAGGCCGGCAGCGGCCTTCTCAGCCTCCTTCAGCAGGAGGATCACCGCCGCATCGGCCCGCGCGGCGATGGCGTCGGAGTGCTCGCGGGGCTGGGCGAAGGACTGCCCAAGGAAGGGGTTGTCCTCGGAGGTGCGCAGATCGACCGGCCCCAGAGCCTCGGTCATGCCCCAGCGTGTGACCATCGAGCGGGCGAGCCGCGTGGCGCGGCGGATGTCGTCATCGGCGCCGGAACTGACCGAGCCGGTGAACCGGCGCTC
>NZ_JAAGOU010000067.1:0-5732 GCF_010500775.1 Salipiger sp. PrR002
GCCAAAAAGCCAGGGGCAACCCGAACATCAATGGGGCAGAGACGGCGGATACGATGCTTCCGCTTCATGGCGAGTCCATCAAGCCCCTTCCGCGCTTGGAGGCGTCCTGCATATCCTCGGTGCACCCACGATGCACGAGGCCGGACCCATGACCGAAATCCCGACGCTGACGACGGCCCGCTGCAGGCTGCGTCCGATGACCGGCGACGACTGGCCCGCCTATCTGGAGCTCATGCAATCCGAACGCGCGCGCTTCATGGGCGGTCCCTTCACCGTGGCGGGGGCATGGGGTCATTTCTGCGCCGACCACGCGCAGTGGCGCTTCTTTGGCTGTGGCGCCCTGATGATCGATGAGCGCGGGACCGGAGTCTCCCTCGGGCAGGTCGGGATCAACTCCGGACCGTGCTTTCCGGAGCGCGAACTCGGCTGGCTCGTGTACCCGAATGCAGAAGGCAAAGGATACGCGTTCGAAGCGGCGGCGGCGTTCCGAGACTGGGCGCGCCAGGTGAAGGGGTTGGAGACGCTCGTCAGCTACGTCGATCCCGGCAATCTGCGCTCGCGCAAGCTGGCCGAGCGGCTCGGTGCGGTGCTGGACCCCGAAGCCAACAGGCCGGACCCGGGCGACCTGGTCTTCCGGCATTTCGGTGACAGACGATAAAATGTGCACGTGGCAGGAATGGGCTGAGCCGGTCGCAACACGTGATTGACGCAAGGCGGAGTGTCATGAGAAATTTCTTAATGCTCGATGTCACTCCGCCGGCCAGTCAAAACCTACGCGAAATATAGAACATCATGGATTGCACATCGAGGTCGCTTGAGAATGCCTCGGGGCACCTTTGCATCATTTCATTCACAAAGTCGCGCCGAGCACGGGTTTCGTCTGCCGAGAGATCAGCAACATCCGAGCGCGCGTCAGGACCGGCCCGCAGCCAGGAGAGCCGAAGCAGCCGGTCGACAACGCTGGAATGGGAGAGTGTCAAAAGAGCCATGTCTCGGGTCCCCTCGCTGGTCTGCATAGGCGCGGTGTTCGCATCTCAAATTACGCAGGCATCGTTGCTGCGGGTATCACGCGCGACGTTGTGCGACTCTTCGTAAATGAAGAGCCGGTTTCGCAGCTGGACCGACGTTCAGATCTTCCTCGCGGTCTTCCGGGAGGGCTCCACCCTCGCCGCCTCGCGCAAGATCGGCATGGCGCAGCCAACGGTGGCCCGGCGCATCGATGTTCTTGAGCACGAAGTTGGGCTGGTGCTCTTCGACAGGGGCAACCGAGGATTTCGACCAACAGAAGCTGCCCGCACACTATTGCCATTGGCCGAAGCGCTTGAAGCCGCCGCCAAAAGCTTCGCAGCGGCAGCAGAAGCGCTGACGCGTCCCCGGCCTATACGGATCACCGCCGTGTTCACCAACTTTTCTCCGGCCGTGACCCAGATATTCAGTGAGTTCACAGCATCGCACCCAGCGGTTCGCTTCGAGTTCCTCCCCACAGCGCGCCCCCTCGACCTGCTCGGCGGCGAGGTAGACATTGCCTTGCGTATCACCCGGCGCCAACCCGAGCCCGCGCTCATCTGTCGGCGGATCAGCACAGCCCGCTTCACCCTCTTCGGCGCACCCAGCTACGCCGCGAAGCACGGACTGCCCGTGTCGCCGGATGACTTGGCAGGACATGTCTTCGTAACCTATGCACCTGATGACATGCCGTCCATTTACCATGACTGGCTGGCAGCGCGCATCACTCCAGGCCAGATCATCCTTGCCTTCAGCGAGTATGGCCTACTGGAAGCCGCAATACGGGCCGGGCAAGGGCTCGGGATCATGAACCTGAAGCTTGCGGAGACCGACGAGTCCGCGGGCCGACTGATCCGCTGCTTTCCGCCGCCGGACGAGATGTCGGCAGCGCACCTAATGCTGATCTCGCCCGAAGCGCATCGACGCGCTGAAGTACGGGAGTTCACGAAATTCTTCGCACCGCGCTACGCAGCGCTTTTCAAATAGCCGAGACCATCTTCCCGAAGGCTCGACCATGATCAGGAAGAACATTCTCAAGACGAAAAGGCTCAGATTGGTGCCGTTCGCCCCGGAACATCTCGACGGCCTCTTCAGAATGAATTCGAACCCGGAGGTCATGCGCTACCTCGGCCCGCCACAGACCCGAGAGGAAACAGGTGCTTGGATAGTGCGACAGCAAAGCGAATGGGAAAGACATGGCTTTGGGTGGTGGGCGGCCTTTGAACGCGGCACGGACCACCTTGTTGGCGCCGCGTGCCTGCAGCATTTGGGCCACGTCGAGACCAATCCGCTCGAAATCGGCTGGCGCCTGCTGCCCGGCGCGCAAGGCCGAGGATATGCCACCGAAGCAGGGCAAGCTGCCATGACCTTTGGCTTCGAGACAATTGGTGTGTCCTACCTGACTGCGGTCACGCATCCGAAAAACAAAGCCTCCGCCCGCGTGATGGAGCGGTTGCGCATGACATACATCGGCATTCAAACCCACTATGGCGTGCCCTGTGTAACCTACGAAATCTACAAACCCGGTTGAGGCAATTCCGGGCGCACCTTCCGCTGCAATGCACTAAGACCGAACGATGAGTATGCCACAGGTCCTCACAGTGAAATCGATATGGCCCACGCCCCCCGCGCGACAAGGGCCACGCCCGCGATGCGTGAAAGTGTTGGTCCGAACGCGGTTAACTTTTCCAAAGCAACAAAGGCGGCGAGCCCCACGATCCAGTACAGGTTCATGATGCCGCCGACGAAAAGAAGCGCCATCAGTAACCAGCAGCACCCAAGGCAGTAGGTTCCGTGTTCCAGTCCCATCATGAACGCGCCCCAAATGCCTGGCCGGCCGCGCTCCGTCAGGAAGCGGAATGGCGACCGGCAGTGATCCAGGCAGGCGGCTTTGAGCGACGCAAACTGGAACACCCCGGCCGCGATTAAGAGTATCCCACCGGGCAGCGTGCCGGTCAGCGTCATCGTGGTGGGCGACACGAGCCCCGCCGATTCCGCACCCCACTGCACCGCTGCCGCCACGAAGCTGAACCCGGCCCAAGCAGCAAGATATCCAATCAGGAAGGCACCCGAAGCCGCAGGGAGGTCACCGCGCCAGCCGGTCTGTCGGAGCAGCGCCGAATGCAGCAGGACGGTCGGCGCGACGCTTGGAAGCATCATGGCGATCATCATCACCCACCACATGAGGAATACGAGCAGCGCGAAAGACGGGCTCCAGTCGCCTGCCAAGCGCGTTCCTGGCATTTCATGCATGCCCCTGCCCCTCATCGCCGTCATCTCAAGTGAGGACGTCTCCATTCCTACCCCAAGGACCGTGTAGAGCCCTGCCAGGACGAACAGGAGGCCAATCATCCCGACAAGAAGTGAGCGGTCTTTCTTGAGGATGCGTTCGACGGCACTGATCCATGTCATTGACCCGGTTCCAGAAATCTCAGGCGGCGTCCAAAACGCCTTTGTTCGACATGTGGATGTCGGTGATGTAGGCGTGCTTGTCCGAGCCTATTTGCTGCAGACCCACGAGATGCTGTTCGATGCCCACTGGCACGGCTTCCGCGTCTTTGGCGGCGTTCCGGAGCGTGGGATCTACGACAGCGGGAATTGTCCGCCATTGGTCCGAGGACAATGGACGCGAAGACGGCGGTGGACCGGGTTGGCCGTGGCAAAGAGCGTCAGGTAAACATGCGCTTCCTGGCCATGGCAAACCACTACGTGTTCGAGCCGGAGTTCTGCAATCCGGCGGCGGGCTGGGAAAAGGGTCAGGTCGAAAGGAACGTCCAGGACGCCCGGCCGCGCTTATGGAACCCCATGCCGACCTTCCCCGACCTTGGTTCGCTGAACGCATGGCTGGAACGACGCTGCATGGAGTTCTGGCGTGAGACCCCCCATGGCACCCTCGCGGGCAGCATCGCGGATGCCTGGGCCCGGAGCAAGCGGCGCTCATGCAGCTGCCACCTGCCTTCGACGGCTTTGTCGAGCAGAGCAAGCGCGTGTCCCCGACCTGCTTGATCAGCTTCGAGCGCAATCGCTACAGCGTCCCCGCCTCCTTCGCCAATAGACCAGTCAGCCTCCGGATTTACCCCGATCGTCTCGTGGTCGCCGCAGAAGGGCAAATCCTGTGCGAGCACGAGCGGCTGATACAGCGATCTCACCATCTGCCCGGCAGAACGATCTACGACTGGCGCCACTACCTGGCCGTCATCCAGCGAAAGCCCGGAGCCCTGCGCAATGGCGCCCCCTTCGTGGACCTGCCGCCCGCCTTCCGGCAATTGCAGAGCCAATTGCTGCGACGGCCCGGGGGAGACCGGGAGATGGTCGACATCCTTGCCCTGGTCTTGCACCACGACGAGCAATTGGTGCTGAACGCGGTCGAGCTGGCGCTCTCCGAGGGCGTAGCGACCAAGACCCACGTCCTGAATCTTCTGCACCGCCTGATCGACGGGAAGTCGACCGACGCTCCCTCCATCGACCCGCCGGGTGCCTTGGCCCTCAAGCGAGAGCCCCGGGCCAATGTGGAGCGCTATGACGAGCTACGGCCTCGCGATGCTGGAGGCCGCCATGCGTCATGACCCAGCCAGCGGTGCCATCGTGATCATGCTGCGCAGCCTCAAGATGCACGGGATGGCTCAAGCCGTGACCGACCTGATCGGGCAGGGTGCGCCGGCGCTCGAAGCCGCCGTGCCGATCCTGACGCAGCTCCTGAAGGCTGAGGTCGCGGAGCGCGAGGTGCGCTCGATCGCCTACCACATGAAGGTGGCACGCTTCCCGGCCTACAAGGATCTGCCCAACTTCGACTTCTCGTCCAGCGAGATGAACGAGGCAACGGTGCGCCAGCTGCATCGCGGCGAGTTCATGGAAGGAGCGCAGAACGTTGTGCTCATAGGCGGCCCCGGGACCGGGAAGACCCACGTTGCAACCGCGCTCGGCATCCATGCCATCGAGCATCATCGCCGGAAGGTGCGCTTCTTCTCGACCATCGAACTCGTCAACGCTCTCGAGCAGGAGAAGGCCAAGGGAAAAGCCGGACACATCGCGGAAACCCTCACCCGCCTCGACTTCGTGATCCTGGACGAGCTCGGATACCTGCCGTTCAGCGCTTCAGGGGGCGCCTTGCTCTTCCATTTGCTGAGCAAGCTATACGAGCGCACCAGCGTGATCATCACCACGAACCTCAGCTTCAGCGAGTGGGCCACAGTGTTCGGTGACGCCAAGATGACCACCGCGCTCCTCGATCGGCTGACCCATCGCTGCCACATCCTCGAGACCGGAAACGACAGCTTCCGCTTCAAGGACAACGCGGCTGCAGCAACGCGGAAAAAGAGGGAGGGAAGCCATGTCTTGACCCAATCATGACCCCCTTAGCATAATCCAAGGTGGGTCACTTCTCGATGGAAAACCCGGGTCAGTTCTGGGTGGAAATCAATACGCTGGGTCCATTTTCTGGGTTGGCCCGAATCCCCTTGTAGCCTAGCGCTACAATGCGCCTTGCAATAGGGCGAAATGTAGCGTACAGCTACATCCATGAAGACGATCACCTACAGGACCGCCGCCCTTCGCACGCTCCGCAAAATACCGCGCAACGAGGCGAAGCGGATCACCGAAAAGGTGGAACTCTACGCGACCGATCCCGAAGTGTTGTCGAACAACGTCAAGTCCCTGAAAGGCCGCGAAGGCATCCGGCTGCGGGTGGGCGACTGGAGAGTGATCATGGACGATCAGGGCGAGGTGCT
>NZ_JAAGOU010000068.1:0-5699 GCF_010500775.1 Salipiger sp. PrR002
AGACGTCACACGGCAAAAACGTCCCAAATCAATGGGGCGGAAACGGCGCATACAGATCACGGCGATCATTGACTACATCAAGAGCACATGGCCCGACCGGATCCGCGCGTCGCAGGAAAGCCGATCCCTTGCCGATGAGCAGGCGCAGCCATGACGGAAGAGGTCGAGGGAAATGCCGACCCTGTGTCGCGACGTAGTATCTCCGGGTTCGTGCTGGTTCCGCTGATAGCTTTTGCCCTCATGGTCCTGTTCGGTTGGGGGCTTTTCAGGGGTGGCGACGACTTGCCGTCGGCACTTCTCGGCAAACCCGTGCCCGACTTCGCGCTGCCCCCGGTGCTCGGCCGAGAAGAAGGTCTTTCGACGCAGGACCTGATCGGACACGTGTCACTGGTGAACGTCTTCGCCTCGTGGTGTGTGCCCTGCCGTGCCGAACACCCGTTGTTCATGGAGTTGAGTGCAACCGGTGAGGTGCCGCTCTACGGAATCAACTACAAGGACCCGCCCGATCAGGCGCGCGCCTGGCTCGACGAGTTGGGTGATCCCTACGCGCGCATCGGGGCCGACATCAACGGACGCGCCGGTATCGAATGGGGCGTCTATGGCGTGCCCGAAACCTACGTCATCGCGCCCGACGGCACCATCGCCTACCGCCATGTTGGTCCGATCACACGAGCAATCCTGCAGGAAACGCTGCTGCCGATCGTCCGTGACCACAAAACCCAATCCGCCAAGGAGAAAACGCCATGAAAAATCTGAAACCGCCGCTGATCGCCTGGGCACTGTCCGTCGGCGCGGCTTTCGCGACACCGCAAGGGTTTGCACTTCACGACACCCCGCAGCCTGTCGCCAATGTGCGCTACGAGAAAGATGACGGCAGCCGCGGAGACATGGAAGATTTTCGCGGCAAAGTGATCCTCGTGAATGTTTGGGCAACCTGGTGCGTCCCCTGCCGCGAAGAGATGCCGACGCTCGATGCGCTTCAGGCGGAACTTGGCGGCGACGACTTCGAAGTGGTTGCCCTTTCCATCGACCGGGCCGGATCACAAATCGTTCGGCGTTTCTACGACGAGATCGGTGTCACCAATCTCAATATGTATGTCGACCAGACCATGCTTTCGATGACCGCGCTGCGCACCGTTGGCCTGCCGACGACGATCCTGATCGACGCGCAGGGGCGGGAGCTCGGGCGACTGGTCGGCCCGGCCGAATGGGATGATCCCGAGATGGTGTCCTTTTTGCGAAGCTTTATTGAATGAATCCCAGCAAAAGTCCACTGCTCACCCTTGACCTTCCAGTTACTGGAATGACTAGCTTTTAATCATCGAAAGGACTTTCCGGATGACCGAAATATCACCTTCCAACATTGCTGTCGCGTAGCCCTTAATTGGGCTCTGCCTCACTTTGTGTGGTCAAACGGTAGCATTCTTGCCCGCAACAATTCTGGGCCGGCCCGACCGTACATGGCGCGTTTGAGGGTTTTCAGGCGGTTGATCTGACCTTCCGCCTGGCCGTTGCTCCAAGGCATCTCAATCGCGTTTTTGACCGCATCGAAGTCCCGGTTCAATGTGCGGGCAAAGCGCACGATCGGCACCAACTCGGTTTCGATTGCGTCGTCGATCCATGCAGGGAGCGGGCCTGCGTCGCGCCCACGCATGATACCGTTGAACCGCATGGCGAGGCTGCGCATCGATACGAAGGCGGGAGAGCGGGTCTTGAGAGCATCGACTTTACGCGCCTGATCCGAGGTGAGCTTGCCGCGCGGTTTGATGCACAGCGCGGCCGCGATGACCGGGGAGATCGCGTGCCCCGTTTCCGGGTCCCGCACCGGGTCCAGGATCTTGTGTTCTACCTTGGGATCGCTCGCTTGCTGTTCGGCTCTGCGCCAACCCGCCAGCAGCCGCTGCAAATGCGACTGGCTCCCCTCGTAACCACGCTCTTGGATCAGACTGAAAAGGGCGCTGCCAGTTCGAATGCCCTCCTTCCAGCTTTGGCTCAGGAACTCTTCAAAATACCATGGCGAACTCGGCTTCAAAGCGGCCCGCCTGCGGTCCGGTGGTGTTTCGAACTGCAGCCATTTCGCGATGCTGCGACGCGGAAACCCTGTTCGCCGCCCGATCTCGCTGCAGGAAAGTCCCTGATTTCGGAGCGCATGGATGGTGGTGAAAATCTCTTCCCGGGACGTCCTGTGCGCAAGGCGGGACTTCAGAAGGCTTCCGGCTGCGGTGATGTTGTCGGCGTCGGACAGCAGCGCCCTGCCGGTGGCACGGCCGTGAAGGTTCATCTGCTCCTCGATGGCCTGCCGCAGGTTTTGCACGATATGGAACCGGTCGGCGACCTGCTTTGCCTGCGGTGCCCCTTGCCGGGCAGCCTTGGCGTAGAGACCGCACCGATCTCTGCTGATCACTTCCACCTCGGGGTGTCGCTTTAGCCAGTTGGTGCAGGTGACGACATCTCGATCCTCGAGGATGTCGATGACCACGCGACGCTCCAGATCCACGATGATCGTGCCGTAGGTTTGCGATTTCCGCCAGCTCCAATCGTCGATCCCGATGATTGTCGGCGCCTCGGTGGTGCCTTGAGCACACCTTTTCAGCTGCCTGAGCACCGTGTCATCGCTGACCCCAAGGCTCAAACGATGCAACAACCGCTCCGCAGGCCGTCCGCCTGTCGCATGCCCAAGATGGCCGACAATCTCCCCTACACGCGAAGTACGACGTGCAAATGGACGCGCAATCGAGCTGATCTGGTCCGAGAAAGTCCGGCGCGGGCAAGCAGGCGCCAAACATCGCCAACGGCAAACTGCGAGATCAACCGTTACCGCGTCTCCATGCGCGGGATAATCCTGCAGCCACCGACGCCGCCAGCCATGACGTCGGCGTGAATGCAATCCACAGTCTGGGCAAATGCCGTTGGGTGCCAAGACGCCAGATACAATCCACCCGCCGGATTCACTTCGTTCAACGCTTTGAACTGCAACATCGCTGCCCGGCGACCAGTGCTTCTTCGAACTCACAACTATCCCTCCTGAATTTTCCAGTTTCAGGATAGTTGCGCCACACAAAGTGAGGCAGAGCCGATTTAAGGGCAACGCGACACGCCGTCACCGCGTCCAGGATCGCGGCCAGCGATGGAAGCGGCGCCATCTTCGCACCGCTCGCCATGGGCGGGGCAGGGGGGCTCCGTGTTAGTGGCCCGCCGGTCGATCGCCTCGCTCGCTGGCTTGAGGGAATGGCGACGTCGTGCCTGACTGCGATGCGTTACCTAGATGACATTGAGTCTTGGTTTGTGCGGGCAGAAACCGAAATGTCGCCGCTCTCGGGTAAGACCCCTCCGGCGCTGCTCGCCACACTTACGGAATGGCCACTCGTTTCTGCGCCAATGGCCGAGGCCATTACAGGCGCCAGTCGAACTGCCGTTCAGCGCAACCTTGCTTGGATGGAAGCGCGAGGGCTAATCCGTGAGGTAACGAGACAAGGGCGCTATCGGATGTGGTGCACCGCGAACTGAATGCTGCTGATGGGATTTCCGAATTCCTTGACGCACTTCTGTCCTCCATAGACCTATGCCCAGAAGGTGAGATGATCGGCAATCTCTGCAGCTATGCGCTGAGACGGCGCAGCCGCTTGTCGATCTCAGCCACGGGCAGGAAGACAGCATCATCCGCGCGCCAGACCTGCAGCGCGGAGATGAGAAGCTCGACCTCGCAGACACCGGCCGCGTGCAGTTCGTCAATGATCCAGAGTACGCCATGAACGCGCACGGCGCGGGCGGTGGCCACCTTGCGCAGCAGGTTGTCGCCGGTCAGGAGGATACCGTTCTCCTGGCAGGTTGTCGTCACGAGGGCGAAGCAGTCGTTGGCCGACAAGCGGCTATGTTCCCGCTTCAGTGCGAAAACCCGCGCGACCTCTTCGCCCGGCAGATCATAGGTGGCAAGGCCACCATCTTCGAGCATCCGCCATTCCTGCGCCGTGAAGTCGAGGAGCTCCTCCTCACGGATGGGCAGGGGCACGATGAACCGATAGGGCAGCCGCAGCAGGACGTGCAGCAACTCTCCCTTCTTCAGGTCGATCAGGCAGGACGCATCATTGACGACGATACAGGTCACTGGTCACGCGGCCCCCTGATGTCACGTTCGACAACGCTCAAAGGGAGCCCGAGCATCTGGGCAGCGCGAACAGGCGAAATCAACTCCTCGCCGAGCGCGCGCCAAACGAGGCGCTCGAAGCGTTGCGGCTTCTCGAAGGCCGCGAAACCCTCACCGGGACCGATAGGCTCCGGCTCTTCGCGCCGCCAGCTTCGCGCATAGGTCTTGAACGCATATTCCACAGCGCTCTTCGACAGAATGCCCACTTGGCCGAGCCGCACGAGCATCGCGGCGGCAGAGACTCCGTAGGTGCGCTTGAGCCGCATGATCTCTATCCAGGTCATGCCGTGCCGGTTCCGGCCAGCTTCCTCTTCCAGATGCTCGCGCGGGATAAGAAACGCCCCCGCGAAGCGGTGCATGGACGGCTCCTTTTTCAGCGCGACATTGCCGGTCTCGATGATGATCCGATGCGCGAGCTCATGGGCGAGGTTGAAGCGCTTGCGCTCGACGTTGGTGTGCCGCGAGACGACGATCACCTCAGTCGGTGCACCTTCCGCCCGCTCAACATGACAAGCCAGCCCGTTGATGCGCTCAGGTAGATCGGCCTCGATGACCTTGAGCCCCTTGTCTTCGAGCAGGGCGGTCATGCTTGGGATGGGGTCGATCCCGAGCTTCCACTCGCGCCGCACGTCCCGCGCTTTGGCGTCGATGGCCTCTTCATCGGCTACCATGTCCACGCGCAGCGCGGCGAACGGGTCTTCAGCCGGATGCAGGTCGAGGATGTCCTCGATGGCGAGATAGTCTTCGAGCTTCTCGATCACGATGGCTTCCGCCATCGCGCGATCCTGCGCCGAGGCAGTCGAGTTCTTCCGCCACTCGACGCTTTCCAGAGCTTCGACCTGGCCACCGACAAGAAAATCCAGCGACACGCCGAGCGCCTTTCCGAGGCCGACCAACACCGACGAGGACGGCATCATCTTGTCCGCTTCGTATTTGCTGATGGCCTGCGCCGACACGCTTGGGGTCACGCGGTCGGCGAGAGCTTGCATGGATAGGCCAGCCCGCTTGCGGGCAAGCCTGAGCCTTTGTCCGAACATGGTCCTCTCCCGGCGGTTGTTGTTTTGGTTGATAAGCGCCATTTCCTAATCTATATTTAAACACAAGGTTGGCAGAATCGTCAACCGAAATCGACATATGGAGCTTAAAATGTCTAAGAAAAATCAGCATGTTGTGCCGCATCAGGGCGGTTGGGCAGTGAAGGGGGCGGGCAACTCCCGCGCGTCTTCCGTCCATGGCACGCAGCGCGAGGCCATCGCGGCCGCGCGAGAATCCGCCATGCGCCAGGGCAGCGAGATGCTGATCCACGGCGAGAACGGTCGCATCCGCGAGCGTAACACCTACGGCAACGATCCCTTCCCTCCGAAGGGCTAACAGAAAAGGAACGACGCGATGGCTCGCATCGAAATGCGGTTCAATGGCCGCAAGATCGCCTCTGCCGCCCAGCTTCAGCGTGAGCTGACGCGCAGCATGGAGAAGCACGTTGAAGACAGCCTCAAGAAGGCTTGTGGCGCGACATCGCAGTTGAGTGCTGAGCGACATCGCAGGTGGATGACGG
>NZ_JAAGOU010000069.1:0-2500 GCF_010500775.1 Salipiger sp. PrR002
CCAAGTCAAGTATGTGTAGGGGTTGTATGCTTCGTCTGATCTGGAACAGCCTTGCTGTTCCTGGATCGGATCAAGCCTATCGGGCCATTAGTACCGGTCAGCTGAATGCATTGCTGCACTTACACCTCCGGCCTATCGACGTGGTGGTCTTCCACGGCCCTCAGGGATACCTTGTTTTGAGGGGGGCTTCCCGCTTAGATGCCTTCAGCGGTTATCCTGTCCGATCATAGCTACCCAGCACTGCCGTTGGCACGACAACTGGTCCACCAGTGGATCGTTCACCCCGGTCCTCTCGTACTAGGGGCAACTCCTCTCAAGTATCCTACACCCACGGCAGATAGGGACCGAACTGTCTCACGACGTTCTAAACCCAGCTCACGTACCTCTTTAAATGGCGAACAGCCATACCCTTGGGACCTGCTCCAGCCCCAGGATGAGATGAGCCGACATCGAGGTGCCAAACACTGCCGTCGATATGGACTCTTGGGCAGTATCAGCCTGTTATCCCCGGCGTACCTTTTATCCGTTGAGCGATGGCCCTCCCACTTGGGACCACCGGATCACTATGGCCGTCTTTCGACTCTGCTCGACTTGTCAGTCTTGCAGTCAGGCTGGCTTCTGCCATTGCACTCAACGAGCGATTTCCGACCGCTCTGAGCCAACCTTCGCGCGCCTCCGTTACGCTTTAGGAGGCGACCGCCCCAGTCAAACTACCCGCCACACAGGGTCCCGGAACCCGATAAGGGATCGCGGTTAGACATCAAGCAATGCAAGGGTGGTATCTCAAGGAAGGCTCCACAGACACTGGCGTGTCTGCTTCGAAGCCTACCACCTATCCTGCACATGCATGGCCTGATGCCAGTGTGAAGCTGTAGTAAAGGTGCACGGGGTCTTTCCGTCTAACCGCGGGAAGCCTGCATCTTGACAGGCAATTCAATTTCGCTGAGTCGATGTTGGAGACAGCGGGGAAGTCGTTACGCCATTCGTGCAGGTCGGAACTTACCCGACAAGGAATTTCGCTACCTTAGGACCGTTATAGTTACGGCCGCCGTTTACCTGGGCTTCAATTCAGAGCTCTCACCCCTCCTTTTAACCTTCAGGCACCGGGCAGGCGTCAGACCCTATACGTCGTCTTGCGACTTCGCAGAGCCCTGTGTTTTTAGTAAACAGTCGCCACCCCCTGGTTTGTGCCCCCAGCCAAAACTTGCGTTGAAACTGGGCCTCCTTCTCGCGAACTTACGGAGGTATTTTGCCGAGTTCCTTCAACATCGTTCTCTCAAGCGCCTTGGTATTCTCTACCAGTCCACCTGTGTCGGTTTAGGGTACGGTCTCAAAGTGGGGCTATTTCCAGGAACCGCTCAGCCGCCCTTCCAATCCGATAAGGAAGAACGACCTCTGCAATCCGTCACCACCACATGGCCCAGGAATATTGACCTGGTTCCCATCGACTACGCCTTTCGGCCTCGCCTTAGGGGCCGGCTTACCCTGCTCAGATTAGCTTTAAGCAGGAACCCTTGGACTTTCGGCGAGAGTGTCTCTCACACTCTTTGTCGCTACTCATGTCATCATTCTCGCTAGTGATCTCTCCACCGGATGCCTTACAGCCCGGCTTCACAGAAAGGACTTGCTCCTCCATTACATCCCGAAGGATGCAGAAGAGGAGTAGTCCTATGTCACACTACGCTCCGCTACCATGCGCTATGCGCATCCTCGGCTTCGGCTCATGGCTTGAGCCCCGTTACATCTTCGCCGCAGGACAACTTAATTAGACCAGTGAGCTGTTACGCTATCTTTAAAGGATGGCTGCTTCTAAGCCAACCTCCTGGTTGTTTTGGTCGTCCCACCTGCTTTCCCACTTAGCCATGAATTGGGGGCCTTAGCCGGAGGTCAGGGTTGTTTCCCTCTCCACTACGGGCGTTAGCACCCGCAGTGTGTCTGCCATCTAGTACTCCCTGGTATTCGGAGTTTGGTTAGGATCAGTAAGCCTGTGGGGCCCCATTACCCATCCAGTGCTCTACCCCCAGGGGTATTCGGATGACGCTCTACCTAAATAGATTTCGCGGAGAACCAGCTATCTCCGAGTTTGATTGGCCTTTCACCCCTAGGCACAACTCATCCCGACCTTTTTCAACAGGTGTGGGTTCGGACCTCCAGTTAGTGTTACCTAACCTTCATCCTGGTCATGCCTAGATCACTCGGTTTCGGGTCTGATCCATCTAACTCATCGCCCTATTAAGACTCGCTTTCGCTGCGCCTACACCTAACGGCTTAAGCTTGCTAGATAGACCAAGTCGATGACCCATTATACAAAAGGTACGCCGTCAGCTCTCGAGGAGCCTCCGACTGATTGTAGGCGTTCGGTTTCAGGTACTGTTTCACTCCCCTCGTCGGGGTGCTTTTCACCTTTCCCTCACGGTACTGGTTCGCTATCGGTCAGTAAGGAGTACTTAGCCTTCGGGGGTGGTCCCCCGATCTTCAGACAGGATTTCACGTGTCCCGC